>CBEUNK010000023.1:0-27916 GCA_965544455.1 uncultured Thiogranum sp.
CCGTCGCTGCAGACCGGGAAAGTATGGGACGGCCCGCTGACACTGGTCGTCTCGGAAGACCACCCGCTGGCGAAAAAAAAGCGTCCGACACTAACCGACCTCGCCCGCCATCCAGCCATTCTCCCCGCCCCCAATACCTACACGCGCCAGATCGCCGAACGGGTGTTTCACGACCTGAATCTCGACCTGGACGTCGCCCTGTCGATCAATTACCTCGAAACCATCAAGATGCTGGTATCGGTCGGCATCGGCTGGGGTCTGCTGCCGGTCACCATGCTGGACCGGCAGTTATGCGCACTGTCGATCAGAGCGCTGGCGATGCAACGCGCGCTCGGTACCGTGTATCACCGTGACCGCTCCCTCTCCAATGCCGCACAGGAACTGATCAGGGCACTGGGAACGACAAGCGGCGACTGGACGCCGTGAAAAGTTATCGGCATGATCTATCCTTAATGGCGTTTCCCCAACCCCGGAGCATAGCCATGAACGACGACCTGACCGTAAACCCCATGGACGACACCGGCAAGCTCGTTCTGCGCCTGGTATTGGGTGTTCTGATGCTGTTTCACGGTGTTGCCAAGATGCAGCACGGCATCACCCCCATCGAGGAAATGCTGGTGGCCGGCGGCTTTCCCGCCATCCTGGCCAACGGTGTCTACCTCGGCGAGATACTGGCACCGATCCTCCTGATACTCGGTTACTATGCCCGCATCGGGGCGGGACTGATTGTCATCAATATGATCGTCGCCATTCTCCTGGCACACGGCGGCGACCTGCTGAGCCTCACCGCCCACGGCGGCTGGCGGCTGGAATTGCAGGGCATGTACCTGTTCACGGCGGTCGCGCTGGTGTTCATCGGGCCGGGGCGATTCAGCATTAACGCCGAATGATCAGCGTGCAGTACTCAAGGACGTACCGGTATGGATGATAACGGGGCGAATAATCACGACGCGAACCACCGGGTCTGCAATCGCATTGCTATAGCCAGAACGCTGTTGTTTGAACTAGAAAACGGTGATGTCGTGGAGGGGCGGACACTGGACATCAGCCCGCGGGGGGCGCTGATGAAACCAAAGGCCGCGCCTGAAAAGAAATTACTCGGCCTTGCGGGCACCCTGTTCGTCATATCGGACGAGGGGCAGTTCTCCATCGGTTACCCCTGCAAGGTCGTCAGGCTGACAGACAACACGATCGCCTTTGAAATACACAAAAACGCCGCCGCTGCCTTTGGCAATTACATGGCCAAGGAACTGCTTGGGTACTAGGATTTCAGATCGACCGCAGGCGGAGATTTGGTTCAACCTCCTCGCGTGTGGCCCGACGAACGCCGGCGATGCACGATGGACTGGTGCTGACGGCAGTCAGACCGGCTTGCATGATTCTGCGTGTGAATTCCGGATTACCGGCCAGCTCGCCACAGATGGTCAGGGGTTTGCCTGTCCGGGCGGCAGTGCGCGACAGTTTTTCGATAAGCTCCCAGAGCACGGTATCGGTTTCGAAACAGGAACTGGCGGCCGCGTCACCCTCGCCTCGGTCTATGGCAAACAGGTACTGGATCAGGTCGTTGGTACCGATGCAGCCAAAATCCACCGCCTGCATAAGCTGCGGTGCCGCAAGACAGGCGGCCGGCACTTCAAACAGCACACCATGCGTCAGTCGGGTCGGCTGCAAGTCGGCCACGGCTCGATCGAACCGGTCTCTTAACTCGAGAAACTGTTCGAGACTGTTGATCATGGGATAAAGCACCTGCACCGGTCCATGCACACTGGCACGGGCGAGTGCCCGCGCCTGCCCGCGCAGAAGCTCCGGGCGAGCCAGTAACAAACCGGCGCCACGCAGCCCTGTCAGCGGGCCGTCCTGTGGCTCCGCCTCGAGCCATGCCGCGGTTTTGTCACTACCGAGGTCCAGGAGCCGGATACAGACCGGGCGGCCCGCCATGGCTCGCAGTACCTCGCTGTAACGCGTGGCCTGCTCCGCCTCGCTGAGCGGCCGCCCCGCCACCAGCATTTCCATCTCTGTCCGATACAGGCCGACGCCTTCCGCCCCGGCGGCCAGCACATCGTCGATGTCCCCGGACTGCCCGATATTGGCCATCACCTTCAGGCCCGGTACCGGCACGGACGTATCTATGGCATGCGCACGACCTGCAGACCTGTCGTCATAGTGCGCCCGGGTTTCTTCCGTGGGATTGAGGATCACCTCTCCCCTGTCCCCGTCAATCAGGATCTGCGTGCCCATGGAAACGGATTCAAACAGGTCCTGGACATTGCCGACCACCGGGCAGCGCAAGGCCCGCGCGAGGATTACGGCGTGGCTGTTCGGCCCACCCTTTTCCACGATGAATCCAACCGTGTGCTGATCCGTCTCTATGGGCAGACTGGCGGTTATTTGTTCGCCGATCAGAATATGGTCATTCTTCAGCTTGCACTCCGCCAGGGTACAATCGACTCCATCCCCGCAACGCCGGCAGGCATCCACCTGATTGAGGTAATCCAGCAGGGCTTGCTGAATTTCGTTGAGATCATCGATGCGCTGCTGCAGATAATCCGAGTCGGCAGCGGCGAATTGTGCCTTGTAGAGATTCAGCACTGTCGTGATAGCGTGCTGTGCACTGCATGCATTTTCCTCGATGATCCCCGCGAGCTGCGACTGAAAAGATTCATCGACCAGCATCAGGCGGTGAGCCTCGAAAATTTCCGCGTGTTCATGGCCGAGTTTTGCCTCGGCCTGGCGGGCCAGTACCGAGCGTTGACGTGCAAGCCATCGTAAAGACTGCTGAAGGCGCTGGATTTCCTGCCGGGGACCGGTCCCGGACACCGGTTTCTGTTCGCTGTGCCGTCGCCGGTAGAAACAGGCCCGGCCGATAGCGACACCTGGCGAGAGCGGAACGCCTTGCAGGCGTTTTTCGACAGACAGACGACGCCTGGCCCTTACCATGGGGCACCTTGTCTATAACCCTGGCGCCAGCAACCTATCACGACTGTTGCCTGTCCGGACATGCGTCGTTCCTCCCAGCCAGAGGAAAGGATTTATACCTTATTTATATTGGCCGACCGGCCTCCGAGCGAAGAAAATAACAAGCATTTCAATAACATAATCACAGGCCGCCTTGCCCTGTGAAACGGTCGGCTGCACAGGGTGTAGCGGCTGATTTCCCTGATACTTGAAGTGACGAACCGCAGTGGTGATGCATGCTAAAATGCATGCCGTCATTTACGATTCTTGCAGGGTGAATATCATGTCCGACGTGCAGTTTAATCCGCAGCTCAGCGACGAAATCAAGGTCTCTCCGGAAGCCGTCGAGCAGTTGATCGCGTTGACCGAGAATGAACAAGGTATCAACGGCGTACGCATTTTCGTCTCCGGCGGCGGTTGCGGCGGCATGTCCTACGGCATGACCTTTGTCGAGGAACCCCTGGCCACCGACTGTGTCCTGGAGCAGGATGGCATGAAGGTTTACGTCGACGCGATCGCCCTGGCCTTCCTGGAAGGTGTTGAAATCGACTACCGGACACAGGGCGTGAACCGCAGCTTTGTGTTCAAGAACGTGTTTGCCAATACCGGCGGTGCCGGTACCTGCGGCGCCTGCGGCGCAGCCGGCGGAGGCTGCGGCTGAACCGGCCACGCCTGCTGCTCGTCGCCCAGCCGAACAGTTACCGTATCGCGCCTTACCTGCGCGCCGCCCGGCAGATGGGCCTGGAGGCGCTGATCGGGTCGCGTGGCGAACATTCACTGACCACCGAAGTCAGCCAGGGTCTGCACCTGGATCTCGACAACCCCGCGCAGGCACTGGCGCATATCCTGGCGGAAGCGGAAACAGCCCCTTTCGCCGGCATCCTCGGCAGCGACGACAGTACTGTCGAACTCGCCGCCCACGCCGCCCAGCAGCTGGGCCTGCCGCATAATCCACCCGAGGCCGCCCGACTCTCACGCCGCAAGGACCTGGCGCGCGCGCACCTGTCACTGGCCGGCTGCCCGGTGCCCATCAACTGCCTGGTCGACCTTAACAAACCCTTGCAGCCGCAGATCGCCGGCCTGCCCTGGCCCTGTGTTATCAAGCCACTGAACCTGTCGGCCAGCCGTGGCGTGATCCGCGCCAATACCCCGGATGAATTCATCCGGGCCTGTGCCCGCGTGGCGGATATCATCGCCGAAGGAAACGATGACTTCGAACGCAGCCATGTGCTGGTCGAGGACTACATCGAC
Source organism: uncultured Thiogranum sp. (assembly GCA_965544455.1). Lineage (GTDB taxonomy): Bacteria > Pseudomonadota > Gammaproteobacteria > DSM-19610 > DSM-19610 > Thiogranum. The sequence continues at coordinate 4,207 of CBEUNK010000023.1, forward strand.
GGCATCGAAGTTGCCTACGAAGGCTACCTGCAGCAGGGTGAGCTGACGACACTGGCCCTGTTCGACAAGCCGGACCCGCTGGTGGGGCCGTTCTTCGAGGAAACCATTTACGTCACGCCGTCACACCTGGACCAGACCACCCAGGCACACATCAAGGCGCGGGTCGCCCAGGCCTGCGCGGCCTACGGTCTGACTATGGGGCCGGTGCACGCCGAACTGCGGGTGAACAGCGAGGACGCCTGGATACTCGAAGTGGCGGCCCGCACCATCGGTGGCGACTGCGCGCGTACACTGGACACCGGGGAGGCGCTCAACCTGGAAGCCCTGACCATTGCACTGGCCACCGGTCACCCGGTGGAAAATCGTGCCGTTGAAGGTGCGCGTGGAGTGATGATGCTGCCGATCAGGGAGGGCGGCCTGTTACGCCGCGTGGAGGGCATCAATGCCGCGGCACGGGTGCCACATATCGAAAAGGTCGATATCATCGTGCGCGAAGGTACCCGGCTGGTGCCGCTGCCCGAGGGTAACCAGTATCCCGGCTACCTGTTTGCCCGTGCCGACAGTCCCGAGCAGGTCGTCGAGGCCCTGCGTAGCGCCCACGCCCGGTTGAAATTTGTCGTTGCCCCTGTATTTTCCCTCCACGAGGCAACGGCCACCCATTAAAAAGGCCGCATCGCGCGGCCTTTTTCGTGCGTGTTCGAAATATCATTTCTTGCCGCCACCGGCGGGGCGGAACTCGGCGGGCAGCTGACCGAAGTCGCCCTCACCGAAGAAGAAGCCTTCCATGTGTTTTTCGATCAGGTCGATAGCCTGCGGGTCGGCGGTGGTCAGGCCGTTTTCGTTAATGATCATGGTCAGGCGTTCCAGCCACTTCTGCCAGCCTTCTTTCGACACACTGGCATAAATGCGCTCACCCAGCTCGCCCGGATGCGGCGGCTTGTCCAGCCCTTCCGCTTCGATTTTCAACACTACGCACTGCACAATTCTGGTCATCGTACCGATCCTCAGGTATTCCGTTTGTCCGCCACGTCCTGCTCATACTTTTTCAGTAATACGCCTTCATCGCCACAACAGCCGGCGGCGCATTTCTTCACCTGGTGGATCGCCTCGGCACTGCTGTTGAGGTAGTACTCCACCGGCCGGTTTTCCCCGGCGCAGTCGCAACCCCTGTCATTATACACGTAAATATTTTTCAGCCCCGCCCGCTGCGCGGCCTCGCGCGCGGCAAACAGCGATGCTTCCGGGGTCGGCGGCAGATCAGCCAGTTGATAGGCCGGGAAAAAGCGGGTGATGTGCCAGGGACTGTCGGCGCCCAGGTTGTCGCGCACCCAGCTGGCGATGGCGTAATGCTCGTCCGGATCATCGTTTTTACCCGGGATGATATTGGTGCGGGTCTCTACGTGAATACCCAGTTCGTGCGCCTTTTTGATGGCGTGCAGCACCTGTTCGACACGCGCCGGCCGGCAGATTTCGCGGTAGAAATCATCGCGCATGGACTTGATATCCGAACACAGCACGTCGATATGCGGTGCCGCCAGTTCCAGCGCCTCGTCGGTGATGAAGCTGTTGGACACATACACGGTATACAAACCCGCTTCGTGCGCCAGCTCGGCGGTATCGATGACATACTCCAGCCACACCGCCGGTTCGGAATAGGTGAAGGCGATCCCCTGCACACCGGCGCGCAGCGCCGTATCGACCAGCGACTGTGGCGTCACCCAGGCCTCATGCGACTCACCGCGGGCCAGCTCATCCAGCGCGCGCACGCCCCAGGATATCTCCAGGTTATGGCAACCGCCGCAACGGAAACTGCACCCGTAGCTGCCCACCGACATCACCCGGGTGCCTGGCCGGTAGTGCCGCACCGGCTTGTCCTCGATGGCATCGATATCGATGGAGGAGAGGATGCCATATGACAGGTTATACAGCGTGCCGTTACGGTTGACGTGCGCCTGGCAAAAGCCGCGCTGCCCGTGACCGATTTTGCAGCGCCACAGGCAAAGGTGACAACGGGTGGTGCCGTTGTCCAGTTTTTCCTGCAGGCGGGTTTCGACCAGTTGGTAGTTTTCAGGGGCAGTCACGGCGGGTACCGGTAATGAATTCAGCACCATTATAGGTGTTTTGCACTGCTTTTTTCCCCTGAAGCTACCGGGTTTAGCCCGACGTCGGTTTCATTGCCGTGTGCACCGCGTTGGCCACGGCAATCAACTCAACCGCCGGCTGCTCACCGATTACCGCATAACCCATCGCCTTGTCGACCCAGTAGAACACGTGCAGGTCTCCCTGTTCTCGGTAGCGGAAATCGGAGGAGAAGAAACCCGCCTGACCACTGATGCGCCGGACGTAGAGGGTCAGGCGTCGCCCATTGCTGTCCTCGTACATGAACTGGGCGGCCATGCGATTGGTCGAGGGCAAAAGCCGGCCACCGATCAGTTGCAGCCCCTGCGCCGACAGGTCTGGTGCCCGTAACTCGGTGTGCATCCGCTGTGACAGCCAACGGTTCAGCGACGCCTGTTCAGGTGCGGCGATTTCCACCGGGTAACGGGTATCCGTGGCATAGACGCGGTGGGCGAAAGCCGCCGGCTGCACCAGGTCGGCCAGCGCGGGCGGCGCTGCCGTGTTGCCGGTCCAGCCTTTCAATGTCCAACCCAGCAGGGCGGAAACCAGCATCAGCGCAGAAAAACCTGCCGCACGCGCAAACACCGCCGTGCGATTGCGCCCCGTATTCAGCGGCAATATGGCCGGCTCCGTCAATACGGGGTCGAAGCGCGCGTGCAACCGCCCAGCCAATAACTGGTAATCGCGGACACGCGCCGCGTCTTCCGGGTGGCCGGCCAGCCAGGCCTCCAGCGCAACACGGCGTTGCGGACTCAGTTCGCCGTCAACATAGGCGTGTAATTCATGCTCACTGACCGCTTCCATCTGTTCACTCATTTCAGGCTCCGAATGGAGCGCACCGGTGTTTCCGGTATCTCGTTCAACCATGCTCGCAAGCGTTCGCGCGCACGGTGCAGGCGTGACATGACCGTGCCGGTCCGGATGCCCAACACTCGTGCGGTCTGGCGGTAGGACAGGCCCTCCAGGCTCACCAGCAACAGCACGGCGCGCTGTTCCACCGGCAGGCGCTGCAGTGCAGTGGAAATATCATGCAGCTGGGCGTTCTGCTCTGCCCGGGCAATGGCACTCGGTTCCAGTACACCGCCAGTCTGCAGCGACGGGCCATCCGGCCGACGTTGCGCCCGCCGGCAGTCGTTGACGTAGAGGTTGTGCATAATGCTGAACAACCAGGCCCGCATATCCGAACCGCGGCGCCAGAAATGCAGTTTTCCCAGCGCCCGCGCCAGTGTTTCCTGCAGCAGGTCCTCGGCACAGTCGGCATCCTTCAGCAGGGCCCGCGCATAGCGCCGCAGACGCGGAATATGTTGTGCGACCTGATCCGCCTGCTGCGCTGTCATGTCATTTCGTGTCCGTTTACCGTTGCCTATTTGAATACGCCGGGAAACACAGCCGGCGTGGTGAATACCCAGTCACTGCCTTTCACCGGCGTATGGCAGCCAATGCATTCCTGGCTGAAGTCAGTGTTCTTGCCATAGGGCTTCTGTTCCTCGCCGACCCAGCGCGCCCAGCCCCAGCCGGTGCCGTTATCCGCCCACTTGCGGGAATCCTTGAACATGAACTCCGCATGCACAAACTTGTCGGGTATAATGGCTGCTTTCCAGCTGGATTTCTCCGTTTCCTTCCACACGACCTTACCCAGCACGCTCCCATCCGGCCAGGGACTGGTGTTGCCGCTGCGCGCCGCTTCCACGGCCACCCGGTTGCCCAGTATCACCCTCAGGGTGTGATTATCCACGCGGTGCGACAGCGAAATCACCCGCCAGTCAGGATAATTTGCCGGGAATTCAATGCCGTTGGGTGCTGGTGGCACCTTAACGGTTTCGGCATGGACCACGGCACTCGCTACAAATCCCGCCAGTAATAGCCAGCCAGTTCGTCTCATCAGTCGTCTCCTGTTTTCCGGTTAATCTGTCACTCCCTTTATGTAAACAACCAACCGCGCGGATTATTCCCGCCGGCCACAGCGCCTGGTCGCGAGTGGCGCGACAGGTATACTGTATGCCGGACCGGGATCCCGGTCAGAGGAGGCTGAATCAGCTGTGCCGATAGAAATCGAACGTAAATTCCTGTTGAAGAACGACAGCTGGCGCCCGGGTGCCGGCGGTAGCGAATACCGGCAAGGTTACCTGGCTGCTGACGCTGAACGCTCGGTGCGTGTCCGGCAGAGCGGGCAAAAAGCCTGGCTCGCGGTCAAGGGTGCCGGCGAGGGTATTGCCCGGCTGGAATTCGAGTACGAGATACCCGTTGCCGATGCCGAAGAACTGCTGAAACTCTGCCGGCCCACCATCATCGAGAAAACCCGTTACCTGCTCAGGCAAGGCAAACACTGCTGGGAGATCGACGAGTTTCACGGCGATAACGAGGGCTTGCTGCTGGCCGAAATCGAACTCGATGACGCCGACGAGGCGTTTGACAAGCCGGACTGGCTGGGTGAGGAAGTCACCCACGACCCGCGCTACTATAACGCAATGCTCAGCACCAACCCCTATTGCCGCTGGCGCACGGACGCGGTGTAATAGCGCAGGGCATCACGGACTGACGAAAACGCGATCTGCTCGTAGGGGATGGAATCGGCGGGTATCCAGCGTATCGCCACGATATCGTCATCTGCCCGCAGTGGCGGTTTCTCGGCCAGCTCGATCAGGTAAATCAGGTCAAGCGTCCGGTAATCCACCCCGCCGTAAGGGTAGCTGTTCGGAAACGATGCCAGGTAGCGCGCCGGCACATCCTTCAGTCCGAGTTCTTCTTCCAGTTCGCGCCACAACGCCTGCTCGGCGGTTTCGTCGTTGTCGACAAAGCCACCCGGGAGGTCCAGCATACCCGCCTGCGGATCGTGCGCCCTGACAGCGAACAGGATGTCGCCCCGGTGCTCGATAATGGCAGCCACCGCCGCGCCGGGATTCATATACAGCAGGAAATCGCATGCCCCGCACTGCCATGACTTGTCACAACGCGGCCTGAACTGTTTCTTTCCGCAGGCCGGGCAGTATTGAAAGGGATTATTCAAGGAAATCTTCTATAAACCAGGCGGAAAACGCGTGGCGGCCGGGAACGCCCGCCTTTCTGTAAATTCCCGAAGCCTGCTGGCGAACGGTTTTTTCCAGGGTATCCCGCACGGCGGCGATTTCCTTGAAGCTCAGGCCCTTCAACAGCAGCAGCGCCACCTGCTGTTCACTGTTGGTCAGCGCCCACTGCTGAAACTGCTGCTGGATGACCTCGCTCAAACGCTGTCGTGCTTCGCGCACCGCCGGGTCCGTGATACCTGCGCCGCCATTCCCCGCCTGCAGCTCGCGTTTCAGGTCCTCCAGTTCCTGTTGCTGCGCGCGGATATGCCGCAGCAGCCAGAAAATGGCGGTGGCGGAGACCACCACCACCAGGGACTCCTCGAACAGGTGCCAGGGCGATGCATTATGCGAGTAATCTATGAACAGATCATAGAGATTTGTCAGCACGATCGCCGACAATAGCAGAATTAGAGCACCTTCTTTCACTTGCGCCATCTATCGCCTTCCCCGCCACACCAGCCGGTCCGGCGTTGATTATACGGTGAGCCGCCATGGTACATAAGTACCAGAACCGGCCGGAATCAGTCATTTGCCCCATGCTCCCGCCATCGACCGGGCATTATGCTTCGGCCACCGTTACAGGGAGACCGTCATGACAAACGAAACCGTAAAAGTCTGGGATATCGCCGTGCGCCTGTTTCACTGGTCACTGGTTGTCTGCTTCACCGTGGCCTACCTGACCGGGGAAGACGACAGCCAGTGGCACATCTACTCGGGCTATGCGGTGCTGGGACTGGTGCTGTTCCGCATCTTCTGGGGATTTGCCGGCACCCGCCATGCCCGCTTCAGTGACTTCATTTACGCCCCGGCGTCGGTGATCACCTATGTCAAAAGCCTGCGGTCAACGGCACCAAAACGCTACCTGGGGCATACACCGCCCGGTGGCTGGATGATCGTGGCCATGCTGGCCAGCCTGTTGCTGAGCACGGTGAGCGGCCTGCAAGTCTACGGCCTCGAGGGCCAGGGGCCGCTGGCCACCGGTCCCGGCGCGCTGATGCCGATTTCCGCCGCCTACGCCGATGGCTACGAGGACGAGGACGAGCATGAGGTTGATGAACACGAAGCCGAAGAAACCTGGGAGGAAATCCACGAATTTTTCTCCAACCTGACCGTACTGTTGATCGTTATCCACATAACCGGTGTCCTGGTATCCAGCCGCCTGCACCGGGAAAACCTGGTCAAGGCCATGTTCAGCGGCAGGAAAGAACCGCTCTGAGCTTCCTCACCCACCTGTTTCCGGCTATGGGTAATCGCGGCCGGAAACAGGTTCAAGTCTGACAATCGGTGCCCGGCTCACACCGGGCCGATCAGTTCAGCATGCACACTCTGGCGATTTACCCTGTCAAGTATATTCGTGGAGGACATCAAGTCCGGATCGTATTCCACCAATATCAGGTGTGGACGGCGCTCGGTGAAGCGCGCCGAGCAAATTCCCTGTTCGGATTCCAGCGCTGTTTCAATGTCGGAACGGCGCGCTTCGCCGAGCGCGTCGTCTACATGCAGCACCAGGCCTATCTTGTGACTCAGTTCGGTAGTCATGGTATCTCTCCTCTCGCAATGACGGGCGTACTCCGGTTTCAGGTAGACAATATCCGCCGTCTCATCCTGGTTCATGGCTGCTCTCCGAAAGACTCTGCACGGGCTTTCATATGAAAAGTGTGCAGCCTGAGTGGCTGGCGTTTTGCAGATAACTTGCCGCTCCGGCAACCTCGATACCATCCACCAGCTCCTCGAGCTTGATCCCCATTACCTGCATTGTCATGCTGCAGGCGATCATGTGAACGCCGCTCTCCCGGGCCAGATCCAGCAACTCTTCGGCGGAAACCACGTTTTTGTCCTTCATCATCTGCTGCAGCATGTTTGCGCCCATACCCAGCATGTTCAGCTTCGACACACCCATGTGGCCGGCACCGGCAGGGGTCATGAAGTCGATCATTTTTTCCTTGATGTCCTTGCCGGAATAGACACGCTTTTGCTTCAGTACATTAATACCCCAGAAAGTAAAGAACAGCGTAACATCCATGCCCATGGAGGCGGCAGTGGTCGCGATCAGCAGGCCGGCAAGCGCCTTGTCCTGATCACCGGAAAACACCAGCAACGTCACCTTGTTGGCGTCGGGCACGGTACGGCGCAGCTGCGCCAGTTCCTGTTCCAGCAGGCTGACCCGCTGTTCGACAGTGAACTGTTCTATCCCGGCCGGTGGCGGTGGCACGGTTGGTCGTTCTGTTTCGGGTTGAATCTGGGTAGCCATGAGAGCCTCTCCTTGCCTGTAGCGGACAAACGGACATAAGTGAACGAGCATAAGCCATGCCAGCAGCAATCACGCTGGAGAGTCTTTTAAACCAGGGGGTTGGCGATACAGCGATTAAACCGGCTATTGATTGTGAGAGTTTCCGATACTGGGCAACCCTCAAAAAGCAGAGCGTCACTCCCGTTGGTCAATCGCATAGCCTTTCAGGCCATACCTGTCGATATAGCGGAACAGTGTGGCGGCCGATATGCCCAGCCTTGCTGCGGCTGCCCGCCGGTCACCATCCACGGCTTCCAGGGTGCCGATTATGTGCTGGCGCTTGCAGCACTCGACCGCATCGCTCAGCTTTTCCGTGCCGGTCAAGCGGTATTCGTCATGACCAGGAAACAGGTCACCCGGCTGGATACTGTCACCTTCACACAACAGAACCGCGCGTTCCAGTGTGTGCGCCAGCTCACGCACGTTGCCTTTCCAGGGCTGTTCGACCAGACGCTGCATGGCATCTCCACTGATACGCATCGGCGGCATGCCGAGCGACCGGCAGTAGTTGTCACAATAGTATCGACTGAGTATCGGGATATCTTCCGGCCGTTCACGCAGGGGTGGAATACTGATCTGGATGACATTCAGACGAAACAGCAGATCGGCACGAAACCGGTCAAGCTCGACCAGCTTGTCCAGGTCGCAGGAGGTTGCTGCAATGACACGGGTATCAACTTGCACGGGCGTGTCACAACCGACAGGCAGGACTTCGCGCTGTTCCAGCGCACGGAGCAGTTTGGGCTGAGTCTGCAGCGGCAGGTCACCAATTTCATCCAGCAACAGGGTTCCGCCCGAAGCTGTTCGAAAAGCACCCAGGCGATCCTGCTCGGCACCGGTAAAAGCCCCGCGTGTGTGCCCGAATAACTGGCTTTCAACCAGCTCGCTGGGCATCGCGGCGACATTGACAGGCACGTAAGATCCGTTTCTGTCGGGTGAGCTGTCGTGAATGGTGCGGGCCACCAGCTCCTTGCCGGTACCACTCTCCCCGGTAATCAGTACGGCACAGGACGAATGCGCAACACGCCTGGCCAATGCCATAATGTCAGAAAAGGCACGACTCCTGCTGATAACAGGTTGATGAGTATATGGCACCACACCCGCTCCATCCCCCTGCCATGCCATGCCAAATAAACGCGTGATTACCCCGGGACGCGCCGACCTTGCCAAAACCGCTATCGTTTTATACTCACACCAGGAGTATAGAAACAATCAATCACTTTTCCAGTCAGCCGGCATTGCCTGGACGAAAGTTCAATTTCTGGCGACAATCCCTCACTGGAACTATAGTTAAACGGCTGTTCCACGAAAACTGCGCGCCAACCGAATTGACGTGCGCCCTGTTGGTACACAAGGAGGCCGGATTATGCACATCAATGAAAAGTTCGATCACCTTCTCCACTCACAGCGAGACCATAAAGAAGTGCAGCGCTGGCTGTTTTCGCTGACCCCGTTAGGCGTTGCATTTGCATTCTTTTTTATTCTGATACTGCCGATGGACATTGAGCACAAGGACATGATCATGGTCACCGGACTGGCCGCCGGCTTTGCCGGCTTACAGGCGTACTGGATTTTTCGTGGCTGGCAGCGCGAGGAGGGCCTGACAGTGTTACTGGGTTTTCTCGGCATTCTGGCTGCAGCCGTGTTCGTCTGGGCTTACGCCGCCGTTCTCGGCGATGTACTTCCAGCCGTTTTCCAGGGTTGGGTGAAGTTGTGAGCGTTTATAACGGGTGACGCCGGAGATATTTAGGCTCTCTTTCCCAAATGGGTTCGCAAAACCCCATTAGTTACAGATTTATTAAGACGTTATTGCCTTGGCACCCGCTTGACAAGCTTCCACCATGACCTAGATTAGTTATTACCCTTCAAGCGATCGTAACCACGCCGGTCGTGTACTTTTATTTTCGGTGTGCTAACGAAAAGACGAGGTGGTCGCCCATGGTTTTGCATCACGTCTGGGGACTGTTCTCCCATCCCAAACAGGAATGGGAGCTGATTCGCAAGGAGCCCTGCTCCATCGGCACCTGTTACCTGCGGCATGTGCTGATCCTGGCGGCCCTGCCGGCCGTTGCCGGCTTCATCGGCGTCAGCCAGGTCGGCTGGCGGATTGCCGGCGGGGAAGCTGTGACACTGACACAGCCCAGCGCCCTGCTTATCAGCATCGCCTTCTACCTGGCCATGCTTGCCGCCGTCTTCATCATGGGGTGGCTGATTCACTGGATGGCGCACTCCTACGGTGCCGCCCCGTCGCTTGAGCACTGCGTGGTACTCACCGCCTATACCACCACACCGCTGTTCCTGGTCGGTCTCATGGCCCTGTACCCGCTGCCCTGGCTGATCATGCTGGTCGGATTCGTGGCGGTGGCCTATACCATCTATCTCTTCTACATCGGGCTCCCAATCCTGATGGGTATTTCCAGGGAACAGGGTTTCCTGTTTTCCAGCGCGGCGATCACTGGCGCACTGGTTATTCTGGTAGGCATACTGGCGGCGAGTGTCATCCTTTGGAACTTCGGGGTCGGTCCCGTCTATACGCGCTGACAATGGCAGAAGCCGGACCAGACATGGAGAGCGGCAGAGGCATTGCCAAACCGGTGGCCTACGGCATTGTTGCCATAGGTTTTCTGATAGCGTTAATTACCGCCCTGGCACCCATGCCCACGGGTGCCTACTGGCTCTCGGGCGGCTTCCTTCTGCTCGGCGTGCTTCCCTACGTTTTTTATGCAAGCGTCACGGAAGTGTTCAAGTGCTGTCCGTTACTCGGTGCGGGCAGCGCGCTGCTGGCCGTCGACCTGGCCGCCCGCCTGTGGGCCGGGATCGTGTATACGGCGCACGCCAGCCTGATGCCGGCAGTCTACCTGTGCCTCGTTCTTGTCCTGCTGGCGATACCCGCCGGTGCCGCGGCAGGGATGCTGGCGGGAAAGTTCTGGCGCTGAACTGGCATATCGCCGTTATTCGGCGTCCTTCCCGGACCGCTCCACAACTTTAAGCAGTGGCTTGATGAGTTCCATGGGCAAGGGGAAGACGATGGTCGAATTGTTTTCGCCCGCGATCTCGGTCAGCGTCTGCATGTAGCGCAACAGGAAGGAACCGGGGCTCCCCTCCAGCATCTCCGAGGCTTTTACCAGCTTTTCCGAAGCCTGCAGTTCGCCCTCGGCGTGAATGACCTTGGCACGCCGTTCACGTTCGGCCTCGGCCTGCCGGGCGATAGCGCGGATCATGCTCTCGTCGATATCGACATGCTTTATTTCAACGTTTGATACCTTGATGCCCCAGGTATCCGTGGCAGCGTCCAGCTGATGTTGAATATCGTGGTTGAGCTTTTCCCGCTCAGCCAGCATATCATCCAGTTCGTGCTGACCGAGCACCGAACGCAAGGTGGTCTGGGCGAGCTGGCTGGTAGCCATGTAGTAGTCTTCGACCTGGATAATGGCCCGCTCGGCGTCGATGACACGGAAATACAGCACGGCGTTCACTTTCACCGAGACATTATCGCGTGAAATAACATCCTGGCTGGGCACGTCCATAACGATGGTACGCAGATCGACCCGCACCATCTGCTGTATCAGCGGTACAACGATAACCAGACCCGGGCCTTTGACTTTCCAGAAGCGGCCCAGCATGAACACCACGCCGCGCTCGTATTCGCGCAGAATCCGGAATGTCCAGACCAGTAACGCAACGACCAGCGCAATAACAGCAGGGAAAATAATCTGCATGCTCAACTCTCCTCTTCCGGCTCCACGTACAGGGTCAGGCCGTCGATCCGTGTCACCCGCACCGGCTGCCCGCGTTTCAGGGGAACGGCCGATTTCGCCTGCCACGATTCACCGTGTATCAGAACCCGGCCCTCCGCTTCGAAATCTTCCTGAACAGCGCCACTGGCGCCGATCAGCTCTTCCTGCCCGCTGACCACCGGCCGTTCGCGGGCCTTGATTGCCATACCGATGATGCCCAGGAAAAACACGCCACTGATGACACTGAAGGTAACGATCAGTGGCAACGATATACCATAACCCGGCACATCGGTGTCGATGAGCAGAACAGAACCAATGGCGAAAGCCACCAGGCCGCCGATGCCCAGCGCACCGAAACTGGGAACGAACGCCTCGGAGACCATGAAAATGATCCCCAGGATCAACAGCGCCAGGCCGGCATAATTGACGGGCAGTACCTGCAGTGCAAACAGGGCGAGCAGCAGGCAGATGGCACCGACCACGCCCGGCACCACGAACCCCGGGCTGTAAAACTCGAACAGCAGCCCGTAGATGCCGATCAGGATCAGCAGGTAGGCGATATTCGGATCGGCAATAACGGACAACAAGCGTGTTCGCCAGTCCGGCTCGATAACCGACACCTGCAGGTCGGTGGTGTGCAGTGTCAACATCTCTCCCTGCACCGTCACCTGCCGACCGTCCAGTTTGGCGAGCAGGTCATTCCGGTCACTGGCGAGCAGGTCGATTACACCCATTGCCAGGGCCTCCTCGGCGGACAGGCTGGCTGCCTCGCGCACGGCCTTTTCCGCCCATTCCTGGTTGCGGTTGCGCAACTGCGCCAGCGAACGCAGATACGCCGTTGCATCGTTGGTTATCTTGTGCTGCAGGGCATCCGGTGACTGGTCCTGCGCCCCTTCCCCGTCACCGTTGTTCCTGTCTTTGGGCAGGCCCGGCAGTCCGCCGCCACCGATCTGCACCGGTGTGGCGGCACCCAGGTTGGTGCCCGGCGCCATCGCGGCGATATGGCTGGCGTAAAGGATATAAGTGCCTGCACTGGCCGCGCGTGCACCGGAAGGCGCGACATAACCGACCACCGGCACGGGCGAAGCGAGGATAGCCTGCACAATGTCGCGCATGGCGTTGTCCAGGCCACCGGGCGTGTTCATTTGCAGGATAAGCAGCGGAGCGGACTCGCGGCCGGCCCTGTCCAGGCCGCGCCCGACGTAGTCGGCCGTCGCGGGACCAATGGCGCCATCGATCCCGAGCAACAGGGCGGGTGCCTGCGACTGTGCCGCCAGAGCGGCGCCGGCCAGCAACAGGCCCGCAAACAGGTTTACAATCCGGATCATCAGGGAGTCCCTTGACCGGTATCTCACTTATCAAACAGTTGCTTATCAGTATAACACCAGCTGATGCGGGCCGGTCGGCCGTGTCAGGTCAGCGTGATATCACGGATGGTAAAATGCAGGGAAGTCCCCGCCCCGGCGCAGCAGGAACTGAACGGGGGTATAATGTCCTGCCAACTGGACATTTGCGTTTGCGCTCCGCGACGGACCACGGTCCCGCACCGCTGAAAACATGCTGATGAAAAAACCGGACGTTTCCGCGTTAAACACCATCCTGGAAAATCTGCACAGCCGGCGCGATTTTCTGAAGCTGTTCGGCAAAGGCCTGGGGTACTCGGCACTGGCGCCGGCTCTGACCGCCTGCGGAGGCGGTGGTGGTGGCGATCCGGCCCCGGCGCCGCCGGCAGCACCGCCCGTGATCCCCCAGGCATCGAGCGCCTACACGGTCGTAAAGCGCACCAGTTTCGGCGTGCATCGCGATGCCCTCGGCAGCATAGAGAGTATGGGGATCGATGCCTGGCTGGAACAGCAACTGGATTATGCCGGCATCGATGACGGCGACCTGGAAGCCACGATACAGACACTGTTTCCCCTGACCACGCAGAGCCCGGCACAGTTACTCGGCGGATTTCCGGATAACATCGGCGACGTCGCCCGGCAAATGATCGCCGCGGCCCAGTACCGGCAGATGTTCAGCCGCCGCCAGCTGTACGAAGTGATGGTGGAATTCTGGTCCGACCACTTCAACATCCACCTGGTAAACGGCCTGGGTCCCACGCTGAAGCCGGAGGACGACCGGCTGGTGATCCGCACGCATGCCCTGGGTAATTTCCGCGACCTGCTGCACGCCTCGGCGAAAAGCCCGTCCATGCTGTTTTACCTGGACAACTTTTTCAACCTGGCCGCCGCGCCCAACGAAAACTACGCGCGCGAACTGATGGAACTTCACACGCTGGGGGTCGATGGCGGCTATACCGAGACCGACGTCAAGGAGGTCGCGCGCTGCTTTACCGGCTGGTCTATCCGCTTCCCCGGAGATCTTAGCGGCGATTACGGCACCTTTGTCTTTGTACCGGCCGTCCATGACAACAACGCCAAGGTGGTGCTGCAGAACACGATCGCGGCGGGTGGTGGCCAGGGTGACGGCGAACAGGTACTGGATATCCTGGCGGCACACTCTTCCACCGCGCGCTTCATCGCCACCAAGCTATGCCGCCGCTTTATCAGCGACAACCCGGACACGGCCAGCATCGACGCCGTGGCCGATGCCTTTACCCGCTCCGGCGGCGATATCAAAAACACCTTGCGGGCGCTGTTCGCTACCGATGCCTTCCGCAACACCGCCGATCTCAAGTTCTGCCGGCCCACCGAGTACCTGGCCGGACTGGTCCGCGCCCTGGCACCCGACACCCCCTACCCGACCGACGATGGCCTGCTGTTCTTTTTCGCCCAGTCCATCCTGGGGCAGCTGCCCTACTACTGGCCCACACCCGACGGCTATCCCGACAGGCAGGGATACTGGGCCAGTACCGGCGGCCTGTTGAACCGGTGGCGTTTATCGTTCCTGAGTTTCGCCAACTTCATTCCCGAGATCAACGTTATCCAGGTCGATTACATCCCGTTGCTCAATGGCGCCGATACTCTGGCCGGCATTGTTGACGCACTGGCAGACAGCGTCCTGATGCGGCCGTTGTCGGCAGAAGACCGCGGCCTCCTGCTGGCCTGGTTGACGGACGAGTACGCCCAGGCCGCCGATAACCCCCTGCCGGCGGGAACACCCGAACAGGTCGCACCACTGGTGGCTGCCGTGCTGGTGAGTTCGGCGTATTTCCAGCTGCGATAGGAAAGCACCATGGCATCAAGCGCACAACAAAGACAGACAGCCAGCACGACGCTACCCGCTGACCGTGACATCCTGGTGTGCATTTTTCAGCGCGGCGCGGCCGACGGACTCAACTCGCTGGTACCGCACGGCGACGCCGACTACTACAACCAGCGCAGTACCATTGCCGTGCCTACGCCGGGCAACCCCGGCGGCGCCATCGACCTGAACGGGTTTTATGGCCTGCACCCGGCCCTGGCGCCCTTGAAGGCCATCTATGACAGCGGCGACCTGGCCCTGGTACACGCCACCGGTATTCCACACGGGTCGCGCTCCCACTTTTCCGCCCAGGGCCTGGTCGAACGCGGCGTGGCCGACAAGGCCGGGCCCGTTACCGGCTGGCTTGGACGCCACCTGTCCCTGAGCACCCCGGCCTCGAATTCGGCTTTTCGTATAGTGTCCATCAGTGGCAACGTACCGGTCTCACTGAATGGCGCCAGTGAGCCGCTCGCCATCAGCAACCTGGGCGAATTCGGCTTTGATCCGGACATCATCGATTCCGGCTACCCGGCCATACTGGGCGAACTGTTCCGCAGCCCGGTACCCTTTAACGCGCCAGCCCAGGCCGCCCTGGCGGCCATGGACGAATTGCAGGCCGCCAACCTGTCGGCCGTCACACCGGCCAACGGTGCCGTGTATCCGGATACCGCGCTGGGAAACAAGCTGAAACAGGTGGGCCAGCTGATCCGCTCGACCCTGCCCGTCGAGGTTGTCTGCCTGGATTCGGACGGCTGGGACCACCACGAAAGCCTGCCGACGTTCATCCAGCAGTCGCTGACAGAACTGGCCGATGCCGTTGATGCATTTTATACCGACATGGGCACACAAATGGCGCGCATCACGCTGCTCATCCATACCGAGTTTGGGCGCCGCGTCGCCCAGAACGCCTCGCTCGGCGTGGACCATGGCACCGGCAGCCTGGCCTGGCTCATCGGTGGTGGCGTGAACGGCGGCCAGGTGATCAGTGACTGGCCCGGCCTGGCGACTGCCGACCTGGAAATGGGTGAAGACCTGAAGATCACCACCGACCTGCGCACAGTGCTGGCGGAACTGCTGGGGAAACGCCTGGGCGGCACCGATACCGGCATAGTTTTCCCGGATTTCAGCGGCCCGACCTCCGCGAATGTGTTTTTGAGCTGAAATTCTGCGAGTTGCAGGTCTTCCGGTAACCACGGAAATACAACGGCCACTCGTTCATGCCTCGAAGGTATGTCATTTATAAATCACCCTATTTTTACCCATTGCTGCCAATTATGACAGGGGTACTCCGGTTTACGGGGTGACAAAAAAAACGGTTATCCGTTACTCTCGATTTCAAACCCATATAGAAAAAACCGGCCCGCGCCGCGCAGGCATTCAGTGGTATGCAGAACGTTTTGATTTACCCGCTATCCCGGAACGACAGACTGACGCACTGGCGTGATCGCCTGTGTACGGAAGCGGGACTCGTTGCCGACCCCGTCAGACAGGTTCAACTCGACTATTACGATACGTTCGACTGGCGGCTGTATGGCGCCGGCATGTGCCTGGAAGCCGAACGTGCCGGGGGTTGTACCGAGCTCAGTCTTCGCCGCTTCACCGACCGGCAGGTCGAGGCCGTCCAGATGACTGACCTGGCGTTGTTACGTTTTCCCTCGGCACTACCGGCCGGGCAACTACGCAGGCAGCTGGAAAAACGACTGAAAATGCGCGCACTACTGCCACTGGCGAGCATGCTGGTACGGTGTTATACGCTGCGCGATGAAGACGGGGAAGGCAAGACGCGGGCGCGCGTACACCTGGAGTCCATCAGCCTGGTAAATGCCAACGGCAAACGGTGCCTGTTACAGAAACGCCTGCGCCTGCAACCGCTACGCGGCTACATTAAAGCGGCAAAACGCATCCGCACGAAGCTGGAAAATAATTACCGGCTACAGACGGTCGAAGACGAACTGTACAGCCAGGCACTGGCTGCTGCCGGAAAACAGCCCGGTGAGTACAGTAATAAACTGAATCTGTCCTTGCAGCCCGACATGCGTACCGACACCGCGGTACGCAGGATACTGCTGGCCCTGCTTAACACCATGCAGGTCAATGAGGCGGGCACCATTGCCGACCTCGACAGTGAATTCCTGCATGATTTCCGTGTTGCCGTGCGCCGCACACGTTCAGCACTGAGTGAACTGAAGCACGTCTTCCCACCGGCTACCTACAAGCGTTTCAAGCGGGAATTCGCCTGGCTGGGTGGATTGACCGGCGAACTGCGCAATCTCGACGTCTACCTGCTGAAGTTTGACGACTATCGCGCAGTGGTTCCGGCCGAACTGCGTGACGACCTGGAACCACTGCGGGTCTTTCTGCAGTACAAACAGCAGCAGGAACAGTCACAACTCGTGGCCATCGCGTTACAGGACAAGCGCTACCGCAAGCTCAAGCAGCAATGGCAACGCTACCTGGATTCACCGCTGCCGAAACGACCGGCTGCCCGCGACGCAGCCAAACCCCTCGACACGGTTGTCCACACGCGCACCTGGCGGCGGTACCGGCGCGTGCTGAAAGCCGGCAAGGCGATTACGCCTGAATCGAAGTCTGCCGAACTCCACGAACTGCGCAAGTCCTGCAAGAAGCTGCGTTACCTGATGGAATTTTTTCAGTCCCTCTACCCGTCCGGCAGGATTCGCATAGCTATCAGGGAGCTTAAACAGCTGCAGGACAACCTCGGTGACTTTCAGGACCTCGACGTGCAGATCACATCACTGCAGCGCTTTGCGATGGAAATGCGCCGCCGCGGTGAATACAGCGCGGCCACCGGGAAGGCCATGGATGCCCTGCTGAAAACCCTGAAAATACGTAGGCACGAGGCGCGTGACGAGTTCGAGGCGCACTTCAGCCAGTTTGCCAGCGACAGCAACCAGGCGCGCTTCGAACGGTTGTTTCATGCAGCCAGGAGCGATTCTTCAGCAGCATGATCACCATCGCCTGTTACAACATCAAGGGTGGCGTCGGTAAAACCACGTCGGCGGTCAACCTGTCGTACCTGGCCGCACAGGCCGGTGCCCGCAGCGTGGTGTGGGACCTGGATCCCCAGGGTGCCGCCAGTTTCTATTTTCGTATCATGCCGCGCATCAAGGGCGGATCTTCGCGCCTGTTCCGCCGCAAGCGCGACCTTGAAGATGCCATCAAGGCAACCGATTATCCGCGCCTGGACCTGATTCCCGCGGACTTTTCCTACCGCAACATGGATCTGCTGCTGAAACAGCAACGCAAACCGGGTACCCGCATCCGAAAGCTGATCAAGCCCCTGCGTGGTGAATACCATTTCATGTTCCTGGACTGTCCGCCGAGCATCTCGCTGGTGTCGGAAAACATTTTTGCCGCCGCCGACGTGTTGCTGGTACCCACCATACCCACCACCCTGTCGCTGCGCACCCTGCAACAGTTAATCGCTTTCTGCGACACAGAGGAATACCGGCACCTCAGGGTTATTCCGTTTTTCTCCATGGTTGACCGACGCAAGAAACTGCACCGCGAGATTATCGAGGGGCGCTCCGGAGTACTGAGTAACGCGCCGGTGAACTACATCCCCTATGCCAGTGACGTGGAGCAGATGGGCGTGCGGCGCACGCCCCTGGAGACCTATGCCCACGCCAGCCCGGCCGCACGCGCTTACCGCGATATGTGGGCGGAACTGCAACCCGCGCTGCTGGCACTTAACCGGCGAAAATGACCCCGGAACACGCCAATATCCCGACACAATACACGCTTGTCTCGATACTTTGAAAAATTGACCGCGATCAATTAGACGTGGTCGCGAACAATGTTAAATACCCTGATACGAATGGATATTCAGGGAGATATCGACTATGCAGACAAGCAACAAGGTACATAAACTGCTGAGAACCGGCCGGGATCCGCAGGAAATTCAGAACTGGCTGTTTTCGCTGACGCCCCTGGGCGTGGCTTTCGCGTTCTTCATGATCTTCCTGTGGCCGATGGAAATTCCGAACAAGGACATCATTTTTGTTGCCGGTCTTGCGGCGGGGTTCGCCGGCCTGGAAACCTACTGGGTGTTCAGGGGCTGGCGAAAGAATCACCTAAGCACTATCCTTCTGGGCATCATGGGCATCGGTATCACCGGTGCCCTGGTCTGGTTGTACGTCACTTTCGCCTGACCGGGTCGTCTCTGCAGGGCTGAGACCGGCTGCTGGATCTGCCTGCCTGGCTGACGGATTAATCGATTGCGGTAAGCAATCAAGTTTGCACGGGAGGCCCCGATGACATACCGACTACTGATTATTGCTATCGCCGTTTTATCGTTTCACAACGCAGCCGCAGTCACGGGCGGCACGCCGCTGTCGGTCGACTATCTACTCGGGGCCTGGAGCCTGGATGGGAAGGAGGCCTGTGGTTCGGCGGATTACCGCTACGTGCAGATGAAAAAAAACGGGACGCTGGAAGTCGGCCAGGGTAATCACGTCACCCGGGTGGGTTTCTGGAATATCATGAACGAAGATATCATTGTCGCGCATACCCTCAGGGCGCCCACCCAGGGGGAAGAGTACCACCCTTTCCTGCGTGACACGTTTCGCTACGAGCGCATGGCCGCCCAGGTGTTGTCCATCGAGCCGGACGCATTCTCGATATCGGTAGGTTCCGACCTGGACAAGCAGGGGTTCACGCTGACGCGGTGTCCCTGAACGGTTTAAGGCTTACCAACCTGCAGACGCGTGGGACAAGGTGGCCATACGCTGTTTCCGGCTTTCCAGCTCAGCCTCAAGCTGCGGTATGTTCGATTTGATATCCGCCCGTTCATCCCCCAGCTTGCGGAGTTCGTCCAGCAGGATGACACGGCGTTCGGTAGGAATACCTTTTGCGACCAGTTCGATGCCGGCATCCCGCATCTCCACATCGATATCCGCCAGACGATTGCGCTGGTAGGAAAGATCCCTGGAAAGCCGCCGGATGTAGGCATCCAGCTCATAAAGCGAACGTCCGTCGCGGTAGGCCTGCAGAAAATCCGCTTCGAGCGGTTTCGGGCAGACACCGGCATAACTTTTTCCGGTGCGGCCCTGGCGGTAGGCATTACCCGGCTGACAGTAACGCGCGATACCCTCTTCCCACCCGGCCCGGTACGCTTCGAGCTGCAACGCGACACCGTACTCGGCGCAGGCCTTGCGATGCGCGGTGATGCGTGATTCGGTACGGCCATTGACACCGTCCTCGTAGCCAATGGTCCGCCAGTCGGCGGTCCGGCACTCCTCTTTCGACAGGCCCGTCGCACAGCCGGAAAACACAAGCACGAGGGCGGCCAGACCACCGTGGAGTTTCAGTATATCGGTATTCATGTTGGGGCTTCTCCGGATCGCTGCTGTTGCGGAATCTACAGAGCTATCGGCACCCGTTATTGTCGCTTGAAAACCATGCCTGCCGTGCCGGTCCCGAAACTACTTAAGAGCATGTTTATATTTGCAATTATGCTACCTCCATGCAGGCCTGCAGCGAGTGAAGAACACTCGGCCCATGGGCAGAAAGGATGCCCCTGTCCGGCACATCCTTTCTGCCTTCTTCCCGGTTTACCGCAATTCAGATGCGTAACTGTTTCGTTAGCAGCAGCACTCAGAACGGACCCCCACCTACGTGCAGCGGCCGCATCATCTCGTGGTCTTCGTGCGAGAGAATATGACAGTGCCAGACGTAACGACCCGGCTTGTCGAATGTCATTTTGATACGCGTAACCTGCCCCGGCAGGGCCATCACCATATCGCGCCGGGTCTGTTCGGATGCGTCCGGCCCAACGACAACACCGTCGTTGACAATATTTTCGAGACGGAACCCGACACCATAACTGCCGTTGTGCTGCAGCACCGGCTGTTCGATGGCGTCCGCCGCGAAGCCCTCGCGGCTCATCACCTCGAAATGCACCAGGTGAACATGAATCGGGTGAGCGTCACCGGTGGCGTTGTACAGCTCCCAGATCTCGGTGTCGCCTACGCCGGGATTCTCGGTGACGGGCTGGTGCCAGGCCAGCGCACCGTTGACCGTGTTACCAGCGACATCGGTGACCGGCTCGGCAGTACCGAGCAGGGGCTGCAACCGGCCGAATTCGTCGGTGCCCTCGAACAGCGCAAGTTTACGCGTGCGTACCGCGGCACCGACGCTCACACCGCCGCCCAGCAGCGGCGTACCATGCGTGATGCTGGTATCGGGCACACTCGAAAGCGGCAGCTCTACATCAAAGGCCATCACCCGGTCGGTGCGACGATCGGGAAACAGATCATCCACATCCGGCAGGTCGCCGCCGAAGGGCGCGTCACCCAGCAGATTCTCGACAATCACACGGTTGCCCGGGACCACGTTATTGAAATCGATGACGAGATCCAGCCGCTCGCCGGGGGCGAAATCGATCTGGTCGACCACGGCGGCCGAGGCGCGCAGGCTCTGGTCGGAACCGATCGCAAGGAACGGCACTGTCGCGCCTGCCGCGGGGTCGGTCGCGCCGGCGGGCACCTGCCTCAATCGCAGACGCATGAAGCGGCTGTCGGTACCGTTAAGGAAACGGACCCGGTATTGCCTCTGCTCGACGCTGTATCGGGGCCAGATGACACCATTGACCACCATGTGGTCGCCGAAGAACTCGGCCAGCGCGGTCGGGCCACCACCGGGGAATACGCCGGGTGGCAGCACTGCGCCCTCGCCGGTAATGAAATCATCGTAGAACGGATCACCCGGGAAAGCCGGGTAGAACAACTCGCCCGTGTTACGGAACATGCGGTCCTGCACCGCAAACCCGAGTTCATAGGGGTCCGCCGGCAGCCCCAGCGGGTTGCCCGGCTTGCCGGTATCCGCGGTATCGCGCAGCGGGAAAAACCCGGCCAGACCGGCGTAGACGTTGAGCCGCGTAATCCCCAGCGCATGGTCGTGATACCACATCATGCCGGCGGTATCGTTCCAGTCCGGACCGCCATAGGTATAGCGCTTGCTGACCCAGCGTGGACCACGCACGCCCCAACCCGGCGAGAAGAAATACTCGGGATTGCCGTCCGAGGGACTGTCGTTGCGCCCGCCGTGAACGTGGGGCACCAGCGGCACACCGTTGGCCGCGATGGAGAACTGGCGGTAATCGACGCCGTTCGCAGAGGTCGCACCGTGCAGGGAATAGGCCCAGTGCAGGCTGGTATCCACGGGCAGCAGGTGCGGCAGAGGATTACCGGCAGCATCCACCAGCTTGTTTCTCCAGGTCACCTGCAGCGGAGCATCGGTAACGTGACGCTCGATGGTGCGTCCGGGCCAGGTCACTCCTATGTTGTCATTTACGCCGTAGCCCCAGATGGTGGTTGGTACGGGCGTAACGCCGTCGGCACCCACCAGGCCGGTCATTTGCACCGCCTGCCCCTGGGTGATTTTCAGCTTGTTGCGTCTGGGTTTGTACTTGAACCCGGCCGCCAGGGCATTGGGTGCAGCGTGGGTAAACAACGGTTGTGCAGCGGGGTCGGACAACCCGGCCGCGAGAACGGCAGCATGGGACGTATGGCTGCGCAGCAGGGAGACGGGAATGGCTGCCGTCATGCCGGCCGCCATCGCGGATTTGATACTCAGGGTAAGAAAATCACGGCGTTTCATGGGCTGCTCCTCATCGGGTGGTTGTTAATCGTCCGGATCTGTTATGGATCCACGCCTGGTCATAAAGACTTCGTGAAGCCACTGCAATGCCCGTGCCGATGCTTGTTCTTGCATGCAGATGGTTGAATTAATGGAGAAGTTGAACCGGTCCGGCATCATCATGCCAACTAAAGGCGTCTCTGTTGTCAGGAGCAGACATGTCCAAAATGACAGGCCTGCGCCATGCCTGTCAGTCCGGAAGCCGGATTGGACACGTCCTGGCAATACAGCGTTACTCGATTAGAATGACCGGGTGCTGACCAGCTGACACCACGAACGGAAACCATCATGAGCACCGCCTTTATCGTCTGCGGCAGTCCGGGCGCGGGCAAATCCACCTATGCCGCCAGGCTGGCTGCCAGCAAGCAGGCCGCACTGCTGGACATCGACACCGTGACCGAACCGCTGGTGCGCCTGGCGCTGGAGCAGTCCGGGCACAGCCCGGACGACCGGGACTCGGATTATTTCAAGCGGACCTTCCGCGAACCGATTTACGACACCCTGTTTGCCATCGCCCGCGAGAACCTCGCGTTCCAGGATGTGGTCATCGTCGGGCCGTTTACCCGTGAAATCAGGGAACCTGACTGGCCGACCCGGCTACAGACGCTGCTCGGCAGCCCCATCGAGGTGCATTACGTGTGCTGTGCTCCCGAACTTCGCAAGTGCAGGCTGGCACATCGGGACAATGCGCGCGACCGGGCCAAGCTGGATGACTGGGAGAACTACATCCGGTACTACGGTGACGAAAGCCCGCCGGTTTTCGACCACGTGCTGGTCGATGGCGGTTGAGTGTTGGCCGTTTCCTGTTGTCCTGCGCTGCGCTCGCAATGACGCATAAATGAGAGATTCCCTATCCTTATGAAATACATACTAAATAAATTACCTCTTGAAAGATACCAACTGGTCTGTATGATTTCTGATCTGAAGGAACTCCCCACTTTTCAGGAGAACAGGCATGGTACGCAACACATTGAAGAAGAAGCTCGGTGCGCTGTATCTGTTACCCCTTGTACTGCTGTTGCTAGGCAGGGCGGTTGCGGGCCCGACAGCGGAACAGTTGATTCATGATCAGGCCGACCGGCTGCTGGAACAGCTGTCGACGCAGCCGGCGGACACTGCCAGCCGAACCGACCTGGTTAGCGAAATCATCGCGCCGCATGTCGATTTCACCCTCTTCTCCCGCCTGGTACTCGGCAAGCACTGGCGCAGACTTTCCGCCGGTGAACGCAAGCACTTCGAGAAGGGGCTCGCCCAGCTGGTGATCAGAACCTACACGACCGCCCTGTCAGAGACGTCCGGGTTGGAAATCGACTACCTGGGCATGCAGCCGGGCAGTAAACAGGATCGCGTCGTGGTACCCACTGTTGTCAGCTCACCGGGCAGTCCGCCCGTCAACGTGGACTATAAACTGTACGAAAAGGACGGCACGTGGAAAGTGTACGATGTGGTCATCGAAGGGATCAGCATGACCTTGAACTACCGTTCCGTCCTGTCCGAGAAGATCAGGCAGGAAGGCATCGAGTCAGTCATCGACGGGTTTGTAAACGGGCCGGAAGCAGTGGCGGCAAATCGCTGTGGCAAAACACGAATGTGTTGAGCGGTTCCATGAGGGAATCAGGGCGACAGGGCCCGCAGCTTGTCGGCATAGCGGCGGG
>CBEUNK010000024.1:0-26963 GCA_965544455.1 uncultured Thiogranum sp.
ATTTCTGGGGGCAGGTGAAAGCGGCCACAGCCACGGTGCCGGCCAACCTGGCCGCTCTGGGCGCCAGGTTGCTGGATCCGCTGGGTCTGAATATCGGCGATGTTGCCGATCAAAATGCCGCGGCACAGGCCCAGGGCGTCAGGGAAGGGGTGTTCGGCACCATGCACGCCCGCTTCGACGGCCAGGCCGGTGCCTTTGCCTACCTGCTGTTCGTACTGCTGTACTTCCCCTGTGTGGCCACCATCGGTGCCATCAAGCGCGAAGCCGGCCGCAGCTGGGCCGCCTTTGTCGCCGCCTGGACGAGCACGGTGGCGTACATGACCGCGGTCAGCTTCTACCAGATCGCCACCTACGACGCCCACCCTGGCACATCTCTGGGCTGGCTGGCAGGACTCTGGAGCCTGTTTGCACTGCTCATCCTTGCCCTCCGCCATTGGGGATTACGCAGCCAGAACGGGGCAGGCATCGCCGTGAGGGCTGATACATGATCCTGGCAGATATCCGTGACTACCTTGAACGGCGCGGTCAGGCATCACTGGCCGACATCGCAACGCACTTCGACACACCGCTGGACGCCCTGCGGGGCATGCTGGCGGTGTGGATACGCAAAGGCAAAATCCACAAACGCCTGGCCACGGCTGCCTGTGGCAGCAGCTGCTCACAATGCGAATCCGCGACAACGGAAATCTATGTCTGGGGACCGGACAATGACCATGAAGAAACGCGTCCCTCAACAGGCTGCCTGCGCCTTTAGGACTCAAGCAGTGGTAAAACCGCCGGGGGCCGGGCCGTTAACTCGCTTTTCAATCTGCTGCCACGGCGTTACAGTAACCGGCATACGGTAACTTGAAAGGGAAAAGCCAACATGCCGGAAGATCCATCATTACACGAAACTTCCTTTACCATACATGACGCCGCCCGCCTGCGCGGCCGGTTTCTACTTCTTGGCCTGATCAACATCCTGCTCGGCATGGCCGCTTTCATCGTGCCTGCCGTTAGCGAATACCCGGTCGAGGTCGTCATCGGCCTGATCCTCATGGCGGCCGGCGCGGCTGACGGTGTGCACGCCTTCCTGTTGCGCTCCAAGTTCGGTTACATGCTCAGCCTGATCAGTTCCTTTACCTTCCTGTTCGTCGGCGGCCTGCTGGTATTTTCTCCTGTTTCGGATTTCACCTCGCTCTACATGGCCGTCGCCATGATGTTCTGGATCGGTGGCGTGCTGCGCATGGGGAAGGGCATCGATATCCGGCCGGTCAACAGCTGGCCGTGGGTCGTTTCCAGCGGCTTGCTCAGCCTTATTTTCGGATTCTTCATCCTGGCGCAGGGTCATGACATGACCTTCAAGCTGCTCGATATCCTGGTCGGCATCAGCCTGATTGTGGATGGCTGGTCACGCATGATCGTGTTCTGGATACACGAAAAATAGCCCGACAGGTCAGCAGTTTTACCGGGAAGAAAGATCGATGGCACCCACCGGTATACCGGTCTTGGCATCCACGAACATGGTCATGGCCTTGTTTTTGCCGACCAGTTCCAGGTATTTCAGCGAGTCCGCCTGATAGCCGTGTGCCGCAGCAAATCGATCGATGGCCTTTGCCTTGGCTTCCGATTTCTCACTAAGTAGTTCGACAGGTTTGGCCGTGGACAGAACTGCCTCGACGCCATGCGCATACGGTTCATAGTAGCTGGCGTCGGTAAGCGCACCTTCGAGCATCCTTTTCAGCAAGACCTCGGATGATTCATCTTCCCGTTGAAACCGACCGTATACCAACGTCGGTCCGTTCCAGAAGCCGGGTTCAAGTTCGGCAGCATAAGGGCTCTTTGCAATATCGACTTTGTCGAACGGAATTACCGCGAATTGGTCGATCGCATAAACCAGGTATCCCGGACGCTCGGTAATAATAACGTGGGCGCCGTATATGAAGGCGGTCAACTGGATGGCAGCAATGATGCTTAAGTCCAGTTTCAGGTGCGGTTTACCAGACTTGAAAACGATCAATGTCAACAGTGGCCCCAGCACGACATCAACACCCGCCAGAAGGCCGATAACAGATTGTGCACCGTCCACCTCGAAATAGGGTTCCGGGTACCAGAAGAAAAACGTCAGCGCGAGGAATGCGCCTACAACGGTAGCACTGATCGTCAAGTGAACCAGGAATGCCCTGACTTTCGTCATCTTTACCCCCAAACTACAGATACTTGTTGGCCATGAATTCAAAACAGAATGGAAAATAATAATTCAATTCAGACGGTTAATTCTATATGCGGATTGAGGAGAGGCTGCATTCAGAGGAGGTGGCGCACTGCGAGCCTTGCCGGGGGTGCTTTCGGGCCGGCAAATTTTATTATTTAACATAATATACATTATGCGCATATTTATCATATAGGAGTTAACTAGCTTTTATGTTATAAAGCGTTAATGCAATGCGTTAAGCAGTTGGCTAACCTCGATATTCACCAGGATGATGCGCATCGTGCCTTGTGGGTTCGCTTCGCATACGCCGACATACCCTGTTTCAGCCAGGCTGTCCTGAAAGATGTGAGCCAGGCGCAGCGTTATATCTCACAACTTGTTCGCAGCCGCTATCGTCTTGATGATCCCGACCGGCCCCTGTTCCAGGTAATTGCATCCGATACGCCTGGCACCTTCAGTCTGGGCGGCGATCTCAATTTTTTTCTTCAGTGCATAGACGACAACAACCGGACTGCCTTGCTCGACTATGCGCGAACCTGTATTGAAATCCAGTTAAATACGGCTAGACACTATGACATTCCTGTTTCAACCGTAGCCGTAGTCGAAGGCGAATGCCTGGGCGGGGGCTTCGAGTGTGCCCTGGCCAGCGAATACCTTATTGCCGACAGTGATGCCACGTTCGGTTTTCCCGAACTCTCCTTCGGCATGTTTCCCGGAATGGGCGCACTGCCCCTGCTATTGCGTAAAATTGCACCCCATCAGGCGCGGCGCATGCTGATTGAGCAGAAAATCTACAGCGCTGCCGAATTGTATGAGCTTGGGGTCGTCGACCAGGTTGCCGCAGCCGGCAAAGCGCGTCAGGCTGCCGAAAAATACATGGCCGAGCAAATACCGCGCCACGGCGGTCTATCTGGCATCCAGAAAGCCATGGATCTCGCCAGACCGGTTGACCGTGCCGAGTACGAGACGGTTGTCGAAGAATGGGTGGATGCCGCCTTCAGACTGCAATTGATGAATCGCCGTCTTATGCAATATCTGGCCAGGGCGCAGGTACAAAGGGCTTTCAGGGGATCGTCGACTGATACCGGGCCTGCCGATAAAGCGCCGCCGGTCAGAAGTTTCCTCTAAGTATTCTTTATAAACATACTAGCCGGCTTGACGGTTGCTTTGCCAGCGGGCTTCCAGGGCCTGGATACCCGCCTCCGCCTCGGTTTTCATCTGCCTTAACAGGCTTTGTGCATGCTGCGCGAAATCACTCTCTGAGATTTTCTCGATTTTTCTGGAAAGTGCTTCCAGTTCCACCAGGCCAACATAACTGGCTGATCCTTTCAGAGCGTGGCCGTAATCCTGGAAGGCATTCAGGTCCCTGTCATGAACGGCGTTCTCCATCCCGGCCAGATTGCTGCTGGCATCGCGTTTGAAACTATCAATCAACTTACCGGCAAATTCTTCGGGTTCAGGTGAAAAACTGACCAGCTCCTCAAGAATGGCCGGATTGAAGCGAGTACTCTCGACAACGCGTTCGCCTGCATCGTTTAATACGGCTGTTCTTGTTTTCAGGTGGTCGCGGTTAGCAGCTGCCATGGGTACAGCTGCCTCGAGTGCTGACTGCAAGCGCCCCAGGGAAAGAGGTTTGGTCAGGAACTGTTTAATACCCGCCGACTCGGCCTGTAATTTCGATTCTTCTGTTGCATCAGCCGTGAGCAGTATAAAGGGCAATTTTACCCTTCCACCATGCGCATACTGGTAGGCCCTGAATACATCAAGCCCACCCATGTCCGGCATGTTTTTATCTATTAATACAGCATCGTAATCGCCCTCTTCCAGGGCGTAAAGGACGGCTTCACCTCCATCGACGACTTCACACTTATGTCCCAGCCGATTCAGCATTTGTCTGGCTACAATCTGGTTTGTACGGTTATCGTCACTGACCAGTATATGCAGCGATTGCCTGGTCTCGCCAGGCTGCTCCGGCTTGACTGCCGAGGCGATATGGACAACGTCATCGTTGTGCTTGACGTAACTGGCATGCAAGGCGTTACTGAGTTGCAAGGGACTGGTTTTGATATCGACCAGATAGAAATTTTGCCGCCGTTTTCCCAGTACCGCGGGTGGATAGCCCTTCCCTCCTGCCAGGATTAACGCGGGATAGTCTCTACCCGATTCATAATCGCGCAACAAACCGTCCAGTTCATCGTCATAAGGCCAGTTATCGATGATAATGGCATCCCACTCTACGTTGTTTTTTCCTTTTTCAACGAGTTCCCTGGCGGACCCCAGGGTGGTTACCTGCCGGAACGGTACATACCACTGGTTGAGCAAACCGGGTATGCGTCCATCGCGCTGTGACGGATGACGGATATAGAGAGTGCGGCAACGCTTTTTCCAGGTCTTGTCCTCATCGGCCCGCATTTCACCCCGCTCAAATGGTACGTTGAACCAGAAAGTGGAGCCGGATCCCGGCATGCTGTGTACGCCTATCTGCCCTCCCATCAACTCGACAAGATTTTTACAGATGGCGGTTCCCAGGCCGGTACCACCAAACTCCCGTGTCACTGTCGTGCTTGCCTGACGGAACGGTTCAAAGATTTCCTTGAGCGCTTCGGCTTCCATACCGATGCCGGTATCGATCACCTCGAACCGCAGCAATACCGTGCCGTCACCGTTGTTGCCCGGCGAAACACGCAGTGTGACTGATCCGTCGCGGGTGAACTTGATGGCATTGCTGATCAGGTTTATCAGGACCTGTTGAAGGCGATGAGGATCCCCTTTGACAAGAAATGGTGTCAGTGGGTCCAGTTGTTCGCATAATTTTACATTTTGCCGGGCCGCCTGCGGTTCAAACATCTGGAGGGTCTGCCCAATGAGAATATAGAGATCAAACTCGATATTTTCGAGTGTGAGTTGATCGGCCTCAATTTTGGACAAATCCAGTATTTCATCGATCTGACGCTTTAATGCCTGCCCTGAACTTTCGATAACATGAACATATTGTTGCGCCTGTCTGTCTAGCGACATGTCTTTGAGCAATTCCGTCATGCCGAGCACGCCGTTCAGGGGCGTACGAATTTCATGTGACATTTGCGACAGGAACCGACTTTTTGCCTGATTGGCCAAATCTGCCAGTTCGCGCGCCTCGTTCAGTCGGTGAATCAGACGGGCCGCATATCCCGGTACCACAAGCAATGTAACGGTGAGACCAATGGCCAGGGCCTGATGCTCCCTCCAGTATGCTGTCAGGGTGGCAACGGCAGCAAATCCGGCCAAAGAGGCTATGCCGGATATATACAGGTACTTTTCGCCATACCGAAAACCATTACCCAGGGTTACCCACAGATAGACGCCGTACCAGGGGGCGCCAACTGCACCGCTACGGTATAAACCATATGACAGCAGCCCGATATCACATATGATGGTAATGAGGCGGAGGGCAACAGATTCACCCACCTTCAAGAGCGATGAGAGAAAGACGACCAGGGAATACCCGAGAAACAACGAAGCATATTTAATCGCAAAGAACCAAAGCCCCTGATCCGGGTCTGATGGATCTGGCTGTGTTAGCAGGAGGTAGGTGATAAATATCACCGAAATGGAAATACGGAGAACCGCTTGTTCCTGTGCATTGCTCGAACGCCAGCCGATGGCTTGAGGGAACTGCCGGACTGATTGCAGCAAATTCTGAATGGGCATATCAGCTGACCAGGGTCCTTTGTGCCGGAAGAGACAAGATTCCTTATCTGGCTATTATCGGCAAACCTGTTAGACTACTTTAGGTTTTGAATTTTTAACCTGAATACGCGGTGTTATAGATGAGAAATGAAGTAATATCTCTAATCGCTGAAAAGCAGAAAGTCACTCCCGACAGCCTGACCGAGACGACAGAACTCTCTCAGCTCGGCATAGATTCCCTCAAGGCCATCACCCTCCTGTACGAACTCGAAGAGCGCCTGTGCATCGAGATCCCCAACGAGGTATTTGACCGTATCCAGACCATCGGCGACGTTGTCAACGAACTCGAATCCCTGCGCCGGGCCGGTTAACTTTTATGACCGACAGCCGGCGCGGCGTGGTGATTACCGGCCTCGGTACGGTGAGCGCGCTGGGGCTCGGGCTGGAATCGTTCTGGAAAGCATTGGCAGAAGGCCGGAGCGGTATCGCCGATCTGCCCGGTAACTGGCACGGCATTCGAGTGCGCCGCGGAGCATGTGTCCCGGATTACCATGAAGAAGACCAATTCCCCCCGGATGCCCTCCCCCTGCTGGACCGGTTTTCCCAGTTCGCTGTGTTGGCGGCCAGGGAAGCTGTCGCGGATGCCGGCATCGAGACGACGGCTCTCGAGCATGCCGCCGCGGTCATCGGTACCGGCTGTGGCGGCAAACAAACCGATGAAGATACCTATGCCCAGCTGTATAAAGACGGCAAGACCCGCGTCCACCCGCTGACTATACCCAAGGGGATGCCAAGCGCGAGCGCCAGCCAGATCAGCATTCAGCTGGGTATCACCGGGCCGGTTTTCTCCGTTTCCAGCGCCTGTGCGTCTGGCATGCACGCCGCCATACAGGGGGCTGTTATGATCGAAGCCGGTCTTACCGATGTTGCAATCGTCGGTGCATCCGATGCCCCGTTCACATACGGCCTGCTTAAATCCTGGGAAGCGTTACGCGTTTTGTCACCCGATACCTGTCGCCCCTTCTGTGCAGACCGTTCCGGCCTGGTACTGGGCGAAGGTGCCGGTATGCTGGTGCTGGAATCCGAACAGCACGCACGCGCACGTGGCGCGCGTGTCTATGCACGGCTGCGTGGATACGGTCAGTCAGCGGACGCGGGGCACATCACCCGGCCACAGTTAAAAGGGGTGGTGCGGGCAATGCAGTCGGCACTGCAGCACGCCGGACTGAACACCGATGCCATCGACTACATCAATGCGCATGGTACCGGTACCCGTGCCAATGACCTCCTGGAAACTCAGGCGATCCACGAAGTCTATGGTGAACATGCATGCAAACTGGCGATATCATCGACCAAGGCCCTGCACGGCCACGCGCTGGGCGCATCCAGCGCGCTGGAACTGGTAGCTACTGTTCTGGCCCTGCATCACCAGTACGCGCCGCCTACGGCGAATTTTACGACGCCGGCCCCGGACTGTGACCTGGATTATGTTCCCAACACGGGCAGACCGATGGCTATACGCCACGCAGCCTGCCATTCTTTTGCCTTCGGCGGGCTCAACGCCGTGGCATTACTGTCCCGCTACTAGCAGGCCTTTTCGAACAGGTAATGGCTGTTACCGTAAAATTGCCCATCCAAGGGTGAAAACATCGCCTTGCAGAGATAAAAATACTCGTTCCAGTATTTGAACTGCTGGAGATCCAGCACATCGGACAGTAAGTGGTCACGGGCTGCCCAGTAACGCAGGTGCCACTCGTGCAGCGTGCGCCAGTAGTTCATGCCGTTGACGAACCATTGGTTTACCGGCTTCAGGCTGCTGTCAGCCTGGAAAAAAATATCGCGTGGCCAGACACGCCCACCGGGGAAATACCGGCCAATGCGCGTTTGACCGGGGTCGAGGAACTCGGGAATGGCATGCCGGGAAGTGATAAAGTGATGGAAGGTTTTTCCACCCGGTTTGAGCATCTGATCGATACGCCGCAAAAGAGCCTGCATGTTGCGCATATGTTCAAGCACGCCTATAGACACGACCCGGTCATAACTATTCCCAAGAACCTCGATTGAAAGCCGGTCAAATGCTCCCTGTATTAATCTGAATCGACGGCTACCGAAGGCATATTTTTCTGTATCCTGACGTGACTGCAGAAAGTCAGCCTGCACTTTGCTCGGTGTAATACCAACGACCTGCAAATTCGGATAGGTATTCAGCAGGTAAGTCTCGAAGGAACCGAATCCACAGCCGATGTTGAAGACCGTCTGTCCATCCTGGATATCGGCCCGTTCGCATATCAGGGCGAATTTCCGGCTCTGTGCCTGTTCCAGGTCCGATTGGCTCTGCCTGACACTGTCACCGTCCGGTCCGTAGTAGGCCATGGAGTAGGCCCGGTATTGCCGATCAAGAAAGCTGTCAAACAAAACGTCGGGCGCATCGTAGTGGGCATCCATCAGCTCATCGGTCGCTTGAAACATATCTCCTTTATTTATATGTATTTTCATCCTGGCCAGGGTGTTTTCCGAGTCGCTGTCCGCGCTCCTGTAAAGGCGGGTAAAATAGCGCACCAAATGCGCTTCCAGGGCCCGCCCCTGCCCCGAAGCCGGCCCGAATATGTCCTCGGCGCCCAACCGGGTTTCACTGGTGGATGCTGGTGAAGATACGCTCATTGTGTACTATTTCCGGAAAATGGCCCTACGGAAAACCCCCAGGGTGCCGCTACAAGCATAGATTAGATATAACTCACTGGAAAACCATATTTTTCTGGCCGTGGCGGGGGTATGGAAAAACATCTCATCCTCATTGTTGACGATCAGGCGACGAGCCGCAACATCCTGGCGCAGATTGTTGCTTCAATCAGCCCGGGGCTGGTTATCGTCACCAGGGACAGCGCCGTCAGTGCACTGGACTGGCTGGATACGCACACCCCGCAACTGATTATCAGCGACTACAAAATGCCCGTCATGGACGGTCTGGCATTCCTGAGACGCACGCGCCAGGACGAAACACTCCACTACGTCCCTTTCGTCATGATCACCTCGCTGGAGCAGCATGCCATCCGCACCCAGGCGCTGCAGGATGGTGCTACCGATTTCCTCAACAAGCCGATCGACCCCGCTGAATGCCGGGCCCGCTTCAACAACCTGCTGGAACTTCACGAGCAGCGCCTGCTGCTGCAGGACAAGGCCGCGCTGCTGGAACAACAGGTCGAGGCGGCAACGGAAGAAATCCGTTCGCGCGAGGAAGAGGCCCTGCTGCTGCTGGCGCGGGCGGGCGAGTACCGTGACGAGGAAACCGGTAATCATGTTATCCGCATGGCCCAGTACTCACGACTGATCGCCGAGGAACTGGGACTGGATGCCCGCACCTGTGAAACCATTGAGCTGTCGGCGCCGATGCACGATATCGGCAAAATAGGCATACCCGACGGCATATTGCGCAAGAACGGGCCGCTGACCGATGCCGAGTATGCCATCATGAAGGAACACCCGGTTATCGGTCACCAGATCCTCAGCACCAGTTCATCGCGCATCATTGAAATGGGTGCCGAGATCGCGCTGGGCCATCACGAAAAATACGATGGCAGCGGTTATCCGCATGGTCTGAGTGGTGAAAACATCCCACTCACCTGCCGAATCGTCGCCGTGGCAGATGTGTTTGATGCACTCTGTTCGGAACGTGTTTACAAACGGGCCTGGAGCGTCGCGGAGTCGATAGCCCACCTCAAAAAAGAGATGGGCAAGCAATTCGACCCGCAATGCGTGGATGCTTTCCTGCACCGGCTTGAGGATATAATTGCCATCAAGGCACGCTATAAAGACGAAGCCGACGAAACCGGGGAATCCGCTGACGCCGCCCCGGACTCACCCGCCAATCGCTCCGCCTGACCGCTTTACCTGCAAGCGTCACATACGCGGTTCGACAATTGCCGGCACAACCTTCCCACCGGGCAATACCGCGACAAAACGCTTTTCACCGGCCCCGAGACTGAGTTCCACCAGGTAATACCAGCGGTTCAGTTTTTCGAAATTGTGTATCGGTTTGAATTCAAGCTCGTGGATACTGGCGCCGGTGAGGCCCGGTTCGGCAGCAATCCAGTCCAGCACCCGGCCGACGGCTGTTCCGACGGACATGGGCGGCTCACCTTCCCCCGGCTGCCACTCGGGCATTGCCTTGATCTGGGGCTGGTTCAGATACAACACTATCCGGTACTGGTCGATATTCTCGATAATTTCTGTTGGCCGGGGTGCCGCCTGAACGGCGGTAACAAGTACTGACAGCAGGAGGAACAGTGTTGTCTTTTTCATCATAAATAACCAGTGAATATCAAACGTGGGATTGTACACCAAACCGGCGATATCTGCCGATATCAGGTGCGCATCAAACCCCAGTTCCAGACGCTCGATACGGCCTTGCCCGATAGCGCAAATACCTCGAAATTTCCATCCGGCAGCGTCAATATGGCGCAACTGTGATTGAAGCAGGTACTGCCGGGATTGACAACGACGGTATCCCCCAAGCGTTCACAGAACACCTGGTGGGTGTGGCCGACTATGAGAACATCCCGGTCAAAATCCTGCAGGCGTTCCTCCCAGGCCTGTTTCTGTTCCTGGATAATCTCGCCATACTCGTTCAGCAAGCGGATCCCGTCGAGGTATGATCGCGGCGGACTGGCGTGAACCATGTAAAGTCGCTTCCCGGCCACCTCCGTATCGAGCACCGCCGGCAGGTGGCTGAAATAGTCCGCCACCGGATCTGCGACGCGGCTCCCGGCCTCCTCCAGATACCACATCTCGTGATTGCCCCGAACCGCCCGACATCCGCTCTCCATGAGCAATTCAACCGTTTGGCCGAGCTCAACGCCGTAACCGGCAATATCACCCGCGCACCAGATATGGTCGACGTGCTGCCGCCTGAATACTGACAAAGCTTCTCTGACCGGCGCGCACGTCGCGTGTACATCGCTGATCAAGCCAATTTTTATCTGCTGGTCCAATTATTTGATCCCCGAATGCCGATATTTTATCTCTTGACTCACATCAATGACGGGACGGAAGAAAAATGACTACTCTTGTTCCAGGGAATCCCTGATTAATTCCTTCTACCGGCATCGAGGAGACCAGTACCGTGAATAATCCCAATACCTGCGATCTCATCCAGCAATCTTCCTTGATCGGTGACCTTGACGAGGCACAGTGCCAGGCGCTTTCCGCCATCGCAACGAGCCGCTCTCTTCAGGATGGTGACATTCTTATCGAGCAGGGACAGTCCGACGAAAGCCTGCACATTGTTGCTGCCGGCTCACTGGCCGTAGAACGGACGACCGCGGGCGGCGACACCATAACCCTCCACATTCTCAAGCCCGGCGACCTGGCAGGCGAAATGGGGTTTGTCGACGGCACCGAACATTCCGCCACCCTCAAAGCCCTCGGGCCGACGACGGTTATCAGCATAAGCCGCAGGGATTTCGAATCCCTGCTGCCGGAAAAACCCGAAATCGTCTATGGCCTGATGCGGGGTATCGTGCGGACAGCGCACCGGATCCTGCGCGAAATGAACCTGCAGTCGGTCGAATTGAACAACTACATTACCAAGGTACACGGGCGTTATTAACCGCCTCTGCCCGCCGGGTATTGGTACCCCTAAGGCGGCCCGGTGTCTTCACTCCCGAGCGTGAAATAAAACGTCGCTCCCCTGCCCGGTTCCGCTTCCGCCCAGATACGGCCGTTATGGCGCTGCACAACCCGGCGCACGGTGGCCAGTCCAATGCCGGTACCCTCAAACTCGTCGGCCCGGTGTAATCGCTGGAAAGTGCCGAACAGCTTGTCCGCGTAGGCCATGTCGAAGCCGGCGCCGTTATCACGCACAAAATAAACCGTTCCCGACGGTGACTGCTCGACGCCGAATTCGACCGTCGCATGATCGGTTTTCCCCGTATATTTCCATGCATTGCCTATCAGGTTGTCAACGGCGATGCCCAGCAGGGTGGCATCACCCTCTACGACTACGCCAGCG
The DNA here is from genome assembly GCA_965544455.1 of uncultured Thiogranum sp. Taxonomy (GTDB): domain Bacteria; phylum Pseudomonadota; class Gammaproteobacteria; order DSM-19610; family DSM-19610; genus Thiogranum. The sequence goes on from CBEUNK010000024.1 coordinate 11,871, forward strand.
GCGACCGTTACATCGACGCTACGTGTCGGATGCTGTTCACGCAGGTTGGCGATACTTGCCGTAACCAGTTCGCTCAGGTTTACCGGTTTCCAGCTCAGGTCGGCCCGCGTCACCCGGGACAGGCCCAGCAGATCGTCGATCAACCGGGCCATGCGCTGGCTGGCATGCCGCACACGAGCCAGGTAGCCCCTTCCGGTTTCGTCGAGTTTGCCGTAATAATCCTCCAGCAGTGCCTGACAGAAACCATCAATCGCGCGCAAGGGCGCCCGCAGGTCGTGGGAGACCGAGTAGGAAAAGGCTTCCAGCTCCTGGTTTGACTGCTGCAGCTTGAGTGTACGTTCTTCAACCATCTGCCGCAGCCGCTGCTCTTCATTCTGCAGTTCGTTGTAGGACCGCGCCAGGCGGTCGAGCAGCTTGTCATATTCGCGTGCCAGGGCGCCGACCTCATCGTGGCGCCGCAGCAGTGTGGTATCGGGGCGTTTTACACCGGCGGCACCCAGCGAGGTTGCCGTCATGGTATTTGCCAAATCGGTCAGCGGTTGAATGTGCCTGCGGATCGTCAACAGCATGGCGCCCAGCAGCAGTAACAGAAACAGGCTGAGAACAGACACAAGCTGCAGCGCAGTCCGGTTGCTGTAGAAGGGATGCCCGTCGGTGTAATAGCCGATTACCGCATTGGCCAGGTGTTGATTGCCGACTCTGGCCGGATAGATTACTTCATGGACAGGCCGCCCCTGTCTGCTGACATTACGTTCCGCCGGCTCCTGCAACTCCCCCAGGGGCTCGAGGTAGTGCCCGACCTGCCCGGGGTCGGTATGCGTCAATACCTGTCCATTGCCGCGGACCAGGTAAGCGTGGGCATAATAATCAGCGGGTGTCACCGAGGCCACCCAGCGTTCCAGCAGTTCGTAATCACCGGTCACCAGCGCATCCAGGCTGCCGTCGGCCAGTGTCATGGCCTGTGCCCGCGCCAGTTGTGCCCGTTCTTCCCTGAAGCGCTCTTCGGCCCCCTGCAGAAGGACATAACCCAGTGTCAGCAACGCTGCACACAGCAATGCCGCGATGCTGACTGCCAGGCGCGCAAACAGTCCGAAGCGCATATCAGGGCTTCAGCTGAGCCTGTTCCAGCAGTGTCCGCGTCAATGCTTCGGCGGCTGGATCGTAGTGCAAAAAGCGCCTTACTTTCATTCCGTGCATACCGGCCAGCACCTTCTGACCGTCGGGGCTGTCGGCCATGCCGACAATAATCTCCCTGACGCGCTTGACCAGCCCGCCAGCCAGTCCGTCGCGCGCGCCGATAACGTTCTCCGGGTATTCGTCGCTGAGGGCGAGGACGCGCAGCTCACCGGTATCCACTTTCTCGCTCATCAGGCGGTAGTTGACGCCGCACATGGTGCCGGCGTCCGTGTCACCCAGCAACACCTGGTGTATGGAATTGGACAGGTTCCTGGTGAAGACTTCCTCGCCATCCGTGCCTGACTTCACACCATGGCTGTACAGGTAGGCGCGGGGGGCCAGGTACCCCCCCGCCCCCATGGGACTGATGAAGGCGATACGCTTGTCTTTCAATTGATCAAGGTTCTGTATGCCGCTGTCGGCACGCACGTAGATTTCACTGCGGCTGGTGGTCTTGCCGTCGATATTCTCCATTTGCGCGACACCGATGACCTTGCCTTCCTGTTTAAGTCGGTAAAAAACGTGCGAGTTGACATAAAAGAAATCCACCTGGCCGTCATTTACCGCCTGTTTCATTTTCCCGAAACCGCGCGGCACGACAATGCTGACGGGTTTGCCGAGTTGCTGCGAGAGGTAGGCGGTGAAGCCCTGCCACTTCGCGTGGATTCGGGCCGGAGGGGCAATCGAAAGAACGCCGAAGCGGACACCGGACCCCGCGGCTTCCGCACTGCCTGCCTGAGGAACAGGCTGCAACGCCAATAAGGCGGCCAGGATACGCAAAAACGCCATATGAGGCCCTCCGCAAACGGAAGATTCTACCCAATTATAGCCGCTGTGATAATCCGAAGAGACGCCGGCCATCTGCGCGCTGGACGAGAGATTCCGGTAGCGCCTCAGAAATAACTGCTATTCAGCCAGAGGTGGCAGAGGATACTGCCGATGTAGCCGGCCAGGATCGCCGGTGACCACTTGAGGTGGCCGAAAAAGCTGTATATGCCACGGGCCTGCCCCATCAAAGCCACACCGGCGGCCGAGCCGATGGATAGCAGACTGCCGCCCACCCCCGCGGTCAGGGTTACCAGCAGCCATTGGCCGGCGGGCATATCCGGCTGCATGGTCAGCACGGCGAACATGACCGGGATATTATCGACAATCGCTGACAACAGGCCCACGACCGTATTGGCCCAGGTCGCACTCCAGTTGCCGTACATGAAATCGGATGCCAGGCCCAGGTAGCCCAGGAAACCCAGGCCACCGACGCATAGCACCACACCGTAAAAGAACAACAGCGTATCCCACTCGGCGCGGGCGACGTGATTGAATATATCGAACGGCACCATGTCGCCCAGCTGGCCGTCCTTGAGCGACATGCTTTTATGGGCACAGCGTTTAAGATAAAACCCGAATAATTGCAGGTAAGCCAGCCCTGTCAGCATGCCGATGACCGGAGGCAGCGAAAAATAATTGTGGAAACAGACGGCCGTGGCGATCGTTGCCAGGAACAGGAAAACCACGGTGATCGCGCCTTTCTCCATGCGCACCTGCCCGCTGGTGGCTGACGGATGCACGTCAGGAATCGCAAAATGCATGATGGCGGCCGGTATCAGGAAATTTACCAGCGAAGGAACAAACAGGACGAAGAAAGTAGAGAATCCCAGTACGCCTTTCTGCCAGACCATCAGCGTCGTGATATCGCCAAAAGGACTGAACGCACCACCGGCATTGGCTGCCACGACGATATTGATGCAGGCCAGGCTGATGAATCGCGAATGATCGCCGCCCACGGCCATCACCACGGCACACATCAGCAACGCCGTCGTCAGGTTGTCGGCCACCGGGGATATGAAAAATGCCAGAAACCCGGTCATCCAGAACAATTGCCGGAAGCTGAATCCCTTCCGCACCAGCCACATGCGCAACGCATCGAACACGCGCAGGGCCTGCATGGCGTTGATATAGGTCATGGCCACCAGCAGGAACAGCATCAGTTCGGCGTATTCCAGCAGGTTGTGCCGTACGGCCGCTTCCGCGGTGTGTGACAAGCCATGCTGCGCATAGACATAGCCAATCATCAGCCAGATGATGCCGGCTGCCAGCATCACCGGCTTGGACTTGCGCAGGTCGGTGAATTCTTCCGCCATGACCAGCAGGTAGGCAAGCACGAAGACGACAATGGCGGCAATCCCGACACCGGAAGTGGTCAGGTCCAGCGTACTGGATGTGTGTTCAGCGGCTTGTGCCGTTACCGGCGCGAGTGCGAGCGCTGCCAGCATGGCAGCCGGGCGAAAAAGGTTTTTCATGGACTAAAATACCAGGTTCATCATTAATATCATCACCACGATAAACAACACGGTCATGATGCCGCCGGCGCGCATGAAATCTGCCACGCGGTAACCCCCCGGGCCCATGATCAGGGCATTGACCTGGTGCGTGGGGATGAGGAAAGAGTTGGAGGTGGCGATGGCGACTGTCAGCGCAAAAATCGCCGGGTCGGCACCGGCGCCAACGGCTATATTAACCGCCAATGGCACCAGCAGTACGGTTGCGCCGACGTTTGACATGACCAGGGTGAAGAAGGTTGCCAGCACGGCGATGACCAGTTGCAGCATCCATATCGGCACGTCGCCGAGCAGATTGAGCGTCTTGTCGGCGATCCAGGCAGCCGTGCCGGTGGTTTCCACCGCCAGGCCGAGCGGAATCAGGCTGGCCAGCAGAAACACGGTTTTCCAGCTCACCGCCTCGTAAGCTTCCTCGATGGTCAGCACGCCGGACAGCACCATGCCGATGGCACCGGTCAGCAACGAAACCGACAGCCGCATGTCCGAGAACAGCACCAGCGACAGGGCAATAAGAAAGAACACCAGGGCATGGGTAACTTTTTGCGGACGCAGTTCCTCGTGCGGGTACTCGGTGGTGACCACCACGAAATTGCGGTCCTTGGTCAGGCGGGACAATGCGTCCCAGGTGGTATGTACCACCAGGGTGTCACCGGCCTGTAACGGCATGTCACGTATCCCCTCGCCTTCGCGGTAGGTTTTGCCCACGCGGTGCAGGGCCACCATCGAGATACCATAGATCTTGCGCATCCACACGTCGCGGGCGCTCTTGCCGATCAACTGCGAACCGGGCGGGATAACCACCTCGGCGATACCCGCCTTGGCCGGCGACAGCGCGTCGGCGAAGTTATTGAGTGTCGGCAATACCACCAGTTCATGATGCTCGGCGAAATCCTGCAGGGCCTGCGGGGAACCCAGTACCCCCAGTACAGCGCCGGCCTCGATACCGGTATCGCGCGCCAGCCCGCCCGGACCGATGGCGATTTCCTTGTTGGAACGGATACCGGCGATGACACGCAGATGCTCGCTATGCTCGATGTCTTCCAGCGTCTTGCCGACGATGTCGCTATGCGGCGGCACACGCATTTCGCGGATGTTGTAGTCGAGACCGTAGGTGTCACGAAAGTAGCTCATGGCGTCGCCGCCCTTGGTACCTTCCGTCTTGGTCAGCGGCAGCACAAAACGCCCGGCAAGTACAAAATAGATGACACCGGCCGCCACCAGCACCAGTCCGACCGGGGTAACCGAAAACAGTGACCAGGTTTCCATCTGGTGTTCGGCCGGCAGCGCCTTGTTGGAGGTGAGAATGAGGTCGTTGAGCAGAATCAAGGGGCTGGAACCGACCATGGTCACGGTACCACCGAGGATGGCGCAAAAGCCCATGGGCATCAGCAGCCGCGACATCGGCAGGTTGGTACGTGCCGAGATACGCGAAACCACCGGCAGAAACAGCGCGGCGGCGCCGACGTTCTGCATGAAGCTGGAGATAATCGCCACTGTGCCGGAAATGATCGGGATAATCCGCTTCTCGGTGGTGCCGCCCTTCTTCAATATCAAGGAAGCCACCTGGTTCATGATGCCCGTTTTGTCCAGGCCCGCACCGATAATCATGACGGCGATAATCGAAATGACCGCGTTACTGGCAAAACCGTCGAACAGGTGCTGGGTGGACACCAGTCCTTCCTCCAGCCCCATCACCGGCGCCAGTAACGAAGTCAGGCCGAGCAGGACCATGATGGTCACCGCCGCGACATCGACGCCGACGACTTCGAAGGCGAACAGGTAAATCGTCAACAACAGAAAACCGGTAACCCAGGCAATCTGCAGGCTCGGCACGTGGGCAGAAACATACAGGCCGAATGCCAGAAATATCAGGGCGATAATAAATTTTTTTAAAGTAAATGGTTGACTTGAGTCTGGCACAGCCGCTCCTGATGATCGTTATTAGAAGTAGTCAGGCCGCCGGCTGGGCAGGCCGCTGACAAAGCGCGTAATGATAAAAACAAGTACCTCAATATTTTGTTAAGTTTTCGTTAAGATGCGCCCGGGAGACGATGGATCTAGCTGAATGGCTTCAGGATTCTACGCCAAACAGCAGGCTGAAACAGGTGCCGGCTCCCACTTCGCTGCTGACATCAAGGCGCCAGCCGTAGCGCAGACAGATCCGCCTGACCAGCGACAGGCCGATCCCCTCCCCACCCTGCTCGCTGTAAAACGGTTTGAAAATATCGTCGAGCTGGTGATCGGCAATCCCCACACCCGTGTCGATCACGCGGATACCCGCGGCATCCAGCTCGATGGTGACACGCCCTTCCCGGGTGTAGGAAAAGGCATTGCGGATAAGGTTGCCGATAACGATTCTCAACAGTGCGCAATCCACCGGCAAATGGGGTTCGTCTTCCACGGCGAGCACGACCTCCACCTGCTTGCGATCGAGGATCGAACGGTGATTATCCACGACCTCCCGGAGCACCAGGGACACGTCACAGTCGGTGACGACAGCTTCCTTGCGCTTTTCGCGGGCCAGTTCCAGCAGCGCCGCCGTGGTTTCCGCCATTTCCTGGCAGGCGCGCTGAATGCGCTGGATACGGACCCGCTGATCCGGCGCCAGGTGCTCGTCCTGCTGCAGGACCTCCGCGGCACCGTCGATCACCGCCAGTGGCGTGCGCAGCTCGTGACTGACATCGGAGGTAAACGCCTGCTCCCGCTGGATGAAGGTCTGCAACCGAGCCTGGTAGTCATCGAAGTTCCCTGCCAGCAGACCGACCTCGTCGCGGGAAAAACGGCCCGCGAGTTTGGTTCGCGTGTCACCGGGCACGAGCCGACTCACACGGCGAGCCAGATCGCCGACCGGTGACACCACGCGGCCCGCCAGCCAGTAGCCCAGTGCCGCGGACAGCAGCGTCATGATCAGTACGCCGCTGGCGAGAAATGCCTGGTACTGCTGTTCGCGGCGGCGGATCTGGGCATCGTTGTACAGGATAACGAAGCGCCGGTCGCCATCCACGGCAACTTCCGCGTAGTAATCGTCACCCTCCAGTTTCAGGCGATGAAAACCCTCCTTCAGGGTCATCAGAGCTACCGGCACATCGGCATTGACGCGCGGGTGAATGATGTAGGTGCGTAACGCCGTGCTCGACGGTGGGGGTGTCTGTGGATCAGCGGTATAGCGATTCAGGTAATCGTGCAGTTCGGTGGCGAGAGTTTCGGCGACCAGGCGCTGTTCCATGGCAACCGTCTGGCGGTACAACAGCACGGCCAGCGCCAGGCTGACAAAGGCTCCGAGCAGGGTAAAGGCAAAGGTGACCCTGTAACGAAGGCTAGTCCTGAACTTCATCCGGCGCCGCCAGCTGATAACCCATACCGTGAACGGTGCGCAGCAGCGGGGTATCAAACGGCTTGTCGATGGCGCTGCGCAATACGTGCAGGTGGGTTCGCAGGGCGTCACTGTCCGGTCGCTCGTTACCCCAGATACGCCGCTCCAGCTCCCGCTTGGGAACCACCCGTGGTGACTGGCGGATCAGCAGCGCCAGCATCTTCAGCGGGATGGGTGGCAGGCTGATTACCTGCCCGGCCCGCTCGACGCGCAGGGTATCGGGATCGAACACCAGGTCGGCGACCTGCAACTGCTCGCGCCCCTGTTCACAGCGTGCCCGTCGCACCAGCGCCCGGATGCGCGCATCCAGTTCCTGCAAGGCAAATGGCTTGACCAGGTAATCGTCGGAGCCGGCCGCGAAGCCGTCCAGCTTGTCCGACAGCGTATCGCGCGCTGTGAGCATCAGCACCGGTGTGGTATTACCCGAGTCACGCAGCCGGCGGCACAGCTCCAGTCCGTCCATGCCCGGCAACGTCAGGTCCAGGACGATGACATCGTATTCCTTGTCCTGCGCGTACTGGTAGCCGGTACGCGCATCGTATGCGGCATCGAGCACATACCCCTTGGGTTCGAGAAAATCATACAGGTTGGCGACCAGATCCGGGTTGTCTTCGATGACCAGGGCATACATGGGCGTTTACCTAGGGGTTATCGGGTACGCGCTCGATCGAGGCGCACTCCCTGAAGATGCGTTTGTCACAGTGCTGACACACCGACTTGTCCAGCTTCTGGAAAATAGCATGGACTGCAGCCGTCTTGGACTGGAACACATTGTTGGGACCAATGGCGTCCAGGCAGCCGCAGCTTTCCAGCGACTCCCACAGGCCTTTTTTCACCTTTATCAGGTAAAGGTCGCCACCACACGCCTTGCGTTTGCGCGCTTCATCGACCAGTGTGGCACCGCCGGTGATGTCAGCGAAATTGATGCCATCCGCCACGATGGCCAGGTATTTCTTTTCCGGATGCTGTTCCCTGAGGTCAGCAAAAGCTTCCTGAACATGGTTGATCGAACCGAAAAACAGCGAGCCATCGATGCGCAGGATATGCAGCTGGGGGCATTCCGGCAGGGCGATATCAGTATTGAACTTGCGCCCGGGCGTGCGCGGGTCCGGCACGCGGCTGATGATACGCGGCCTGGAGACGCGCATCAGGTACAGCACCAGCGACAGCATGACGCCGGCAAAAATGGCGAATTCCAGTTCCAGGAACAGCGCGCCGAAGAACGTCACCGCCAGGATACCGGTTTCACGATGACTGGTTTTCAGAATGTGGCCGATTTCATGGAAATCGATCAGCCCCCAGGCGACCAGGAACAGGATACCGGCCATGGCCGCGTTCGGCAGATAGGCCGCCAGCGGGGCCACCATGACGACGATCACCATCAGGAACAGGCCGGCAAACATGGCGGCCAGCGGCGTTTTGGCGCCGGCCTGGTAATTCAGGCCACTGCGGTTGAAGGAACCGGTAGCCACGTATCCGGAGAAAAAACTGCCGGCGATGTTCGACAGTCCCTGGCCGATAAATTCCTGGTTGCCGTCGATCCGCTGGCCGCTGCGGGCACCCAGCGAGCGGCCGATGGACACGGCCTCGGTCAGGGCGAACAGGGTCACCGCCAGTGTCGCCGGCGCCATGTGCTTGATGGTGTCCATGGAAAAGCTGGGCGATGACAGGGGTGGCAGGGAGCTGGGCAGTGCACCTACGGTCTGGATATGCGTCGCCTCGGCGCCGAAAATCTGGTTGATAATGACGGATACCACGCTGCCTGCCACCATGGCGACGATCAGGTACGGCAGTTTTGGTATCCAGCGTTTTACCGCGATACCGGACAACAGGGTCACCAGCGCCACCACAGTGACATAACCGTTTATATTGGGTATCTGGTGCCAGAAACTGATCAGAATATCGTGCAGGTGGCCACCGCGGGGGATATCCACGCCGAAGAAATTCTTCAGCTGCTTGCTGGCGATCAGGATGGCGGCACCGGCGGTGAAGCCGACGATCACCGAGTGTGAAATAAAGTTGACCAGCGCACCCATACGCGCCAGGCCCAGGACAATCTCGATGACCCCCACCATCAACGTCATGGTGAGTGCCAGCGTCACGTACTCCGCCGTGCCGGGCTCGGCGTAGACGCTGAGCGAAGAGTACAACACGATCGACGCCGCCGTGGTCGGTCCTGAAACCAGATGCCAGGACGAACCGAACAGGGCCGCAATAATAGCCGGCACCATACCCGCGTACAGGCCGTACTCGGGCGGCATGCCGGCGATGGTGGCGAAGGCCACACCCTGCGGCAGCACGACGATGGCACCGGTCAGGCCGGCCATCAGGTCGCCGCGGGCAGTCTTGCGGTCGAGTAACGGCCACCAGGTCAGGAAAGGGAAAATGCGGGTCAGCTGGATTGAGCGAGTGCTCATCGGATTACTTTCTCCGTGGGTATGGCTTTCGGGAGGCGCACCCTAGCATTACAAAGCTCAAGAATTCGTTAATTCTACGCCCCCATTTGATCGCGCGCCATCAAGGCAGGGGTGGGAAGTCGGCTTCACTTTTAGAAACAACTCAACTAGTTGACCTGTATCAAAATCAGGAGAATATTCGCTCCAGAAAGCCTAACCGGGTGTCGTAATTAATGACAGGCCGGACAGGATTTCTGTCAGCTTACGTTCTCTGAATCCGGCGGATCAAACGGAGGTTCTATGCGCTTACGCTGTATTCCACTCACATCGGCAGGGATCTTGCTCCTGGCAACCTTGCTCGCATTGCCGCCCACGGCGGCAGTCGAGGCGGCCACCTATCCGGTTGTTGCCGACACCTATGCACATGGCAGAAAGCCGGGCGTGAATTTCGGCTCCGCCGGATTAGTGGTTGTCCGGAAATTCGGACCGATCATCGGTTTTGCAAAATTCGATTTTCCGGGAATCCCGGCCGCCGTGAAACAGGCCGAACTGCGACTGGGGATCGATACGGTAAAGGTTGCGGGAGTTATCGAGCTGTATATTGTGATGGAGCCCTGGGAGGAAAACACGCTTACATACGAAAACATGCCTGAATTCGGCACTGTCGCCCTGGCATCGATACCGGTGACGCCGGCCGATACCGGAACCGTGCTGTCGGTTGATGTTTCCGGGATTGTCAGGAACTGGGTAACCGGAACAACACCAAATTACGGTATTGCCCTGTATTCCACTTCTGTCAATGCCAGGCTGGACAGCAGGGAAACAGAGGAAGGTATACCGATGCACCTCGAGGTTGAACTCAAGCAGGCATCCCGACCGGCAGGACAGCTGCCATAGCCGGCTTTTTCTTTTATCAGGGTTTTACTGCCTCGATCGTCGCCGAAATCACGTAATCTTCTACACCCTGCCCCGGCGCCCAGTCACTGATAAATTCGCGGGACTCATCTTTCGGCTGGATATTTATCGCCTCGAATCCGGCCTCGGCCAGCAGTGCTGCCAGCGCTTCGACCTGCATTGCGCCGGAGACACAGGCCGAGTGCAGGTAGGGATCGTCGCGGATCTCTTCCGGTAATTCGACGCTGGCGACCACATCGGATATCGCCAGGCGTCCACCGCTGCGCAGCACCCGGAACGTCTCCCTGAATACCTGCGCCTTGTCCGGTGACAGGTTGATCACGCAGTTGGAAATAATGACGTCGATACTGGCATCGGCGACCGGCAGGAACTCGATTTCGCCCAGGCGGAACTCGACATTGCCGAAATTCCCCTTGCCGGCATTACCGCGCGCCTTGCTGATCATCGACGGCGTCATATCGACACCGATCACCCGCCCTTCCGGGCCGACTTCCTGCGCGGCCAGAAAGGCGTCAAAGCCTCCGCCACTGCCAAGGTCCAGCACCACGTGACCGGCCTGCAGGCTGGCAATCGCCCGCGGGTTGCCGCAACCCAGCCCCATGTCGGCGCCACCGGGGACGCTGTCGAGATCGGACTGGCTGTAACCCAGGCGGGTCGAGATCAGCTGATTGATGTTGCTGTCATCCGATACACCGCAGCAACTCGATGCTTCACCACAACAGCCACCGCTGTCACTGGCCTCGGCGACATTGCTGTAGGCATCGCGCACCTGCTGGCGCACTTTGTCGGCTTGCTGCTGATTCATCGACTACTTACCTCTCTATCAGGTCCGGGGTGAGTGTTCCGCGATTCTTTCTGTAAAGACGTTTGCCAACGCCGGTAATTCTCCAGGCTGTCGATGTCCCACAGGGGTTCGAGTTCCGCCCAGTGGCATCCTGCGCCGATCAGCCGCCGGCGGGTTGTCCGCATCACCTGTGCCGTACTCCAGGGGATATCCGCAAACAGCGCCGGGATCTCCTGGCGCAGGCCCAGCAGGACATAACCGCCGTCCTCGGCCGGCCCGATGACCGTGTCGATGCCCTGGTCCATGGCGCACAGTGCCCGTTCAACATAGTCTACCGGCATAAGCGGGCAATCGCTGCCTATCAAAACGACCTGTTCGTGGCAGGCCAGTATCTGTCTCGCCACCCGATGCATACGCTGACCCAGGTCACCCGCCGGTTGAACGTGCAATGCCACGCCGAAATCCGCGGTCAGTTGCTGGAACAGTGGATGTTCAGCCGTCGGACTGACCCACAGCTCCACGGGTGCCAGCCGGGCATCGACCAGCCGCCTGACCGTGGACTCCAGCCAGCCGGCATAGGCCTGTGCGGCCTCGGCATCACCGATCGCCGCTGCCAGGCGGGTTTTAACCTGCCCCGCCTGTGGCGCCTTGGCAAAAACGACGATGCGCGATTCGGGGTAACGCAATACTGTTGGCTTATCCATACTGCCTCGCCAGGTAGCGCACCGGCACACCGCAGTAAAAGGCCGCGCGCAGCCACCACATTTTCAGCACGGTCCTGATCACGCCCTGCTGTTCCCAGCGGCGGCTCGATGTCACCAGCCTGGTTCTCAGACAATGCGGACGTGCCAGACGCTTCAAGCGCTTGCTGAGTACAATATCCTCCATCAGGGCGATATCGGGATAGCCGCCGACCTGCTCGAAGCAGTCGCGGCTGACGAACAGGCCCTGGTCGCCGGTGGCGATACCTGACAGCCGCGAACGCAGGTTCATCAGGCGTTCAACCAGGCGCAACAGCGGGTGGCGTCCCGACAGCCGGACGTCGAAGCGGCCCCAGCCCGGCCGACCGCCCAGCGCCGCGTCGATCAGCCGGTCAATGTCATCCGGCGGCTGCGTATCCGCATGCAGAAACAGCAGCGTGTCAGCCGATGCCGCCCGGGCCCCGGCATTCATCTGTGTAGCCCGTCCACGTTCGGCCAGCAGGCATTGATCGACCCGATCACGGCACTGCTCCCGTGTGCCATCCTCACTGCCACCATCGACCACGATCAGCTCGCTGCCCCGGCGGCGTGCCGCCTGCAGCGCATCCAGCGTGTCGCCCAGACAGTGCTGTTCATTCAAGGCGGGAACAATAATGGCTAACGGCGGCATTCTGAATCCGGTATCCCGTCAGTCCAGCGCGCCGCCGCAACTGCTGCCCTGCCCCGCCGTGCAACCATAGCAATGGTCACACACCACGATCGGGTTATCTTCAAGCGTGGTTATGTCAAGTTCGCTGATATGCAGGCGCCGGGAGCCGGTGCCTTCCAGCGGCAGGTCGAGCATCTGGTTGAAGTCACAATCGTAAACAAAGCCCTGCCAGTCGATGCTCAGCAGCGAACGGCACATGACGGTGTCGAGATTGGCCGGCTGGTGGGCATTTTTCAGCAGGGCCATGTAACTGTCGAACTGGCCCTTCGATACCAGCGTGCTGCCGAAGCGCTGGATCGGCATGTTGGCCAGCACGTAGAGCCGGTTGAAAACCACGCCCTCGCGCGCCGCCAGTTCGCGCCGGTAATCGGCCTCCAGCTGCGGCTGGGACGGTGGCAACACGGCGCCGACGGGGTTGTACATCAGGTTCAGTTCCAGCCCGCTGCCAGGCTGGCCGTAACCCAGGCTGTTAAGCTGCTGCAATGCCCGGATACTCGACCGGTAGACCCCTTCACCGCGCTGGCCGTCGACATTGCTTTCCAGGTAACAGGGCATGGACGCCACCACCTCGACCCCGTGGGTCGCGAGAAATTCACCCAGTGATTCCTGGCCGGTTTCATTGAGTATGGTCAGGTTGCAACGGTCGATGACGTGCAGGCCGGTCTCCCGGGCAGCCTGTACCAGGCGGCGGAAATGGGCATTGAGCTCCGGTGCGCCCCCGGTGATATCCAGTGTCGTCAGCGGCGTGCACTGCAGGAAGTCGATCACGGCATCGACGGTATCGGCCTGCATCTGTTCCTTGCGTGTCGGCCCGGCATTGACATGGCAATGCAGGCAGGCCTGGTTACACAGGTAACCGAGGTTGACCTGCAGGGTCGTCAGCTGACCGCGCCGGATGGCGGGGAAGTCCGTGTGTTGCAGTAATGGTAGTGTGGCGTGCATAGGTCAGTAGCAGTTTATCATGGTTGATCATCACGACTGCCGCTGTTTAGCGGGGGACGTGACGACTTGGAAATCCCGTATTTTGTATTACAACATACCCATCCAATCAACAGGTTAACATTTCTCACATTTCCGGGATGGTTATGCTGCCGTACCGCTTGCTGTCGTCCGGGGCGGTGCACGGGTATTGACCTGTGTGGTAGACACATCTTGTAGACTCCTGATCGCATCGCAAGGTGCGGTGGACAGCGTCACCGGCGTGACGGCGACTGAAAATGACCGTTTCCTATACTAAGAAAAAAGGAGTTACGCAGTGGCAACAGACCCCGTATGCGGCATGACAGTGAATGAGGATTCCGCGCTCCATAGCGATCACGCAGGACAGGCCTACTACTTCTGCAGTGACCATTGCCTGCACAGGTTCCGCGAAGACCCCGCGCAGTACCTCGGGGAACCGGTGACCACTGCCACGGCACCTGCAGATACCACGGCCACGTATACCTGCCCCATGCACCCCGAAGTCCGCCAACAGGGTCCCGGGTCCTGCCCCAAATGCGGTATGGCGCTGGAACCGGCGGGCGCGCCCGCTGCGCCGGCAGGCCGCACGGAGTACGTCTGCCCCATGCATCCGGAAGTGGTCCAGGACCATCCCGGCAGCTGTCCCAGGTGCGGCATGGCGCTGGAACCGCGCACCGTCGCCGTGGAAGAGGAAAACCCGGAACTTGTCGATATGTCGCGCCGTTTCCGGGTCAGCAGCGTGCTGGCGGCACCGGTGTTCATTCTGGCCATGGTGGCCGATCTCGCGCCCCAGTGGCTGCCCCGGGGCCTGTCCATGCACACCGTGCAATGGATTGAATTCGCGCTGGCGACACCGGTGGTGCTGTGGGGCGGCTGGCCGTTCTTCGTCCGTGGCTGGCAGTCGGTCGTTACCTGGAACCTGAATATGTTCACCCTCATCGGGCTGGGCGTGGCCGTCGCCTGGACCTACAGCGTGGTGGCGCTGGTGTTTCCGCAGATATTCCCGCCCCTCATGCAGATGGAGGGCGGGACGGTCGATGTTTATTTTGAGGCGGCGGCGGTGATCACGGCACTGGTACTGCTTGGCCAGGTACTGGAACTGCGTGCCCGCTCCCGCACCAATGCCGCCATTCAGATGCTGCTGGGGCTGGCGCCGAATACCGCGCGCCTGGTCCGCGATGACGGCACGGAGGAGGATGTCCCGCTGGACCAGGTACAACCGGGAGACACCCTGCGGGTCAGGCCCGGGGAGAAAATACCCGTGGACGGGAACGTTATCGATGGCAGCAGCAGCGTTGATGAATCCATGGTCACCGGTGAACCCATTCCCGTGACCAAGGCCGCCGGCGACAAGCTGATCGGCGCCACGGTCAACGGTACCGGCAGCCTGCTGATGAAGGCGGAGAAAGTGGGTGCGGACACCCTGCTGGCGCAGATCGTCAACATGGTCGCCGAGGCCCAGCGCTCACGGGCGCCGATCCAGAAACTGGCGGACGTCGTTGCGGGGTTCTTCGTGCCGGCCGTCGTGCTGGTCGCCGTGATCGCTTTTATCGTCTGGGGTTTGTGGGGCCCCGAACCGCGCCTGGCCCACGCCGTCGTCAACGCCGTGGCCGTGCTGATCATTGCCTGCCCCTGTGCCCTGGGACTGGCAACACCGATCTCCATCATGGTCGGCACCGGCCGCGGCGCCATGGCGGGTGTACTGATCAAGAACGCCGAGGCGCTCGAAATCATGGAAAA
>CBEUNK010000025.1:0-26533 GCA_965544455.1 uncultured Thiogranum sp.
GCCAGGTCGATGTCGCGCACTTTCTCGTAACGGCCTTTCTTGCCGTTGTAGATAATGCGCAGTTTCGGCCGCAGCAGGTCTTCGCCGGGCTCCATCACGATGCCGAACAGGCCGGATTCCAGTTCCACCATCGAGCCCACGGGGTAGATACCGAGACACTTGATGAAGTGCTGCACCAGTTCCTTGTCGAAGTGGTCGGGGCTCCATTCCAGCAGTTTCTTCAGGGCCAGCGTGGGTTCCCAGGCATCCTTGTAGACACGCACTGACGTCAGTGCGTCGTACACGTCGACAATCGCCGACATTTTGCCGATCAGACTGATTTCGTCAGCGGCCAGGCCCAGCGGGTAGCCGGTGCCGTCGATGCGTTCGTGGTGCAGCACCGAAATGTCCATGGCCGTCTGGCTGATACCGAGCGTTTCCTCGAGGATCTCGCGGCTGTGGGTGACGTGGCCTTTCATGATCTCGAACTCTTCGGGTTCGAGCTTGCCCGGCTTGTTGAGTACATCCTGCGGCGTCATGGTCTTGCCGATGTCGTGGATCAGTCCGCCGATGGCGACCTGGTGGATGTCCGCTTCGGAAAAACCCTGTTCACGGGCGAAGGTCACCAGCAGGCCGGCGACACTGACACAGTGCATGAAGGTGTATTCGTCCTTGGTCTTGATGCGCGAGATACCGGTGAGGGCGTGGTGGTTACGGAAT
Organism: uncultured Thiogranum sp.; assembly: GCA_965544455.1. Classification (GTDB taxonomy): domain Bacteria; phylum Pseudomonadota; class Gammaproteobacteria; order DSM-19610; family DSM-19610; genus Thiogranum. The sequence goes on from CBEUNK010000025.1 coordinate 700, forward strand.
ACCGACTGCACCATGCGTTCCGCCAGGGGGTCCAGCGACTCGACCTCGATCTGCTTGCCGATGCGGGTGTCTTCCATGAGGTTGCGGATCACGGAAGTCGTTTCGCGGAACAGCGACTTGGCCTTGTGCAGCTCGGACGCCACGGAGACAACCTCGTCACCCTCGCGGTCTTTTACCGCATCTTCGAGACTTTTCTGCAGTGCGGCATCGACCTCCGGCGCGGTCGGCGCCTGCTCGACATCCTTGCCCTTGCTGACATCGATAAACACCTGGCGGATGCCGGCGCTGGCGATTTTCTGGATGATCCTGGGGTCGTTGACCGGGAACTTGTTGATGACGAACGGGTGGTCCATCCACTTGCAATCGAGGTTATCGATATACATGCCGATGCGCAGTTCACTTGTCCGGATTTTCTTGATCATGAAATCTGACTGCTCAATTCCAGCACGGTTTCCTTCCCGGGACCACCACTTCCTGCTATCGATAGCGGCGTCCCATTGCGGTTATTTAGAAACCTTTTTATTCCTGTTGGCATTGGGGGAGGGTTTCTGCCACCTCCGCTATAGCACTGTTTTGGGGCAATCTCGTTGACACCGGGCCGTCGAACACAGTACAAAGGAGCGAACGGGCAAGGGAGGCACATCATTCATGAAGCGCATCAAGGGCATTATCCTCGGCCTCATCATCGGCCTGGCACTGGGTCTCTGGTTAGGATTCAACATGGGCGCGGACCGGCCGCTGTTCAGCAACCCGTTTGAAGAAGCCACCTTCCATGAAAAAATCAAGGAGACCGGCGGCACCCTGCTGGAAAAAGGCGGTGAAGCCCTCGAAAAGGGCGGCCAGGCCCTGAAGCAGCGCTCGGAGGACGGTGAGCCACTGCCGGTCCCCGGCGATTATCAACGGTAGTTTACCTGGACCTGTAGTAAAGACGCTGTTCCACAGGACCTTGAACATCATTCACCAACCCGGGCGCGGCCGCTTCATCGCTTTGGTCGAGGACCAGGAAGCCCGCCTGGAATACGAGCTGATGCCGCGCCAGGGTATAAATTTCACCTTCACCTTTGTCCCGGAAGCGCTGCGCGGGCGGGGTATTGCCGAAAAGCTGGTGCGCACCGGCCTGGCCTGGGCGCGTGAACAGGATTACGGCATTGAAGCCAGCTGCTGGTATGTGCGGCGGTTCCTGCGCTGACGCCTGATAAACCCGTTTATGCGCCGCACGCTCGTTTTACAGTCACACCGATCACCCTTGCCATGGCCCTGGATAGCGCGTTGCCTTGAGTCCGTGCGCAACTGGAGCGCGCTGCGGGGCTATGATTATGATTTTATCGGCGACGAGCTGTTCGACGCTGTTCCCGGCCACCTGCTGGAAAAAACCCGGCACCAACCCGTTATCGCGACCGATGTTGCACGACTGCTGAAACTGCAGGAGGCAATGGGCGACGGCTATGAAACGGTTGTCTGGATGGATGCGGATTTCCTGGTTTTCAACCCGGCGGAATTTACCTTGCCCGATACGTCCTGTGCACTGGGCCGCGAGGTCTGGGTGCAGCTGGACGGGCAAGGCAGACTCAGGAGTTATAAAAAGATTCACAACGCCTTCCTGATGTTCCGCCAGGGTGACAGCTTCCTGGATTTTTACACCGATACGGCGATGCGCCTGTTGACCCTGAACCAGGGGTCCGTGCCGCCGCAGTTTCTTGGTCCCAAGTTGTTAACCGCCCTGCACAACGTGGCCAGGCTGCCGGTTATGGAAAGCGCCGGGATGCTGAGCCCGCTGGTGATCGAGGCGCTACTCACGGGGAAAGGACCGGCACTGGATTTGTTTGTGGCGCAGTCGCCGCAGCCCGTTGCCGCGGCCAATCTCTGTGCATCCAGTTGTGGCAGGGGTGAGGTCTCCGGGGATGCGATGGCGCATCTCATCGCCAAACTGCTGGACGACCAGGCCGTCGGGCCCGTTACAGCGGATTCCTCATTTGAGAAAGCAGTACGGTCGAGCGCGCCTGCAGGGGGTAGCTCTCGCCGGTATTGAAGGTACGCCGGTCGGTGCGTTCGCCGTCGGCATAACAGGTATCCACCGTGACCACCCAGCGGGCGATGCCGACCTGCCGGGGCAGGCTGAACGCAATGGTCTCGTGGTGGGCGTTGAGCATGAGCAGGAAGGTGTCGTCGTGGATCGCGCGGCCGCGTTCATCCTCTTCTTCGATGGCATCACCGTGCAGCAGCAGCCCGAGGCAACGGGCGTGGGAATGCCGCCATTCCTTGTTGGTCATTTCCTGGCCGTCGGGCCGCAGCCAGCAGATGTCCTTGACGTTGGCGCCCTTGATGCGCCGCCCCTGGAAGAACAGGCGCCGGTGGAAGGCGGGGTGGGCTTTTCTTAATGCGATCATCCGGCAGACGAAGTCCATGAAGGCCCGGTCATGGCTGTCGATGTTCCAGTCGACCCAGCTGATTTCGTTGTCCTGGCAGTAGGCATTGTTGTTGCCGTTCTGGCTGCGGCCCATCTCGTCGCCGGCCAGCAGCATCGGCACGCCCTGGGACAGCAGCAGGGTAGCGAGAAAGTTGCGTTTCTGCTGCGTGCGGGCGTTGAGCAGGTTGAGGTTACGGCCGGCGGGCCCTTCGGCACCCATGTTCCAGCTGAGATTGTTGGCTTCGCCGTCGAAGTTCTTTTCCCGGTTCTCGAAATTATGCTTGTCGTTGTAGCTCACCAGGTCCTGCAGCGTGAAGCCGTCGTGGCAGGTGACGAAGTTGATGCTGGCGTAGGGGCGGCGGCCGCTGTGGGCGTACAGGTCGCTGGAACCGGTGATGCGGTAGGCCAGTTCGCCGATCAGGCCGCCTTCGCCTTTCCAGTAGGCGCGCAGGGCGTCGCGGTAGCGGCTGTTCCACTCGGTCCAGCCGATGGGAAAGTTACCGACCTGGTAGCCGCCTTCGCCCAGGTCCCAGGGTTCGGCGATCAGCTTGACCTGCGACAGCACCGGATCCTGGTGGATGATATCCAGGAACGCGCCAAAACGGTCGACCGCGTGAACTTCGCGCGCCAGCGTCGGCGCCAGGTCGAAGCGGAAGCCGTCGACGTGCATTTCCTGAACCCAGTAGCGCAGGCTGTCGGTGATCAGCTGCAACACCCGCGGGTGCATCATGTTGAGGCTGTTGCCGCACCCCGTGTAGTCCATGTAGTAACGCGGTTCATCCGGGACCAGGCGGTAGTAGGCCGCGTTGTCGATACCGCGAAAACTCAACGTGGGTCCCAGGTGGTTGCCCTCGGCCGTGTGGTTGTAGACGACGTCGAGGATGACCTCGATACCATTGGAGTGCAGCCGCTTCACCATGGTCTTGAATTCGCTGACATCGCCGGTGGCTGAATAGGCCGCGTGCGGGGCGAAGTAGCCGATGCTGTTGTAGCCCCAGTAATTGCTCAGCCCGTGTTCGACCAGGTGCCGGTCGCTGATGAAGGTATGGATGGGCATCAGTTCGACGGCGGTGACGCCAAGCCGCTTGAGGTGGGCAATGACCGGCTCGGTGGCCAGGCCCGCGTAGCTGCCGCGGTAGGGCGGGGGTACGTCGGGGTGCTGGATGGTGAAGCCCTTGACGTGCAGCTCGTAGATCACGGTGTGGTGCCAGGGCGTGCGCAGGGGTGCGTCGTCGCCCCAGGTGAAGGCATTGTCGATCACCCGGGCCTTGGGGACGCCGTGAGCGCTGTTGCGTGGGTCGGCCAGCAGGTCTTCCTCGCTGTCACCGATGGTGTAACCGAACAGGGCGTCGTTCCAGCGCACGTGACCGACGATGTCCCTGGCATAGGGGTCCAGCAGCAGTTTGTCGGGGTTGAAACGGTGCCCCTTTTCGGGCTCGTAGGGACCATACACCCGGTAGCCGTAGAGCTGGCCGGGCCGCGCCTCGGGCAGGTAGGCGTGCCAGACCTGGTCGGTTTTCCAGCGCAGCGGGATGCGCGCGGTTTCACGCCGGCCTTTCGCGTCGAACAGGCAGAGTTCGACCTTTTCGGCGTGTTCGGAAAACAGCGCGAAGTTGACGCCTTCACCATCCCAGGTGGCGCCCAGCGGGTAGGGCTGGCCCGGCCAGACCGCGGTGGAGGCCCCGTTCATGCGGTCATTTCAGGCCGAGCACAATACCCGCGAGCGGCGGCAGGGTCAGGCTCAGCGAAAACGGCTGGTTCATCCAGGGTTGTTCGTCGGTCCGCAGTGCGCGTCCGCCGTTGCCCAGGTTGCTGCCGCCGTAGAAGGTCGAGTCCGAGTTGAAGATTTCGGCATACTCGCCGGCTGCAGGTACGCCGATACGGTAATCGTGATGCGGGGTCGGCGTCAGGTTGATGACGACGATGACGAAGGTGTCATCCGAGCGGCGCAGGAAGCTGAGGACCGAGTTATCGGCATCGTGGCAGTCGATCCAGTCGAAGCCGCGCCAGTCGAACTCGTACTGGAACAGTGCCGGGGTCTGCTGATAGAGACGGTTGAGGTCCGCGACCAGGCGCTGCACGCCCTGGTGAAGCGGGAAATCCAGCACGTACCAGTCGAGCGTCTGCGCGCTGTCCCATTCCTGCCCCTGGCCGAACTCGGTGCCCATGAACAGCAGTTTCTTGCCCGGGTGGCAGAACATGTAGGTATACAGCGCACGCAGGTTGGCGAATCGCTGCCACTCGTCGCCGGGCATCTTGTTAAGCATCGACTGCTTGCCGTGGGTGACTTCATCGTGGGAAAAAGGCAGCAGGAAGTTTTCCGTAAACGCGTAGAGCATGCTGAAGGTCAGCATCTCCTGGTGGTAGCGGCGGTAAAGCGGGTCCCTGGCCATGTATTCCAGGGTGTCGTTCATCCAGCCCATGTTCCACTTGATGTCGAAACCCAGGCCGCCGCTCCAGGTGGGGCGGCTGACCTGCGGCCAGGAGGTCGATTCCTCGGCGATCATCAGGGCACCGGGGTGTTCCTCGTGCACCGCCACGTTCAGTTCGCGCAGAAAATCCAGGGCCTCCAGGTTTTCGCGCCCGCCGTAACGGTTGGGTACCCATTCGCCTTCCTCGCGCGAGTAATCCAGGTAGAGCATGGAAGCGACGGCATCGACACGCAGGCCGTCGATGTGCATTTCGTCGAGCCAGAACAGGGCGCTGGAGAGCAGAAAATTCTTTACCTCGTTGCGGCCGAAGTTATAGATCAGCGTCGACCAGTCCAGGTGTTCGCCGAGGCGCGGATCCTCGTGTTCGTACAACGGTGTGCCATCGAAGCGGGCCAGGCCATGGGCGTCCTTGGGGAAGTGCGCCGGTACCCAGTCCAGCAGTACGCCGATATTGTTGCGATGGCAGTAGTCGACGAAATAGCGGAAATCATCGGGTGAGCCGTAGCGGCTGGTCGGTGCAAAGTAACCGGTGGTCTGGTAACCCCAGGACGGGTCGTAGGGGTGTTCGGTAATGGGTAACAGTTCGATGTGGGTGAAGCCCATCGTCTTGACATAGTTCACCAGCTTGTCAGCCAGCTGGCGGTAGCTGAGAAATTCGCCTTCCGGCCCGCGTTGCCAGGAACCCGGGTGTACTTCGTAGATCGACATGGGCCGGTGTTGCCAGTCGGTGGCCGGTAGCTGTGCCATCCAGGCCTGGTCCTGCCAGGCATAGGTACATGGCGCGGTGATGATCGATGCGGTATCCGGGCGCACCTCGAAGGCCTGCGCATAAGGGTCGGCCTTCAGGCTGAGCTCGCCGGTATGCCGGTTGCGGATTTCGTACTTGTACAGGCAGTCCGGTTCCAGGTCGGGGATAAAGAGTTCCCACACGCCGCTGCCACCACGCACTCGCATGGGGTGACGGCGCCCGTCCCAGTGGTTGAACTCGCCGACCACGCTGATGCGCTCGGCGTTCGGCGCCCACACGGCAAACAGGATGCCGGCAATGCCGTCGATTTCGTGTGTATGTGCGCCCAGGAAGCGGTAAGCATGGCGGTGCCGGCCTTCGCCGAACAGGTGCAGGTCGAAATCCGGCAGCTGGGGCGGGAAACTGTAGGGGTCGTGGGCGATGTGTTCGCAGTGACCGGCATCCCGCCAGATCAGGCGGTAGTGACCGGGTATGCTGCCCGCGTCACCGTACCATTCGAACAGGTCGGTACCGGCAACGCGCTGCAGGCGGATGTTGCCTTCGGCAATGCTGACCTCGTCGGCACCGGGCAGGTAGGCCCGGATCAGTTCCCTGCCGTTGGCGGCGTGCCTGCCAAGCACACTGAACGGGTCGTGATGCCGGGCCTGGACGATACGATCAAATTCGGTTTGAAGATGGCTTTCCTGCATGGTGGGTGCTCACGGTGTCTGGGTGAAAGAGAGAATAATTACCCGTCAAGTTTACTCCGATACAATCCATTGCCAGTGGGTTTCCGTACAGTTATTCCCCTGGCATTCAGGGCAACGAATGGTAGTCAATAAGCGTGCCAATACTTTTGATTCGCGGTAACGGGTCACACGCTACGTATATTAAGCATAAACAGTCCGATTTGCGCTTTACCAGCGATAGTGTAGTCGTTCGGCTATGGCTGCAGATGCACCAAAGAGGTGTTTGCAGTTGAATGCATGCGCCAGCCTGGTTCAGACCGCCCCGATTGTCTGTGTATGGCGACAATACATCTGAACAACAGGGCCCCGGCAGTCGCGTTTCACAAAGGTTTACAGATTACTATTGCACCAGTAGATAAGTTACAATTAATGTTATAAATAACTAATGTACCTGTTTTGCTGTATTGGACTTTGTCATAGGGAGAAGTCACATGTTCCTGGATGGATTAACGCTGGCGGGATTCGTCGCGGTTGTCGGGCTTTTTGGTATTCTGCTGTATGTTTGCAGGACCAGGGGCTGCGGTGCCTGAACGCTTACCGTTGATAAACGGCAATGGTTATCATCTGTCACCGACCTGCTTTTTTATTGAATCGAGTGGCTTGCACCAGGGCGTGCAACCGTCTCGGCACGGTGATCGATGTTGTTCAATGTTTCAGTACCCCGGGGCCAGCCAGTCGTCTGCTGCATCCGCTTAAGCATCTCGCGCCTGTTCCTGGCGGCCGTAGTGATGTTGTCTCAGCCGGCCATTGCCGCCAACGGGAAGGTGACCCTTAACGGCCTGGAAAAAGAGCCGGGTGACAGTGCCCGGGCGTCGCTGTCGCTGGTGCAGGAACCCTGTGATGCCCCCGGCTGGCGCCTGAAGGCCGCGTTGAAGAAAGCGCAAAAGGAAATCCGGCAGGCATTGCAGGCGTTCGGTTATTATCAGCCGGTCATCGGGCAGACTTTCCAGCCGGCCGCAAAGGACGGCTGCTGGGCGGTGACCTTTGATATCCAGCCCGGCGAGCGCGTTACCCTGCGCCATATCGATATCCGCATTGAAGGTGAAGCGGGCAGTGACGACAGCTTTCAGGCACTGATCGGCCGGGACGTGCCCAAGGCGGGGCAACCCCTGCGTCATGACAAGTACGACGCGCTCAAAACCAGCCTCACCAACCTGGCCACCGAGCGCGGCTATTTCGACAGTCGTTTTACCCGCCATGAACTGCGTGTCGAGCCGGCGGCCGGTGTGGCTGATATTGTTCTGCATTTTGATTCCGGTCCGCGGTTTCACTTTGGCGAGACGCGTGTCGAGCAGGACATCATCGACCCCGACCTGCTGCAGCGCTACCTCGCCTACCGCGAGGGCCAGCCCTACGTGCGTACCGTGCTGACAGAGACGTCACGCCGGCTGAGCAGCAGTCGCTATTTCGCCCAGGTCCTGGTGCAGCCACTGATCGACGAGGCTGGGGATGGCACGATACCGGTACGCATTACCCTCACGCCCGCCAGCCGCCACCGCTACACGGCGTCGGTCGGTTTTGCCACCGATACCGGGCCGCGCCTGGGCCTCGGTTACCAGAACCAGCGGATCAACCGCCACGGGCACCAGTTCGCCAGTGACCTTTCCGTGTCGCAGGTGATCTCAAAGGTGACGCTGGGTTATACCATTCCGCTGGAGAAGCCGGTGACTGACAAGTTACGCCTGGAGGCCGGCTACAAGCACGAGGACAATGACAGTTTCCGCGCGGACACGACGGCGGTGTCGGTCACGCGCACGCGTCAGCGTAAACACCAGTGGCTGGAAGAGCAGGTGCTGGCGTTCGGCAAGGAGAGCTTCAAAATCAGTGGTGAGGAAAGCAAGTCATCGATATTACTCATGCCGGGTATCGGCTGGACGCGTGCCGTGGCCGACAACCGCCTCTACCCGCGCAAGGGTCTGCGCGTCAACTTCAAGACCCGCGGCAGCGTGCAGAACCCGATCTCGGATGTCAGCTTCCTGCAGTTGATCGGCAGCGCCAAGGGTATTCTCGGTCTGCCCTGGCGATCGCGGGTGATCGGACGCGTGGATGGCGGGGTGACCTTCATGGACGAGTTCGATGAACTGCCGCCCTCGGTGCGTTTCTTTGCCGGCGGTGACAACAGTGTGCGTGGCTATGCCTACAAGTCGCTTGGCCCGGAGAATAATGACGGCGAGGTTGAAGGCGGCAAGAACCTGCTGGTCGGCAGCCTGGAGCTTGATCACAGCCTGACCGAAAAATGGGGGCTGGCCGTGTTTGTCGATTCGGGTAACGCTTTCGATGAAGGCCGGCTGGACCCGAAAACCGGCGTCGGTGTGGGTATCCGCTGGCGTTCGCCGGTCGGTCCGATCCGCCTGGACTTCGCCCACCCGCTGGACAAGGACGGTGATCTGTTCCGGGTGCATTTCGTCATGGGTCCGGAACTCTGAAACCGTGAGCGGATCGTGATGTGGCGCGCGCTTAAAAAACCCTTGCTGGTCCTGGTCACGCTGCTGTTGCTGGGTATGGCGGTACTGACGGCCATGACCGCCAGCGAAACCGGCAGCCGCTTACTGGTTCGTCAGGCGCTGGCCCTGGCGCCCGGTGAACTCCAGGTCGAGGCGATTGACGGCCGCCTGGTGTCGGGCCTGACGCTGACCGGCGTACGTTACCGGCTGGATCAGCAGGAGATCACCATCGGCCGGCTCACTGTCGGCTGGCGTGCAGCCCCGCTGCTGCGCGGTGCCGTGCGGGTTTCGCAGCTGGTCGCCCGTGATGTGCATTACCGCGCACCCGGCACCGAACCGTCGCCGGATGCAGAACCCTTCGTGATGCCCGAGCGCATCCCGCTGCCGCTGGTGATCCAGCTCAAGCACCTGCAGGTCAGCAACCTGCAGGTGGACATCGGCGACAGCCACACGGTGGTGGATGACATCACCCTGTCGGCGCGCGCCGGTCCGGTCCTGGGACTGCACATCAGGCAATTCGGGGTGAAAATGGCGGGCCGCACGCTGCAACTCAGTGGCAAGACTGCACTGCAGCAGCCTTACACTTTTCAGGGCAGCGTGCAGTGGAGCACCGACTTGCCGGACGCGGTCACCGTCGCCGGCGAGGCAACGCTGGACGGGGATCTGCACGCGGTCCGGGTGCAGCATACGCTCTCGGCGCCTTTCCAGGTAACCGGCGATGGCCGCGTGCAACTGGACGGTGAGACACCGCGCTTCGACTTTTCCGGTCAATGGCGTGAACTGCGCTGGCCCCTGTCGGGGATGGCCGAATACCTGAGTGAACAGGGCGACTACCGGGTCAGCGGCACCGCCGACGCCTATGACCTTACGCTCAATGGTCCCCTGGCTATCCCGGATATGCCGGCCATGCAGATCCGGGCGAAGGGACGGGGCACTCCACAGGACATGATCGTCGAAACCCTGGCTATCGAAGCGCTGGATGGTCACCTCGCGGCCAGCGGCGACCTGGCCTGGTCACCGGCGTTCAGTCTCGGGCTGGCGATCGAGGCCTCTGATCTGAATCCGGGGGTGCAGTGGCGGGACTGGCCGGGGCGACTCGCCATCGAAACGCACCTGGACATTGATGCCGGGAAAGACGCTGTCACGGTGGCGTTGAACAGGCTCGACCTGCAGGGCACGCTGCGCGACTACCCGGTGGCCGCACGCGGCGACCTGCGCCTCGATGACGGCATTCCCGGCTCGACGGGCCTGCGCCTCAGCTCGGGGAGCAACCGGGTTGACCTCTCCGGGCGCCTGGATACGACCACCGGTTTGCGCTATCGCATCGAGGCGCCGGAACTGGCGGCCGTGTTGCCGGGGCTCGCGGGCCGGGTGCACGGTGACGGTCGCATCAAAGGTCCCATGGACCGGCCGTCGGGTCACGTGAATCTGTCGGCAGACGGGTTGGCCTACCAGGGGAATGCCGTGCGTACACTCAAGGTGCAGGCGCGGCTGGACGCGGCCCGGCCACAGGCGTCCTCGCTCGACGTTACCGCGGCCGACGCGCAACTCGGGCAGACGCCGGTCGACAGCCTGGTGCTGAAGGGTGAGGGTGGCATCGCCCGTCACCGGGTTACAGTGGAGATGGCCGCCGCACAGAAACAGGTCTCACTCAAGTTGCAGGGCGGTTACCGTGAAGCGGCCTGGGACGGTGCGCTGAACGTGGCCACGCTGGACCTGCGTGACCTGGGCCACTGGCAACTGCAGGAGCCCGTAAACCTGCGAGTGGCAGCGAACCAGGTCCGGCCTTTCAAGGCCTGCTGGCAGTCACAACAGCGGCACGCCTGCTTACGCGGCAGCCTGGACAACGACCGCCTGCAACTGGCGCTGTCCGGCGAGTCTGCTGAAGGCCGTTTGCAGGGTGACATCACGCTCAGTCAGTTGTCCGCCAGCCGTCAGCCGCTCGCCGGCAATATCAGCCTGGACGTACCGGACCTGCAGTTTCTCGATCCGTTACTGCCCGACGTTAGCGTCGCCGGTGGTGCGGCGGCCGCGGAAGTCCGGCTCGCCGGTTACCTCGATGCGCCGGCGATCAGCGGTACAGCCTCGCTCGGCGACGGCCGGGCGATCATTCCCGAACTTGGCGTGGAAGTGAAAAACGTCGGTCTGCAGGCGCAGGGCAAGGGCGCTGACATCACCCTGCAGGGTACGGCGGATTCGGCCGACGGACATATCGCCCTGTCGGGCAATGTGTCGCTCGAGGCGGAGCGCGCCTGGCCGTTTGACCTCACGCTGAAAGGGGAACGCTTCGCCGTCAGTGGCCTGCCCGACAGGGTGATACTGGCCAGCCCCGATCTACGGGTGGCCGGCTCCCTGCAACAGGTCGACATCACCGGCACGGTGTTTGTCCCGCAGGCGCGTATCGTTATCAAAAAACTGCCCGCCGGCGTGGTCAGGGTATCCGCGGACCAGGTTATCGTTACGCCGGACGCGGCGCCGGCGGAGCAGGCGGCAACGCCCGTTCCGGTCCGGGTCAACCTGGTCGCCAGGCTCGGCGACGACGTGCACTTCGAAGGCTTCGGGCTCAGTACCGACCTGGCCGGCGGCCTCGATATCCGCAGCGTGCAGACCGGGGCGCTGATCGGTAACGGCGTACTGGAACTGCGTAACGGGCGCTATGAAGGCTATGGCCAGAAACTGAGTATCCGGCGTGGGCGGCTGCTGTTTGCCGGGCCGCTGGATAACCCGGCGCTGGACATACAGGCGATACGCGAGGTGGGCGATGTAACCGCGGGCCTGGAACTGACGGGCAACGCCGATGCCCCGCAAACGCAACTGTTTTCCGAGCCGGCCATGTCCGACGGTGAAGTCATGTCTTACCTGGTGACCGGTAAACCACTGGGTGCGGCATCCACCGGCAACGAGTCGCAGGCGTTGATGGCGGCCGCGGCGTCACTCGGCGCCAATAATCCCGTCTCCCAGGAAATCAGCGAGAAGCTCGGTATCGATCTCGGTGTGCAATCGGGCGCCAGTGACGAGGACACGGCACTGACCGTCGGTAAGCAACTGTCACCCCGTTTATACATTGACTATATCTACGGCATGTTTACCGAAACGGCTACGTTCGAGGTTATCTACAAACTGACGGACCACCTCAGCCTCACCGGCCAGTCGGGCGCTCAGCAGTCGATAGACCTGAAGCTCAGTATCGATCGGAAGTGAGTGGGCGAGGCGGCTAACGGGGCGGGAAACCGGCCAGGATCTCGGTGACGATCCGGTTGATATTCGCGGTGATTTCTTCCGGTGTTCGCTGCTCTTCGAGAATGTCCTGACCGGTGCCGCGCCAGACCAGCTGCTTGCTGCGGCTGTCGGCAACATCGATGATCAGCGTGCCCTGCTGGTATTCAAACGCGTAACTGCGGATATAGCCTGGCCAGTAACCGCGGTAGCCCCAGGCGTCGGTATCGTATCCCAGGTGCCCGTAGAAGTTGCTGATGGTTTCCTGGCGGATCCTGTTTTCAATACTGCCGAACCAGTTCACAAGGAAGTCGGCCTTGTCCGGCGCTGCCAGCCGGTAGCCCCGGGACTGCAGATTTTCGTTCACCGCGTTCACCACCCGGTTGATGATCAGGCTGTTGTTGACGCGGATATCGGTGCTGGGGGCTTCACCCTCGAGCCACGCATAGGTCTTCAGGGCCGAAAAGTCATAGTGCGTGTCATAGTCGGTCTGTACCGTCAGCGAACTGCAGGCCGTGAAAAGTACCAGGCCCAGCAGGCCGACTGTGAACAGTTTTGCCATCGTTTTTTCGCTCTGTCTGTCGTATGCCTGTTTCGAGTATATCAACCCGGTAGGACCGACCCCGCGAAGTGGGCCGCGAATCGTTGCCAGCTGATTTTCGAAAAAGAGAGGTGGCGCAAGGAAATGACGAATAACTTTACAGTATTGTGTAATTCGTCATGATCAGCGATGTATCCAAGCTATTGAAAATTAGTTTGTCAGTAACATGAATGTCGGAATACATTACGGAAAAATTTTCCGTGAAAATGGTTCTGTGCCTTAAGCCGTTCAATTTTGGGATAAATTACGGTAGTGGCTCGGTTCCTGCTTGGTAATCACCTGCGTGACAAAAAAATAACAGCCTTCCGCCAGTCGGCGGCGGGACAAGATGGGAGAGATCACGATGAATTTCATAAAATCAGATGTTGGCATCGTTACTATCCTGACCATGGTGCTGTTCGCACTGGTCAAATTTCAGGACGCCGTTATAGGGGCGGGCGGCGTGTTTTAAGATATTCAGCAGAAAGGCCGATATAGAGGATAAATCGACGTCCATTATCTATATGCGGCTTTTCTGGTGAATAGCGGTGCTGAAAATTTCGGTCATGAATACCAAGGGCGGCTGCGGTAAAACCACCGTCGCCACCAACCTTGCCAGCTACTGCATTTCACAGGGCTTTGCCACCAACCTGTTTGACTACGACAGCCAGGGATCCAGTATCCAGTGGCTGAAGGCGCGCGCTGAAGACTTGCCCGCCATTCGTGGCGTCGCCGTCAACGAGCCGCCCCAGCCGGGGACCACGCGCTCCTGGCAGCTGCGCATTCCCGAAAAGACACGCTATGTCATCCAGGACACGCCGGCCGGGCATGACGGCTTTGATCTCGTCGACCGGGTCAGCGAGTCGGATATTATCCTGGTCCCGGTTTTGCCCTCGGCAATCGATATTCGTTCCACCGCAAACTTCATCCGCGACCTGTTACTGGTCGGCAAGGCCCGCACGAGAAACAAGCCAATCGCGATTATCGCCAACCGCACCCGCGTGCGTACCCGCTCCCTGGATATGCTGGAACGGTTTCTGCGCAACCTGGACATCCCGGTGATTGCGCAGATACGGGATACGCAGAACTACGTGCGTGCGGCAGGAAACGGCATCGGCGTCTGTGAGCTCGCCGAACGCGCCGCGCAGAAGGACATCAGTCCCTGGGTGGACATACTTGACTGGATTCAGCAATACGACGACGAAGTCGTCACCGTACCCGCATCCCCCCCACAGGCAGCCCCTGCCTGGTAACTTCCCCAATGCGTCGTTGTTGCGGCTACTGCAGGGGGCGTAATTCCACGCGGCGGTTTTTCTGCTGGCCTTCGGGTGTCGTGTTATCCGCGACGGGTCGCAGTCCGCCATAGCCGACGGCGCCGATATGACGCGGGTTCACGCCACGGGCGACCAGGTAATCCCTGACCGTTTCCGCGCGCCGCAGCGACAACTGCTGATTGAGGGCCGGGTCGCCCTGTGAGTCGGTGTGACCGGCCACCTGCAGGCGCAGGTCGGGCAGTTGGCCGAGGATGTCAGCGACCTGGTCGAGAAACCGCCTGGCCTCATCGTTCAGTGCGTAGGAATTATCGTCGAAGGTCACGCCGCCCAGCGGGATCGGATTGCCAGGGGTGCAGCCGGTTGCTTCCACGCGCGTGCCTTTCCGCGTATCGGGGCACAAGTCAGCCGCATCGGTAATGCCGTCCTGGTCGGTATCCGTGACAGTGGTTGCCAGCGTCGCGAGTTCAACCGCACCGGCATCACCTGGTGCCTTGGCCGGGGATTCCGTGGGTGCGGCACGGTCGGTTTCGGTCTGCACCGTGGTTGTGGCCGCAGGTGCCGGAGTTGCCTGGCGCAGTGCCTCCAGCTCCGATTGCGCATCGGCCAGGTTTGTCTGAGCCTGGTCCAGCGTTTCCTCACGGGCAGCCAGGTCGACTTTTAGCCTGTCGCGCTCGGCGCTGACAGTTGCCAGCGATTGTTGTGCTTCCTGCAGATGGGTCGTGCCGGTTTCCAGCCGGGCTTTCAGTTCGCTCAGCGCCTTTTCGAGTGTTGCGGCTTCCGCCCGGGCCGTTTCGAGTGCCTCGCCGGACGCTTGCTCGTTCCGGGCCTGGCTCTGTTGCAGGTCTTGCCGGGCGGTCCGCAGTTCGGCCTGCGCGCTGGCCAGGTCTGCCTCCCGGTCGGTGAGTTCCCTGTGGAGCCTGTCGCGCTCGGCGCTGACGGCCGCCAGCGATTGTTGCGCTTCCTGGAGGTGGGCCTTGCCGGTTTCCAGCCGGGCTTTCAGTTCGCTCAGCGTCTTCTCGAGTGTTGCGGCTTCCACCCGGGCCGCTTCGAGTGCCTCGCCGGACGCTTGCTCGTTCCGGGCCTGGCTCTGTTGCAGGTCTTGCCGGGTAGCCTGCAGCCTGGCCTGCGCGTCGGCCAGTTGCGCTTCCCGGCTGGCGAGTTCCCGTTGCAGGTTGTCGCGTTCGGCGGCCAGTGACTGCTCACGGCGTTCCCGGGCCGTAGTTTCCCGTGTCAGCAGACTGTCAATCCGGTCCCGGTCCTGCCGGAGGGCTTCGACCTGTGCCCGTGCCACGTCGCGCTCGCCGGCCATGGCAGTGGCTTGTGATGTTGCCTGTTGCAGTGTCTGCGTGGCGGCCTGCAATTCGGCCTGCAGGCTGGCCAGTTGTTTTTCCCCGGTTGCGACTTCATTGCGCAGCATGTCGCGTTCAGCGGCCAGTGCCTGTGCTTTTTCCTGGTTGTCGGCAAGCCGGGCACGCAGTTGTTGCAGTGCCGTGTTGGCTGCGTCGCGTTCGGCGTTGAGCGCGGTTACGCGCGCCACGAGCTGTTGCTGCTCGTCCGCAGCGGCTGCCAGTTTTTCATTCAGTGCCAGCGCTGTTTCAAGTTGGTGTTGCAGTTTTTTCTCCAGCTGCTCGAGCGCCACATAGGCTTCGCCGAGTTCCCTGTCTTTCGCCGCCAGTTGTTCGCGTATCTGCGTGAGTTCGGCGCGCAGCGGGTTTTCTGCGACAGGCGGGGCAGCGGGTGGTTGAGCGCGTGGCGGGTAGCGGGGCGGTAAACGGTTGTAACCCCACGGTGGTACGGGGCCGTAGGGACCCTGCTGCCAGGGTTGCGCAAAAGCGCCCTGGGAGAGCAGGCTGACCAGCGTGGCTGTCATCAGTGCGGTAAACGGAGGCATTGTTTTCATTATGTGCTCCAGGCCGAATCGACGGGATGGCCTGTCTCTATTCTAATGCAAAACGGTTGCCGCCGCTCTGTGCGCGATGGCGGGAACTACCGGCCGCTTGCCGGGTTCCAATCAGTCATGAAAATCAGGGGGATGCGCATGCCCGGAGTGTCAGTTCGGCAGGTAACGGCCCTGTTGGCCGCGGCCTGGTTGCTGGCGTCGACGGCCACGGTGGCCGGTGCGCCGCGTTATACGGTGGCGATCGGCGAGGCGCTCGAGCACCTCGATGTCCGGGTCTGCTTCGACGGTCCGGCGCCGCGCCGGCTGGTCGCCGGCGACGATCGGGCGCCGGGGTTGTTGCGTGACGCACGGCTTCAGGGCGGTGATCATACTGCTGAACTCAAACCGCGCGGTCAGGCGCTGCTGCTGCCGCCCGGCAGCGGTGAGCCAGCCTGCGTACAGTATCGCGTGGATATCAGCGGTATCGGCAAGCGGCAATGGCGTTCGAACGGTTGGCGGTCGCGGGAGGCCGTCGTGCTCGACCCCGCATTGTGGCTCTGGGTTCCTGACAAGGCGCAGGATGACCGGCACCGGCGCATCGAGTTTGTGCTACCGCCGGGTTACGACGTATCGGCGCCCTGGCGGCGTATCGGGCGCAGTGGGGAACGCGTATTGTTCGATGTTCGCGAACACATGCGCGGGCGGGGTGCGCGCATGGCCGTCGGCCGGTTCCATGTCGAGTCGATTGATCTGCCCGGTGGGCAAATCCGCTACGCCTTGTTGCCGGGTGACCCGGCCCCCGACCAGGCGGCGATGCGGCGCTGGGTGACTGCCGGTGTCCATGCGCTGCTCGAGGCCTATGGCCACCTGCCGGTAGCGGAAGTGCAGCTGCTGGTGGTTCCCGTTGCAAGCGGTCGCGAGCCGGTTCCGTGGGGCGAGGTGCAGCGGGGCGGTGGTGACGCGGTTCACCTGTATATCGATCAACGCCGCCCGATCGACGAGTTTATGCGCGACTGGGTGCTGGTTCACGAACTCAGTCACCTGCTGCACCCGGTTATCGTCTCGCGTGATCGCTGGTTGTCCGAGGGTATTGCCAGTTATTACCAGAATGTCCTGCGGGCCCGTGCGGGTTTGCGCAGTCCGCAATGGGCCTGGGATGCCTTGCACGCCGGCTTCGAGCGGGGTATCCGCGGCACCCCGCCCGGCCGCAGCCTCGCCGAGGTCAGCGACACCATGATGCGCGACCGGTCATTCATGCGGGTTTACTGGAGCGGTGCTGCGATCGCCCTGCTGGCTGACGTGGAGCTGCGCCGGCGGTCGGCGGGCGCTCAGTCGCTGGACACGGCGCTCGCCCGCCTCGCGGACTGCTGTCTGCCGGCCGAGCGCAGCTGGACCGCGCGTGAACTGATGCAACGCTTGGACCGGCTCACGGGTACAACCGTGTTCATGGATCTCTACCGCCGTTACGTCGATTCCGATGAATTCCCGGACCTGGCGGGCGTGTACGCCGATCTCGGCCTGCAACCCATGAGCGCCACGACGCTGCGTTTCGATTCGACGGCGCCGGCGGCGGCGATCTGTGAAGCGATCATGAGCGCGCGGAAGGAATAAGCCCGCGTGCGCCGGAAAACATTTCTGGCTGCCGCATTGCTCGGGTGGCTGTTGCCCGTACCGGTACTGTCGTCGCCGGCAGCCTTTGCACAGCTGGTTGCGGACCTCGACACCCTGCGTAACGCGCATGCGGTGCCCGGTTTTGCGCTGACCGTGGTGTCGACAGGCAACGGCGTGCAGGCCGGAGCAGGTGGCATGGCCGACCGTGACAGTGGCCGCCCGGTAACACCCGACACGCTGTTCCGCATCGGCTCCATCACCAAGACCTTCAATGCCCTGGCCATCCTGCGGCTGGTCGAACGGGGACGTCTCGACCTGAACGCGCCGTTGCGCAAAATCGTGCCCGACGCGCCGCTCGTCAACCCCTGGGCCGACCGGCACCCCGTGCGCGTGGTGCACCTGCTGGAGCACACCTCGGGTCTGCTGGATCTCACGCGCGACGAGTTCGATCACAACAGACCTTTCACTACCCTGGAGGCGGCTTTCGCCTGGCGTCCGCAGGCGCGTGTGGTGCAGTGGCAACCGGGGCTGCATGCGGTGTATTCCAATGCCAACGCCGGCCTGGCCGGCCTGGTTATCGAGCGTGCCGGCGGGGAAGATTACGCGCACTTCATGACCGCCCGTGTGCTGTGGCCTCTGGGCATGCGTTCTGCAACCCTGTCCGATGACGCCGTTACGCGCCGTCGGCTTGCCACCGGTTACGATACCGATGGCGTAACGCCGATCCCCTACTGGCACATGATCTTTCCGCCGCTGGGCGCGATCAACGCGACACCGCGAGAAATGGCGGCCCTGGTGGAACTGTTCCTGCGGCGCGGGCAGGTTGGTGAGAAACGCTTGCTCGATGCGGCATCCATTGCACGCATGGAACATCCCGCCACCACCCTGGCTGCACGCTACGGACTGACCTATGGCAACGGGCCGGGGTTGGAGCAGTGGTTGCACCAGGGCTTCCTGTGGTACGGCCACGGGGGCGACGGTGACGGTTACCTCTCTGTCTTCGCCTACAACCGTGACACTGATGCGGGCTACTTCCTGACCATCAATGCCTTCAAACACGATGCCATGGCCGCCATGCAGGCGCGCGTGCAGGCTTATCTGACCCGCGGCGTGGCAGCGCCACCACCGCCTGCCGCTATGAATGATCCCGTGACGCTGCACAAACTCACCGGTACCTATGAGGAGGTCACCCGTCGTTTCCCGTGGCAGGTATCACCCCCGGCAAACGCGGAGCGCCTGCAGGTCGTGTTACAGGACGGTGGACTGTATACCCGGTCTTCCCGCGGGCAGCGGCAGTTGATACCTGTCACGGCACACGGCTTTCGACGGGAAGGGCAACCCCTGGCGACCATCGCCATTGTGCCGCAGGACGGCGAACTGTACATGCAGGCCGATTTCGGCAACTATCGCCGGGTGGGAGAGACACCGTGATCAAGCCATCACCGGGTGCGTTCGTCGCCGACCTGAGCTGGCCCGACGTGGCGCGCCGTGCCGCGGAAGGTGCCGTGGCCGTGCTGCCGGTGGGCGCCGCCTGCAAGGCGCACGGGCCGCACCTGCCGATGAATGCCGACTGTCTGCAGGCCGAATGGCTGGCTGCGGCACTGGTGCAGCGTGCCGACGTGCTGGTGTGGCCCACTGTCGCCTACGGCCACTACCCGGCATTCACTGATTATCCCGGCAGCGTCAGCCTGGGGCGCGAGACCTTCCAGGCCCTGGTGCAGGACATTCTGGGTAATATCCACCGTGCGGATGTGCGGCGACTGCTGCTGCTGAATACCGGTATCAGTACGATCGAACCTTTGCAGGCGGCTGCGGACGAGGCCGCCGAAACCCTGCGTATCGAACTGGCCAACGTCTACGCCGGCGAGCACTGCCGCCGCGTGACAGAGGTCGTCGAGGAACAACCTTGCGGGGGGCACGCCGATGAACTCGAGACATCCATCCTGCTGGCGATTGACGCGGAACGGGTGGCCATCGACAAGGCGGAGCGCTGGACCCCGGCCGGCATGGCCACCAGCGGTGCCTTCAGCCGCCGCGACCCGGACAACCCCCGTTATTCGCCTTCCGGTGTGTGGGGCGACCCGACACTTGCCAGTGCCGAAAAGGGGCGCCGCCTGCTGGCGGCGATGGTCAAGGACCTGCTCGCCGTGGTCGAGGTGCTGCAGGAATAGGGCGGCCGCTTATTCCCAGCCGAGTTTCATGGCAGTGCCGGTGTACTTGTCACCGTAAGGCTTGGCTTCGATCAGTACGTTCTTCGGACGGAAATCCGCCGGCAGCACCACGTCTTCCGCCACATCCTGCTGACGTTCAAACCCCATTCGTACATACGAGCGCCGGTCCGGTGACAGCCGCTTGAACGACAGCCGCCGGGGTTCCTTGCCGGAAAAACCGTTGACCGCGATCCAGATGGTGCCGGTCACCCGCCCATCGCCGTCATCGCTCCGCCTGACGGTGAAAGCGATCCGGTAGGTGTTTTCCGTATCTGTCGGACCAATCTGCACGTTGTCCAGTTCCAGGGTGTTGTCCACGCCTGCCGTTTCGTTACCCACGGGAGTCGTGACCGGGGCGTGGGCTGGCGCCGGGGACACCTGCCGTGTCTTGCGTGCCGCCTGCAGCGCCTGTATGCGGGCCTGTGCCACGCCAAGCGCCTGGTTGGCCTGCTCCACGCTCTGTTCCAGTTCCGCAATCTGCTGTTTCAGTGCGTCGCGCTCCTGCGCCAGTTCGGTGACACGCTGTTCGACTTCACCGGATGGTAGCGGCTGCACATCAGCATTTGCCGGCACCTGTGTTTTGCCGTAGTCATAGCTGACCCAGAGTGCGAGTAGCAAGGCGCACAACAGCAGCAGGTAGACCAGGAGGCGCTGTGCGGGCGGTGTGGCTACGATCCGGGGTGTAACGGGGGGAACAACTTTTTTGCGTGCCATGTTCTATCCATGTGCCGGTGGTTGACAGAAGGTGCCTGGTACAGAAACTGCCGTTTCCCGGACCGATTATACCGCCTGAATCGGGGCATAACGAAAAACCGGCCGCAAACCGGAAACGATTAGCCACCGGTGATCTGAAACAGGAGTAAGCCAAGACTCGTCACGATACCGCCAGCCGGTATCCACGCCGGCAGCACCCGGACGCCTTCGGGGGACGGCAGGCGCCACTTGATGCGCAGCAACGACAGGTTCACCAGGCTGAAGACAAGCAGCACCAGGAAACTGGTCGCCTTGGCCAGCGTGACGAGAGGTAGCCAGAGCGCCAGTATGAGGACGAGGGCGGCCATTGCAAGTGTCGCGGCGACCGGGGTGCGTGTCCTGTACCAGACATGGCCGAGTATGACTGGAAGCCAGCCCTGTCGGCTCATACCGTAGAGTATCCGTGCGCCCATGATGATCTGGATAAGCGCGCCGTTGACCACGGCAAAAATACTGATGACGCTCAGGGTGACGGGTTTCCGGCCGGTTGCCTGTTCGTAGACCAGCGCCAGCGGTGCATCGCTGGCGGAAAGATCTTCCGGCAGCACGGTCAGGACCGCCGTGAGACTGACCGCTGCATACAGCAGCGTGGCGATACCCAGGGCGAGCAGAATGGCCAGCGGTACGTTGCGCACCGGGTTGCGGACTTCCTCGGCTACGTTGACCATGTCTTCAAAACCGACGAAGGCGTAAAAGGCAAGGAAGGCGCCGAACAGAATACCTTGCCAGACGACAGGTTCCGGCGGTGGAACCAGCTCCGGCAGCCGCCCGGGGATGTCGGACAGGTTGTCGCCGGCCACGGCAAGCACCAGGATAAGGCCGGCAAGTTCGATCACCGTCAACAGTGCCGCAATGCTGACCGATTCCACGATGCCCCAGGTTGCGGTCGCCCAGAGTATTACTACCAGTAACGAGATGACCAGGGCATCGGGTAATTCAAACAGGATGTCGAGGTAGCCGACAAAGCCGCGGGCAATCGTTGCTGCCGATACCGCACCCATCAGTACAATCAGCAGGCCCACCACGACCGACAGGGCCGGCAGGCCCAGTCCCTCCTGCACGTACACCGCTTCGCCCGCGCTGAGCGGGTAGCGTGCCGCCAGTTCCGCGTAACTCAGCGCCGTGAACATGGCTACCAGTGAGGCGGTGAAAAAAGCCACCGGCGCGAACAGGCCGGCGCTGCCGGCCACCTTGCCGACCAGGACGTAGATACCGGCGCCGAGAATATTGCCCAGCCCGTAGAAAACCAGGAGCCAGAGGGACAGGCCGCGTTTCAGCTGGACCGGCTGATTCATGGCTCAGGTCAGCATCCCGGCGTCGTCATCCCCCGTGCCGATCCGTTCGTAACCGGCAATGACCTGGGCACCGAGCAGCAGGATCAGGGCGGCGGCTTCCAGGCTGAGCAGAATCACCACCGCGGTGGCCAGGGTGCCGTAGATCACGTTCACAAATGACAGCGTGGAGAAGTACCAGACCAGGAAGTGCCGTGTCAGCTCCCATAGCACCGCCGCTGTCACCCCGCCCACCAGCGCGTGTTGCCAGGCCAGGCGTCCCACCGGCATGACCAGGTAGAGCGACGTCAGCAACAGCACTTCACCGGTCACGCCCAGGACATACATGAAGGTGGCGCCGTGACCACTGACCGACCACTGCTGGCCGAAGACCGACACCCCGGTTTTGGCCATGGCATCGAGACTGCCGCTGACGACAGTCACCACCAGCAGCCCGAGCCCCAGCAGCAGGATGTAGCAATAGGGCAGGATCGCGGACACCAGGAAATGCCGGCGCCGGATGACCACGCGGTGACGGAAAATCACCGACATGGCGTTTTCCAGCACCGTAAAGGCCAGTGAACTGAAAAACAGCATCACCGCCAGGCCGACGACGCCGACCAGCTTCCAGTTGGCGATGAACACCTCGATCTGGGCCATCAGCGCGGTGGCCTTGCCGGGCGCCACCAGTTCCAGGTAGCCCTGGGTGATATCCAGCAGGCGCTGCGGTTCGATCACCTGTGACAGCACCACCAGGATCAGCGCAAACATGGGCACAATCGACAGCAGGGTGTAATAGGCCACGGCACCGGCCAGCAGGAAACCCTGGTTGGCGCGGAAGCCGGACAGGATACTGCGGATGAAACGCGAGGGATCGCGTAAGACGAACTGAATGCGACGGGGCGAAGAAGGCATACAGCCTAGTTTAGTGATAAAAGCCTGCTGACCCCAACTGAAATATAGCTATAATTCAGGCGCGCACAGTGCGGTACCTGGCCGCGTGCCGGTGCCGAAAGCGGAGCTGACCATGCGGGAAACCATCACCGTCGCCACCCGGGAACGCGAAACACTGGTGGATATTACCGACCAGGTTAAACGGGTCGTCGACAGCAGTCGTATCCATGACGGCGTCGTCGTGGTCTATGCCCAGGGTGCCACGGCCGCGGTAATGATCCAGGAAAACTGGGACGAGAGTGTGCAGACCGACGTGGTCGATTTGCTGCGCAAGACCATTCCCCGCGGCGTCTGGCTGCACGACCGGCAGGACGGCAACGGTGATTCACACCTGAAGGCGGGCCTGGTGGGGCCGTCGGAGACCGTGCCGGTGATCGATGGCAAGCTGGGCCTGTCGACCTGGCAGAATATCTTCCTGTGTGAATTTGATGGTCCGCGCACGGAGCGGCATATCGTCTGTACCGTGATCAGGGACCCGGACCATGGGTAAAAAAATCCCGGCGCCCGGCGTTTCCAGGCAGGACCGCCTGTCAGACGAGGGTCTGCAGCGGCTGGAGAAACAACTGGCCGCCGGCACCCGGATCAGTGCCGCCGTGCTTGCCCAGTGGATCCGGCGCTACGGTGAACCCGCCAGGGCGATTCTGCAGCGGCACGGCCTGTCCATTGACGACAATGACTGAAGGCGGATTGCCATGAAACTCTATCTCGTACAACACGGCCAGGCCTGTGCCAGGGATGTCGATCCCGACCGGCCGCTGACGGACGCGGGCAGGGCGGATGTGGCCCGGGTCGCTGCCTTTCTGCAGCAGGCCGGTGTGAAAGTCGAACGCATCATCCACAGCGGCAAAACGCGCGCCGCCCAGACGGCGGAACAACTGGCGCATACCATCGCCCCGGGCGTGGAGCCGGAAGTCAGCGGCATCATCAATCCCAACGACAACCCCCAGGCGTTTGACTGGCAGAGTGGCAGCTGGGACCGGGACACGCTGGTCGTCAGCCACCTGCCGTTTATGGCCAGGCTGGTTTCGCACCTGGTCATCGCCGACGAAAGCAAAACCGTCGTTGCCTACCAGCCGGGAAGTGTCGTTTGCCTGGAACGCGAGGACGGTAGTGACTGGCGTATTGCCTGGATGCTGCGGCCGGAGTTATTTGCCTGACTTGCACAGCACGCCGGGTGGTGTCATGCCGTCAGCGCCGGTAGCACCAGGAAGCCTGCCGGTGCCAGGCTGGTTGCCAGCATGACTTCGTTGATGTCCCGGTGTTCGCTCCAGGTGGTTACCTGCCGGTGGTCGGGGTCGCGCCAGAAGGTCTCGATGTCATCGCGCAGCGAAGCATAGGGGAGGAGTGCCCGGTGCTGTTCGCGCCGTGTCCGGCTGTTGCCGGGGTGCAGGTATTCCACGGCGTGCAAGCCGATCGCCAGGCCCAGTTCACGGAACGCCAGCCGGTGTTGGGCCGGCAGGTGTTGCTCGCCGCTGTGCGCGTAATACTGCAGTCCGGCGAGGGAGGCATCGAGCAGCCGGTCAAGCAGGGGGCTGTCGGCGACCGCGCCTTGCTGCACAAGTTGCTGCAGGCGGCAGGCATCGGTCAGCAGGCCGCCCAGGCCCAGCGGGTCGGCCGTGGCCCATTCCCCGCGCCTGATCATGTCGGCGTAGGCGTGGGTTTCCTCATCCAGGGCCGGACCCGCCAGCGGCGGCAGCACAGCGGCCGTGGCGCGCAGTTGCAACTGGGTGATGTAGCCGTCCAGTGGATCGTGCTGTCCCATGGAAGCCACCTGGGCGCGTGACAGGTCAATACTCATTTTCCAGGCCATCCGGCGTGGTTCGGCGGGAGAAGCCTGTCGGGTAAATGCCCGGAAGGCGGTTTCCGCGAGTTCGCGCGCCCAGACATTGTAGCGGGGTTGCCGCGTGCCGCGCGCCACCTGGTCAAGGGCATGCATCCACTTGGTGAGATAGTGGAAATACTGGCCATCACGCTCCCACTCCAGGCGCTCGTCGAAGGGTTCCCGCGCGCCGCGTTCCGGCAGGGCCTTGCCGATACGCAGTCCACCGCGGGTGGGATGCTGTTCACCATCCTGCGCATCCAATCCGCTGATCCAGCCCCTACGCCGGTCGTCCTCCCGGTGTCTGCCCAGCGTGTGATGGACCTGCTCGACCAGTGACAGGGCGAGCGCCGTGTAGTCATTGTTGCCGGTGGCGCGCGCCAGGCCCAGGTAGTTGCAGACGGCGAAGGCATCGGTCCACAGGTAGCGATGCGGGGGCCGGGTGCCTGTCAGGCCGGTCCGCGCTGCAAAACCGTTCATCAGGGCGATGGCGGTTTCTGTACGGGCTGCGGGCGTGGTGGCGAAGGCAGACAATACGGCTTACCTGAGGCGGTATTGCAGGGTCTGCGTAAAGGTGCCGTCGTTATTGTTGACCGACATCATCTCCCCGTAGATACCCGCGTAGCGGCCCGTGCCGCCGACAATGCTGATGGCCGATGTTCCCTGGTCGAATTCCCGACCGGCCACCTGGATGGTGCCGTCGTCGAATGTCAGGGTCCACTGGCACTGGAAACTGTGCCCGCTGCGCGTGCGGATGCAGGTGCCGCTGTTGTTGCCGATCACAGCCTGCTGTTCATCCAGCAGCGGCTGGTCGAACACCAGCAGGTCGCCCACCGTGTCACCGGGTTCGCCGGTGTCGATCAGTCGGGCGGCGTGGCTGCGGGCATCAGCGATGGTGACCAGTTGCCGTTGCCTGCTGTCTGAGCAGGCGGCAACAGCCGCGAGACTTGCGAGTAACAGCGCGTGTCTTGCCAAATCGGTTCCTGTGTTCATGGCGAATGCCTGTCTTTACCGCTGTAGGTGCCGGTGCTGTCCTGAAGATAACAAAGTTGTCACAGGTTAGATGCTATAGTGCGTTCGACATACGTTGAATATCCACCGAAGTGATCGGATACGCCTGTCGTCGATCGGTATCACATGGCGTTTTTGGTGAAAAATCCGCTGTCAAATGACGACAGACAACTGCTTGATTAAACGCGATAACCGGAAAACTTCCTTAAATGTGTCGTGATTCGGATACAGAAACGACAATTGAACACCTAATAGTTTTATTAAAATAGCACCATAATCACTTGTTTCTAATACGCTTGATTATTAATAGGTGAAATCAGCACGGAATTTGCTATAAATAAACAAGGGCGATTCTGTCCCTATAATAGTTAACGAGGAGTTCTAAAGATGTTAAAAAAATTAATGATGATCGCTGCTTTCGCTTTCCTGTCACCGCTGGCTTTTGCCGCTGACCAGGCTCCGGCAGCCGGGGAACAGGCTACCGAGAATGCGCCGGC
>CBEUNK010000026.1:0-25625 GCA_965544455.1 uncultured Thiogranum sp.
TGTTCATACTCACCAGTGCCGCACGCAACTGGGTCGCCGACGGCATCATACCGGCGATACCCGGTATCTGGTGGGTATACAGCCTGCCGCTGCTGCTGTTTGCCATCCTGACCTGGACGCCACGCTGGCAATGGAGATCAGGCTGACATGAACCGGCTGGATCGTTACATTGCGAACAAACTGCTGGGCGGCTGGGTACTGGTATGGCTGGTGATGTCGGCCATCTTCGGCCTGCTGGCGTTTGTCGAGGAAATCGAACGCGTAACTGAGCGCTACCAGATCACGGATGCGCTGCAGTTCGTGCTCTATACCCTGCCACAGCGCTCCCTGGAACTGGCACCGGTCATTATACTCCTGGGCTCGATCCTGGCCCTGGCCGGACTGAACAAACACAGCGAGATCATCGCGATACGTGCTTCCGGGGTATCACTGTCACGTTTTTTCCGGGCGGTCGCGATCCCCACGGGTGCGCTGGTTGTTATCCTGTATGCCGCCAGTGAATTTATCGCGGCGCCACTGTACCAGCAGGCTGAATTACACAAAACCCTCATCCGCAGCGGTCAGCCCAACCTGCTTACCGGAAAGGGCTTGTGGTCGAACAGCAACCGGCGCTTTTTCAATGTACGGACTCTGAAAAACCTGCAGATCCCCCGCAGCATCTACCTGTACGAATTTTCCGCCGATGGCAGGCTGGTAAATTTTATCTATGCTGATCGCGCCCAGCTCACCGACAGCCGCCGCTGGGATCTGCTGGGCGTAGCCCAGAAAACCCTGCAGAACGGTGTGCTTGCCAGCCAAAAGCGCGACAACCTGGAGATGGGCCCGTTCTGGTCGCGTGAAGAGTTACCTGCCATGCCGCTGTCCACGGCCGGCATGACACCCAGCGGTCTGTACGAATATTCCGACTATCTGAAGTCCACCAACCAGCTGGCGGGACGGATCGAACAACTGTTCTGGCAACGCATCGCCCTGCCCCTTACCAGCGGCGCCATGGTTTTCCTCGCCGTTCCCATCGGCGCCGGCCTGGGCACCACTCGCAGCAATTCCTTTGGCCGTAACCTGGCCATCGGCGCCGGCACCGGTATCCTGTTTTACTTCTTTTCCCAGGTAATTCAGACCGGGGGGTCGATGCTGCAGATCCCTGCAGCCGCTGCCGCCTTCCTGCCGATATTCATGGTGCTCGCGGTCACCGGCGCCCTCATTTACCGCATGCGTTGAATTTGTCGCTCAACGGCACAACAGGCATAATGAGCCGCCCAAGAACCCATGACACCTGATTCCCACCTCTCCCCGCCTGAGCCTTTATGCGTTTAATGCTGACATTTTTCCGGGCCTACCCGGGGCAGACGGTTATCATGCTGGTCGCGCTGTTGCTCGCCGGTATCGTCGAAGGTATCGGGCTATCTGCACTGTTACCGTTGCTCAATATCGCAACCCGGAGCCAGGCAGGTACAGGGCAGCACGAGCCGCAGAATGAATTTGAACGCATCGCGATTAACGCGCTGCATGACATCGGCATTACACCGACCCTGGGTGTACTGCTGACCATTATCGTGCTGGCCGTTACGTTGAAGAGCGTGATGCTGCTGATCGCCCGCAAGCGGGTCGGCTACACTGCGGCGCAGGTCGCCACCGACCTGCGACTGGAAATGCTGCGCGCCATACTGCGCAGCAAGTGGGAATTTTTCCTGCACCAGCCGGTAGG
The DNA here is from genome assembly GCA_965544455.1 of uncultured Thiogranum sp. Taxonomy (GTDB): domain Bacteria; phylum Pseudomonadota; class Gammaproteobacteria; order DSM-19610; family DSM-19610; genus Thiogranum. The sequence continues at coordinate 1,706 of CBEUNK010000026.1, forward strand.
GCGCCTGAGCAACAGCCTGGCAACCGAGGCGCAACGCTCATCGGAATCTTTCGTCAACGGTGCCGTGGTCATCACTCTGATTCTGCAGGCCATCATCTACGGCTCGGTGGCGCTGGCAGTGTCCTGGAAAGCCACCCTGATCAGCCTGAGCGCCGGCGTGGCGATTATCAGCATCTCGCATTTCCTGGTGCGCATGGCGCGCAAGGCCGGCAAGCGCCAGACCAGCCTGTTGATCACCCTGCTGTCACGGCTGACCGACACCCTGCAGTCGGTGAAGCCACTCAAGGCCATGGCCAATGAGCACCTGGCCGATAATGTACTCGCCGATACCACCTCCAAGCTGAACAAAGCCCTGAAAAAACAGGTTTTCAGCAGTGCTGTTCTCAATGCGGCGCAGGAAGAGATGTTCGCTATCGTGATCGCGCTCGGCATGTATGTTGCGCTGGTTAACTATGGCATGCCGTTTGAAACAGTGCTGGTGCTGGTGGTCGTACTGGGCCGCATGCTCAGTTACCTGAGTAAAGTCCAGAAGCAGTACCAGAAGGTCGTAGTGGGCGAAAGTGCTTTCTGGTCGATGAAAGCCGCCATACAGGAAGCCAGGGATGCGGAAGAACACCTGGGCAGCGGGGCCATGCCGACGCTGGACCACGGCATCCGGCTAGACGAAATACACTTTGCCTATGATCAGCACCGCGTCCTGTCGGGTGCCTGCCTGGAAGTTCCGGCCGGCAAACTGACGACACTGATCGGGCCATCCGGCTCCGGCAAGACGACCATCATCGATCTGGTTATCGGCCTGCTGCGCCCGCAGGCCGGGGCAGTGCGTATCGATGATGTGCCGCTGTCTGAACTGGATCTCAAGGCCTGGCGACGCATGATCGGTTACGTGCCGCAGGAAACCCTGTTGCTGCACGACTCCATCCTGCACAACGTTACCCTGGACGATCCGGAGCTGACCGAGCAGGACGCGGTGCAGGCGCTCAAGTCGGCCGGCGCGTGGGAATTTGTCGAACACCTGCCGCAGGGTATCCAGAGCACCGTGGGTGAGCGTGGCAGCAAACTGTCCGGAGGCCAGCGCCAGCGCATCATGATCGCACGCGCACTGGTGCATAAACCCGGGCTGTTGATTCTCGATGAAGCCACTAGCGCACTTGATCCGAACAGTGAGGCAGCCATCGGCCGCACTATGCAGGAACTGCGCGGCAAACTGACGATCCTGGCCATTTCCCACCAGACCGCCCTGGTCACCGCCGCCGACTGTGTCTATCGCCTGGACAATGGCAAAACCCTGCTGCAGCGCGGCAGCTGACGTACCAGCCTACTCGAACAGCGCATGCACCCGGTGAACGGCCCGCTCCAGGTCAGCAGGCGGTGATACCGGCGGCGGTGCGTTAAATTGCTCTCCCAGCCACACGGCACGACCTGCATCAATCAGTGCCCGGTGCACCAGGCGCAGGTCACGACTCAGGCGCGGATGGCCGAAACGCATCATCCAGCTGTAGATCAACGCCGCCAACCTGAAATCGACAGGGGCGTCACTGTTTTCCCGCATGGGATAGCCGTAGCCACCGAGCTCGGCCATGTACACCGGTTTGCCGGTACCGCAGGCCTCGCTTAGCATGGATATGCTGTCGGCGGTCACCACCAGGCTGGAAGCCAGGCCGAGAATACCGTAATAGGGATTGTCAGGATCGTCTGGCCGCCAGCGGTAGAGGTCGCAGGGCACCGACACCTGGCGTTCGAATTCGGCCAGTGCCCGCCGGGCGGTACGCGCACTGCTGGTGACCAGCAGCGAACCACCCTGTTCATGTGCCAGCTCACTGGCGCGCCTGGCAATATGTGCCGCCGAGCGCCTGCCCAGGGTATAGGGGCCGCTGTTACCGCCCAGAATGACACCCACGCGGGGTTCAGGCAGGTGCGCATAACGCGCCCTGCAGCGCTCGGCGGCCCCGGCGAGCTTAGCCGCCGTGACGCGATGCAGTGTCATGGTGTTGTGCAGGATATTGTCGCGCAGTGGCAGGCGGTATTGCGGCGTCGTCACCAGCAAATCGAAATTTTCCGGTCTTGCCCAGGGTCGGCCGATATGCACCAGCCTGGTTTTACCCCCGGCCTGCCGGCGGATCCAGCGCCCCACCGGTTCGTTGCGCATGCCGGCCGAGATCACCAGGTCCGGCCACGGTGGTATCAATGGGCTGGAACGGTCCAGCCGAATACCGCGCAAGTCACTGCCCCTGAACAGGCTGGTAAGGAACTCACTCTTGCGGTAGCTGAGTTGCTTGAGCTCGTACGGCCAGCCAAGCGCCTCGGCCAGGGCGACGATCTGGCCACGCTCACCGGCGCGATAGCCGGTCACCAACCATACCCGGGGTGTGGTAGCCGGCCGCTCTTCAGTGGAATCGGCGGCAGTCGTGGCAGCTTGGTTCATAGGAAATTCCAGTTGCGGGTTACGGCGGGCGTGGCGCCGCCCTTCAAGTCCAAGTACAATTCAGCGTTTGGAATCTAGCGGCTTGAGCCTGTCGGCGCAAGCTGCCCGACACGCAAGCTGACAACCGCTTTTATGCCAGACTACAAAGATTTCCTCGAGCGCATCTTCGAAATCCTCAAGCCATTCGCCAAGCAGGGGGTGCTGCTCAATGAAGACAGCGAACTGGTGACCGAGCTGGGCCTGACCTCGCTGCAGGTCATGGAATTGATCGAGCAGATCGAAGACCATTTCGACATGTCCATTCCTCTCAATATTCTGCCAGACATCCGTACCGTCCACGACCTGGCCGCGCAACTGGAAAAACTGACGCGGCCATGAGCCTGTTCGACAAGTTCAAGCCGATTATCGATATACGCAGCGAGCTGGACCGGCTTGGTGTCATGCCCTTTGGCGCGGTCACCGAAAAAATCCTGTCACCTACCGAGGGTATCGTCAACGGCCACAAGGTCATTCTGGCGGGAACCAACAATTACCTGGGCCTGACGTTCGACCCCGAATGCATCGCCGCCGCGCAGAAAGCGGTCGCCGAGCAGGGTACCGGCACTACCGGCTCGCGCATGGCCAACGGCACCTTCGCCGAGCACATCGAGCTGGAACAGGAACTGGCCGCATTCTTTGACAAGCAACACGCCATTGTGTTTTCCACCGGTTACGCCGCCACCATGGGCATGGGTTCGACCCTGGCCGGCCCCGGGGACGTCATCGTCCTCGACGCCGACAGTCATGCCAGTATTTATGATGGTGTACGCCTGGGCGGTGCCGACGTGGTGCGATTCAAGCACAATGACCCCGCCGACCTGGAAAAACGCCTGCGCCGCCTGGGCGAGCGTACCGCGAACACCCTGATCATTGTCGAAGGTATCTACTCGATGCTCGGTGATCAGGCGCCACTGGCCGACATCGCCGAGGTTAAAAACAGGTATGGCGGCCTGCTGCTGGTGGACGAGGCGCATTCGCTGGGCATGCTCGGAGAGCATGGCCGCGGCGTCGCCGAAGCGGCCGGTGTTGAAGACGCTGTCGATTTTACCGTCGGCACTTTCAGTAAAAGCCTGGGCGCCATCGGCGGCTACTGTGTCAGCGACCATGCCGAGCTCGAGGCGATACGTTTCGCCATCCGTTCCTATATCTTTACCGCCTCGCCGTCGCCCTCGGTTGTTGCCTCGACGCGCGTAGCCTTGCGCCTGATGCAGGAACGACCGGAACTGCGCGAACGGCTGTGGTCCAATGCACAGCGGCTGTATGACGGCCTAAAGGGGCTGGGCTTCCAGGTCAGCCCTCAGGTCAGCCCGGTGGTCGCTGTCACGATCAAAAACCGTGACCAGGCGATCGACTGGTGGGACCAGCTGATGCAGCATGGCGCCTACGTCAACCTGGTGATGCCGCCGGCATCACCGACGACCGACAGTCTGCTGCGTTGCAGCGTCAGTGCCGCGCATACCCCGGAACAGATCGACCGGATTATCGGGGCCTTTGCCGGACTGAGCGGCACTGTCCAGCAGCAAGCCGGCAGCTGAACCCGTCATGGACAAGCTGAACATCATCGGTAATGGCCCACTGAAGGGCGAAGTCACGATCTCCGGTGCAAAAAATGCGGCCTTGCCGATACTGGCCGCCACCCTGCTGACTGCCGAGCCGGTCACGCTGCGCAACGTTCCGCACCTGCGCGATATCACCACCACGCTGGAACTGATGGGGCGCTTCGGTTCACGCTTCGAACTCAGCGACAATATGTCCCTGGTGGCCGACAACAGCGAAATTACCGAATTATGCGCACCCTACGAACTGGTTAAGACCATGCGGGCGTCTATCCTGTTCCTGGGCCCCCTGCTGACGCGTTTCGGCGAAGCGGAAGTGTCTTTGCCCGGCGGCTGCGCCATCGGTTCGCGCCCGGTCAACCTGCACATCGAGGGACTCAGGGCAATGGGTGCGGAAATCGAAATCGACGAAGGCTATATCAAGGCCAGGACTGCACGCCTGCAGGGTGCCCGCTTCGTGTTTGATATTGTCTCGGTAACCGGCACCGAAAACCTGATGATGGCGGCCACGCTCGCCAGGGGTGTCACCGTGCTGGAAAATGCCGCACGTGAACCCGAAATCAGCGATCTGGCCGACTGCCTGAACGCCATGGGCGCCCGCATCCGCGGTGCAGGCAGCGACACCATTACCATTGAAGGTGTTGAAAGACTGCACGCCTGTGATCACCGCGTCGTCCCGGACCGCATCGAAAGCGGTACCTTCCTGGTGGCCGCGGCCGCGACCGGCGGAAAGATACGGGTCAAGGACACCTCACCGGCCTTTCTCGACGCGGTACTGCAGAAGCTCAGCGACGCCGGCGCCCGGCTCGACACCGGCGACGACTGGATCGAACTCGACATGGGTGGGCGGCGGCCAACCGCTGTTGGCCTGACCACGGCGCCTCACCCGGCCTTCCCCACCGATATGCAGGCGCAGTTCGTGGCGCTCAATGCGATTGCCGAAGGCACGGCCACTATCAAGGAAACCATATTCGAAAACCGCTTCATGCACGTGCAGGAACTGCAGCGCATGGGCGCGGACATCGAATTACAGGGTAATACCGCGATTGTGCGCGGCGTGGAGCAACTGCACGGCGCACCCGTGATGGCCACCGACCTGCGGGCATCCGCCTGCCTGGTCATCGCCGGCCTGGCGGCCGGTGGCGAGACCCTGATCGACCGCATCTATCACCTCGACCGCGGGTACGAGCGTATCGAGGAAAAACTGGCCCAGCTGGGGGCCAGAATCAGCCGTCTCCCCGGCGCAGCGCAGGCCGGCGAACGGGCCGCCGGGCTTTAAGTTCCGCGACTACTCCCTAGTGTTTTTTACCGATCAGCTCGATCGGGTAGCCGTCGGGATCCTCAACGAAAGCGATGATGGTCGTGCCGGCATTCATGGGACCGGCATCGCGGATAATTTTACCGCCGCGCCGCCTGATTTCTTCGGTCGCCTTATAGACGTCATCAACTTCCAGCGCGATGTGCCCGTAACCGTCCCCCAGGTCATAGCTGCCGGTATCCCAGTTATGGGTGAGTTCGATTACCGTGTTTTCGGATTCATCTCCATAGCCGACAAATGCCAGGGTAAACCTGCCTTCCGGATAGTCTTTCTTCCGCAGCTGTTTCATCCCCAGCACTTCGGTATAAAATTTAATCGAACGATCCAGATCACCGACACGCAGCATGGTGTGTAGAATTCGCATAAATCAAGTCACCCGGGGTTTGGCGTTCAACTTTTCTCGCGTGCAGCGATGCGCAGACGCAGGGCATTCAGCTTTATAAAACCTTCGGCGTCTGCCTGGTTATAAGCACCCTCATCTTCCTCAAAGGTCGCAATGCGCTCATCGAACAGCGAGTCACTTTCGGACTTGCGCCCGACAACGACAACGTTACCCTTGTACAGTTTCAACCTGACTTCGCCGTTAACAGGTGCCTGCGAAGCATCGATCATTTCCTGCAGCATGTGTCGCTCGGGGCTCCACCAGTAACCGTTATAGACCATGCTGGCATAGCGCGGCATAAGTTCGTCTTTCAGGTGGGCTACTTCGCGATCCAGGGTCAGCGACTCCATCGCACGGTGGGCTTTCAGCATAATGGTACCCGCCGGCGTCTCATAACAGCCGCGCGACTTCATGCCGACGTAGCGGTTTTCCACAATATCGTCACGGCCGATGCCGTTGTCACCGCCCAGCCTGTTCAACTGCTCCATCACCTGGCCGGGCGTCACCGCCTTGCCATCGATGGCGACAATATCGCCTTTTTCAAAACCGAGTTCGATATAAGTCGGCGTATCCGGAGCCTTTTCCGGAGACACCGTCCAGCGCCACATGTCGTCATCCGGTTCCGCCCAGGGGTTTTCGAGAACGCCACCTTCATAAGAGATATGCAGCGAGTTGGCATCCATCGAGTATGGCGATTTCTTGCCTTTCTTGAAGTCCACCGGAATACCGTGCTCTTCGGCATAAGCCATCAGCTTTTCGCGCGATGTCAGGTCCCACTCGCGCCAGGGCGCGATGACTTTCACATCAGGCTTGAGCGCATAGGCGCCCAGTTCGAAGCGTACCTGGTCATTACCTTTTCCGGTCGCACCGTGTGCGATGGCATCGGCACCGGTCTCGTTGGCGATCTCCACCAGGCGCTTTGCAATCAACGGCCGGGCAATCGAGGTCCCCAGCAGGTATTCGCCCTCGTAAACCGTATTGGCACGAAACATCGGGAAGACGTAATCGCGCGCGAACTCCTCACGCAGGTCCTCGATATAGATTTCCTTCACGCCCATGCCCTGCGCCTTGACGCGCGCCGGCTCGACTTCTTCGCCCTGGCCGATATCGGCGGTAAAGGTCACCACCTCGCAACCGTAGGTATCTTCCAGCCACTTGAGAATGATCGAGGTATCCAGGCCACCGGAATAGGCCAGCACCACTTTTTTTATTTCAGACATGTTGATTAACCATTATTTGGCTTTCACCCGGGCGCTGCGCCGCAGCCGTGAACCCAGGCGTCGCGCCAGCTCGCCGAACAGCTCGGTCTGGGTCGGGTGCGGGTGAATGGCATTACCCACCTGTTCCAGCGTCATACCGGCCGACACCATCATCACGGCCTCGCCGATCAGGGTATCCGCGTGATCCGCCAGCAGGTGGACACCGATGATACGCTGTGTTTTCTTGTCGGCAACCAGCTTGATCATGCCGTGCTGCTCGTTGTTGATCATCGCCTTGGCGTCGATATTCATCGGCACCTTGACTTCCACCGCATCGATACCCCGGGCCCTGGCCTGTTCTACTGACAAGCCGACGAAGGCGGCTTCCGGGCGGGTGAAAATCACGCCGCAGTCCTTGTCCTGGTCATACTGCATATCCTCACCCAGGATGGTGGCGGCAGCCACGCGGCCCTGTTGCGCGGCGGTATGCGCCAGCATGAATCCCGGCACCACGTCGCCGATAGCAAAGATATGCGACCGGTTGGTACGGCAACGGCTGTCGACCTTGATGGCCGGACCGTCGGTCGCCACACCGGCCTTGTCGAGATCGAGACCGTCCAGCACCGGGCGTTTGCCGGTACCCATGATGACGTAATCAGCCTTGACGGTATGCTTCTTGCCATCAGCATCCTTGTAGGCCACCTGCACGTTACCGGCTTTACCGGAAATCTTGTCGATCGCCACGGAAGTATGGATAGCCAGCCGCGGGTCGTCGTTGAGTACACCGGTAAGGTGTTTGGCAATTTCCGGCTCGACCTCGGCCAGGATACGGTCCCGGGCTTCCAGCAGCGTCACCCGGGCACCGAAGTCCTGCATCAGTTGCGCCATCTCCAGCCCGATGGCGCCGCCACCGATCACCACCAGCTTCTTCGGCTGGGCCGGCAGATTCCAGACGGTATCGGACGTCAGCACACCACCGCCTTCGGCGAGGCCTTCGACCGCCCCGGGAATCGGCGGCACAAACGGCGGAGCGCCGGTGGCAATCACCGCGCAACCGAAGGTCACGGACTCGCCCTGCGGCTTATCACCGAGGCTGGCGCGCATATGGGGATCGTCATTGTTACCCGAGGTGTCGATAAACAGGGTGTGTTCGTCGACGAATCGACCGAACCCCTGGATATATTTTATCTTCACACCCTTGTCGGTTTTCAGCGCCATTTCGCCGCGCGTTTCCAGTACCTGGCGGCGCGAGGCTTCGAGTTTTTCCCAGTTAAGCCTGGGCTTGCCGGGCGTGATACCCAGATGCTCATCGTGCTGGCGGTCGCGAAGTCGGTCGGCCGCCGCACGCCAGGCCTTGGACGGGATACAGCCGCGCCACAGGCACTCGCCACCGGGAAACGGCGCATCGTTCAGCAGCGCGACTTTCATGCCGTGACCGGCGAGGTCGCGGGCGCAATCTTCACCGCCCGGGCCACCACCAATCACCACGACATCGTAATCCCAGTCACCCTCCGGCACGGCGGGCCCGGTCACTCCCATCCAGCTGTCGGGCTGTTCGGCCAGGTCTTTAAGCGCCTTCAGATACATGGCGACATCGGCGCCGTTGACCACGCGGTGATCCGCCGTGATGGTAAACGGACTGCCCTCGTCGGTATTCGCGGAGATCGCCAGGATCGCGGCGATACCCGGCGTGGCGATGGCATCGAAGTGACTGACACCGAACATACCCATATTGGAAATCTGGAAGGTCGAACCGGTGTACTCCTCGGGCTTGAGGCGGCGCTTGCGCGCGCGTTCGACCAGGTCTTTCCAGTCCTCGTTAAGGGTCTCGAGGTCGCGCGATTCACAACCGCGCAGTACCGGCACCACCAGCCCGCCACCGTCGGCGGCGACGGCCATACCGATATCGACATTGGCGCGTTCCACCAGCTTGTCCGGGGGCTGGTAACACCAGTTCATATTGGGGAACTGCTGCATGGCCAGCGCGCAGGCCTTGGCAATCGTCACCGTGACGGAAGCACCCTGTGCCTTCGATGCCTTGATCAGGGCACCAAGGTGGATAGGGACAGTCACGTGGAAGGTCGGCATGCTGAGCGACGCCGTCATGGCGTCACTGATGGCTTTCTCCAGCTTGTTCATGGCCCGGCCGTTGCCGGGCACGTCGACCTGCGGGAAACCGCCCGCGGTCGCTGCCGGCATCGCCTGTGCGCCATCCAGATCGGCAGCGACAATGACACCCGCCGGCCCGCTGCCGCGCAGACCGCTCAGATCAATACCCCGTTGACCGGCGATGGCGCGCGCGTACGGCGTCGCACCACGACCCGGCGGACGCGCAGCCAGGGTGGCACCGGCAACAGAAACAACCGGTGTGGCCGGTGCGGACACTGCTGCTGCCGCCATGGCTTCGGTTGCTGCCGGCGCCGCAGTACCCGATGCAGGCGCACTGACAACGGGTGCCGCTTCTTCATCAACCACCTGGTCAGGACTGTCGACCAGGTAGGCCATGGCGCCGCCCACCGGCACAGTGGCATCAACCGGGGCCAGTGGCCCCGACAGGTAGCCCTCGCGGAAAACTTCGACGTCCATGATCGCCTTGTCGGTCTCCACCGTGGCCACCACGGTGCCGCGATCTATTTTGTCGCCGACCGCCTTTTCCCAGCTGACTACCATGCCCTCGGTCATGGTGTCCGACAGCTGCGGCATGCTGATGGTGTAGCTGGCGCCTTCGGGCGCTGCGGTTTCAGTGCCGCTGTCGGCACTGGCAGCCGCAGCCGTATCGGCGGCCGGGGCTGCCGCGGCGGCTGTTGCCGTTACCGGCGCCTCGCCGGCCTGTTGTACCTCGTCCGCGGAAGCGACCAGGTAAGCCATGGGTTCCCCGACCGGCACGGTGCTGTCTACGGCGGCGACCGGGCCGGACAGGTAACCTTCGCGGAATACTTCCACGTCCATGATGGCCTTGTCGGTCTCGACCGTGGCGACGATGTCACCGCGCTCGATCCTGTCGCCGATATTTTTTTCCCAGCTGACAACCACACCTTCGGTCATGGTGTCCGACAGCTGGGGCATTTTGATTACATAGGGTTCAGCCATACGTTATTCCACAGTTATTAACCACAGGGGCGCACATAGGCGCACGGAGTCAATACTTGAATTATCCTGCCTGTTCCAGAGCAAGAACTACTTGCCGAACATCCTGCGCACCGCCGCCACGATGTCACCGGCATTCGGGATGGCGGCTTTTTCCAGCGTATGGTTATAGGGCATGGGCACGTTGGCAGCCGATACCCGCACCGGTGCGGCATCGAGCTCAAAGAAGCATTCTTCGTTGATAATCGCCATCACTTCCGCGCCGACACCTACCGCGGGTTCGGCTTCCTCGACAACCACGGCGCGGTGGGTTTTGCGCACCGACGCCGCGATGCCGGCGCGGTCGAGTGGCGACAGCGCGAACAGATCGACTACCTCGGCATTGATGCCATGCTGTTTCGCCAGGGTTTCGGCCGCCTGCAGGCACCAGTGTACGGAAATATTATAACCGAACAGGGTGACGTCACTGCCTTCGCGGGCGACTTCCGAACCTACCAGCGGGTGGAAATATTCATCATCCGGGACGTCGCCCTTCATGTTGTACATCAGCTCGTGCTCATTGATGAACACCGGGTCATTACAGCGCACCGCCGACTTGAGCATGCCGTAGGCCTGCCTGGGGTTACTGGGTGTCACCACGCGCAACCCGGCGATGCCCATGAACACCTTCTCCATGCGTGCCGAGTGCTGGGCGCCCAGCTGGTGGGCAGTGCCGCCCGGTGAACGCACCACCACCGGTGCTGTCAGCTGGCCGCCGGACATGTAACGCACCTTGGCGGCGCTGTTGAACAGCTGGTCCATCGCCAGCCAGGCGAAGTTCACCGACATGATCTCGATAATCGGGCGCACACCCAGGAACGATGCGCCGATACCCAGGCCGGTGTAACCGTTTTCGGAAATCGGGGTATCGATAACGCGCTCCGGTCCATACTTGTCGTACAGACCCTGAGTGGCCTTGTAGGTGCCGCCGGCCACAGCGATATCCTCACCCATACAGATGACCAGGGGATCGTTGGCCATTTCCTCGTCGTGGGCGCGACGGATCGCTTCCCAGTACATGATTTCTGCCATCAGCGGCCCCCTCCGTATACCCACGGATCGTTATCCGCGAGCACATATTTTTCCAGCTCGTCCACACGCGGTTCGGGCGAGGATTCGGCAAACGCAATCACTTCCTGTTCGATGTAATCAAGAATTTCCGTATCCATGGCCTTGTAGTCGTCGCGGCTCATTTCGCCGTCCTCAACCAGGCGGTCGCGCAGCATGATAATCGGATCGCGGTCTGACCACATGCGCTCTTCTTTTTTCGAGCGGTAGGCATTGGAGTCGGACATCGAATGACCGCGGTAACGGTAGGTCATCAGCTCGAGGAAGTATGGCCCCTTGCCTGAACGTACATGCTTCAGTGCTTTGGTGGCGGCCTTGTAGACTTTCTCTATATCCTGTCCGTCTTCCTGCGCCGAAGGGATGTTGTAACCCGACACCCGCTTGTACTGGTCGATGACAGCGGTGGAGCGATCGATACGGGTACCGATACCGTAGAGATTATTCTCGCAGACATACAGCACCGGCAATTCCCACAGGCGCGCCATGTTCAGCGATTCGTGAAAGGTACCCTGGTTATTGGCGGCGTCGCCGAGGAAACAGATGGCCACCTCGTCCCCGCCTTTCATCTTGATCGCTTTGCCGATGCCGGCCGCCAGCGGAAACGGGCCGCCGACCAGCGCGTAACCGCCCATGAAGCGGCTGGCGACATCGAAGATGTGCATCGAGCCGCCACGCCCGCGGGAAACGCCGGTTTCCCTGGCATAGAGCTCGGCCATGACTTCCTTGGGATCAGCGCCGCACTTGATGGCATGAATATGGTCCCGGTAGCTGGTGATCACGTAGTCGTGACCGATCTGTGCGGCATCCAGTACCCCGTGGGCACAGGCTTCTTCCCCCGAGTACAGGTGCAGAAACCCGCCAATTTTTTGTTCGACATACGCTTCGTAGCAGCGCTCCTCAAAGCGCCGCGCAAACAACATTTCGCGCAGCAGCCGTTTTTTGTCGGCGACGTTCATGAGGCTCCTTGCTGTTCCGGGGACCTGAACCAGGTCCCGTGACTGAATCAGGAGCCCGGTAGACTCCTGAAAACTATTGAAATTTCTCAGAATATTAAGCATGCTGCCGGTTTTCCGGCGAAACATGCGAGGCGCTGGCGGCGGCGCTCGACCAGCCGCCGGCTACCCGGCCAAAATCAAGCGCGCTATGATCTTTGTTTTGGGCCAGCAGGTCAAGCCGAAAATGGCCGGCAATTGTGGCGAAAGCGTCGGAAAATCAACGGAAAACAACAGGAATCCAGCCCTATGAAACTGACTCTGCGGCGCCCCGATGACTGGCACCTGCACCTGCGCGACGGCGCCGCCATGCAATCGGTGGTCGCCCACAGCGCCGCCCGCTTCGGCCGCGCCATTGTGATGCCCAACCTTGCCCCCCCGGTCACCACCACCGACCAGGCGCTTGCCTACCGCGAACGTATCCTGGCGGCCCTGCCGGCATACAGCCGCTTCGAGCCGCTGATGACGTTGTACCTGACCGACAATACCCCGGCCGTAGAAATACAACGGGCAAAAGCCAGCGGCCTGGTGCACGCCGTCAAACTCTACCCGTCCGGCGCCACCACCAATTCCGACAGCGGCGTCACCGCCATTGAAAACACCTACGCCGCGCTCGAGGCCATGCAGGAGGTGGGGATGCCGCTGCTGGTGCACGGTGAGGTTACTGATCCGGCTGTCGATGTCTTCGACCGCGAAGCGGTTTTCATCGAACGGATCCTGCAACCGCTGACGCTGCGCCTGCCCGGCCTGAAACTCGTCCTGGAACACATCACGACGGAGCAGGGCGTGGCCTTTGTCAGCCAGGGATCTGAACGTATCGCCGGCACCCTGACCGCCCACCACCTGCTGATGAACCGCAACGCCATGTTCGCCGGCGGTCTGCGGCCGCACAATTACTGTCTGCCGGTCCTGAAACGCGAACGGCACCGGCAGGCACTGCTGGCCGCCGCTACCAGCGGCAGCCCGAAATTCTTTCTGGGTACCGACAGCGCCCCCCACCCGCAAAGCGCCAAGGAAAGTGCCTGCGGTTGCGCCGGCCTGTACAGCGCCCACGCGGCGATTGAGCTCTATGCCGAGGCCTTCGAGCAGGCCGGCGCGCTGGACAAGCTGGAGAACTTCGCCAGCTGTTACGGGCCCGGCTTTTACGGTCTGCCACAGAACCGGGACACAATCACGCTGGAGAAAACAACCTGGGAAGTGCCGCCCAGCTACCCGCTCGCCGACGGCCGGGTCATCCCGATGCGCGCCGGTGAAAAAGTGGCCTGGAAGCTGGTCCAGTAAGTCCCACGGTTACCCGACCGGGAACACACACTCAATACACCCGCGTAACGCGGTAACCCTGCCTGCTCAGCAGATTCAGCAGCCCCTCGTCACCCGGCAGGTGCAGTGCGCCGACAGCAATGAACTGCCGGCCACGATGCAGGCGCGGCTGCAACCGCTCGACCATGCGGTGGTTACGTTCGGTAATCAAACGCTCGTTGAAGCGCTCGGCCAGGTCGGGAGCGGTGTTCCGCATCGAGGCATCACTGATCGTCACCAGGTGCTGCAGGTCGCGCGCCAGGTAGGCGTCTTTCAACGCGTCCAGCATCTGCCCGATGTCTTTCAGGTTATCCAGTGTATCTTCGAGCAAGGCCAGCTGGTCCTTTAGTGATAGCTGGTCAAAGACCGCCATCTGTTCTACTGGTGTTTCCAGGCCGTCAACCGCTTTACCGGCGGCAACCGCCCGCTGGTACAACAGCAGGTCGAGTACCATGCCGGTCCTGCTCGGTGGAGTCGTCAGGGTAACCGCGACCGCCCAGGGTTTCATGGTGGCGACCATAGATTCCGGCAGCCCCTGCCCGGCCATCGCGGCCACGACGCGTTTGTACAGGTCCGCACCGATGAGCGATTTCAGGGTACTGCCATCGGCAAGCATGAAAGCTGCGGTCATGGCAAGCAGCGAGTCGGCATCGAGCACCACTTCGAGCGTGACACCCTCGGCACTGTCGAAGGCGCGTTCCACGGCAGGCGGCAGGCGCAATACCTCGGGATCTTCACTGTGCATGGTACCGAACAGGTAACTCGGTGCCGTATTCTCGCCTTCGACTTTCCACAACAGGCCATGGTCGAAGGTGCCGTCGCCACCCCTGGCAACTGTGACCAGCAGGCCAAGTACCAGCCATGGCAACCAGCCGAATCCGATTTTATGCGCGATGCATTTCACGTTCATGAAGCGCTTCCGGTATGCTGTGCTCATGTCAGACAGTAACAACGCCGCCAGACTGGCGACCCGCTTCCGTGGCTTTCTACCCGTGGTGGTCGACGTGGAAACAGCCGGTTTCAACCCCAAGCGCGATGCCCTGCTGGAGATTGCCGCGGTCATCCTCGATTATGATGCGGAAGGCCGGCTGCAACCCGTCGAAACCCACGCCTGCCACGTGGAGCCGTTTCAGGGCGCCAACCTGGACGAAAAATCGCTGGAATTTACCGGTATCGATCCCTACCACCCGTTTCGTTTTGCCAAACCGGAGGACGAAGCGCTGGGGTTAATCTTCAAGCCGGTGCGGCGTGCAGTCAAGGACAGCGCCTGCACCCGCGCGATACTGGTTGGTCACAACCCGGCATTCGACCTGAGCTTTATCAACGCCGCTACTGACCGCTGCAAAATCAAACGCAACCCGTTTCACCCGTTCAGCAGCTTCGACACCGCGACCATGGCCGGCCTGGCTTTTGGGCAGACGGTGCTGGCGCGGGCCGCGATAGCGGCCGGCATGGAGTGGGACCAGGAGCAGGCGCACTCCGCAAAATACGATGCGGAACGCACCGCCGACCTGTTCTGTACGATCGTCAATCGCTGGGACACGGTCATCGGCGTGAACGGCAACCCGCTCATCAGGGAACCCGTGGAAGAGTAAACTGCCCTTACCTTGATAGAGTACTAGTCCACAATCGTCCAGCCATCAGTAGCCGGCAGGCGGGGCAGCGCCTGTACCGGGAATTCACCCGTCAGACTGCCAAGAAAAGCCAGCAGGTCGGCCACCTGTGCATCATCCAGATCCATGTTCAGCTGGGTTTTGGCCATGACCCGCACCGCCTCATCCAGGGTCTTGACCGAACCGTTATGGAAATAAGGTGCCGTCAGCGTGATGTTGCGCAGGGTCGGCACCTTGAACAGGTGCTTGTCCGATGCCTTTTTGGTGACCTCGAAACGCGCCTGGTCCTTCATGAGGTCATACTTTTCGACATAATCATTGTCGCTGTAAGTGGGGAACTTCATAAAGAAACCGGTCCCGGCGGCCATGGCCGGACCGTTGAAAGCGGCACCGGAATGGCAGCTGGTACAACCGATATCCGCGAAGGTCTGCATGCCACGCTGCTGCTGTTCATTCAGCGCGGCCTTGTCTCCTTTCACAAACCGGTCATAGGGACTGTTCGGCGTAATCATGGTGCGCTCGAACGCCGCCACCGCCCGGGCGGCGTTTTCCACCGTCATGGGATCATTTTTACCGAAAGCGGCAACAAAATAGGGTTTATACCCGGGAATCGCCCGCACTCGCGCCATCGCCTTTTCCAGGTCACTCATACCCATTTCAACAGGGTTGACAACCGGACCCTTGGCCTGGTCTTCAAGGCTGTTGGCACGGCCGTCCCAGAACTGCGACGAGGCAAATGCGGCATTCCAGACCGTCGGCGCACTGCGACCACCGGTTTTGCCGTGCACACCCATGGAAAAGGCGCGGTTGTCGTCGCCACCCAGCATAAGGTTATGGCAGGAGTTGCACGATACGGTGCCGGTGGTGGAAAACCGCGGGTCAAAATACAGCAGGCGGCCGAGTTCGACTTTTTCGGCCGTGGTCGGGTTATCGGCCGGGGCCGGCGCCTGGTCGGGCAGGGCCTGCCACTGGTAGGCAAAGGCGGTATTTGTCGCCAGCGCGGCAACGAGAGAGAATAACCGGATTCGCGGTTTCATCGCGTCGTCTCCTTAACGGAAGAAAATAAGTAATTTCTGATATAGATTAATTCTAAAACATAATCCGGGCAATGAAAACCGCGAGGATTGATAGACTTATGGCTACACTTCCAGCAAAAGACCAGCAGATTGTCGAGGCCCATACCGGCCTGATTCACCGCGTCGTCATGGCCTGCCAGAACCCCGGCAGCGTGCCCGACCTCGAAGATATCCTTAAACAGGCCGAACAGAACGGCTGGCTGCAGCTGGTCGCCACTATCCGCAGGATCCTGGGAGGTGCCCGGGAAACAGCGCTGTTGAACGGGCTGGACGATGAAGACAGCGTGATCATACAGTCCATCCTGGCGGGCCTGCAGAACCCGGCCAACCTGCCCGACCTCACCGAGGGCGTCAACGGCGCCATGGCAGCACCGGGTATCGCCGCGATGGTCAACGGCGCGCGCAAGGGGAATGTGGAAACCCTGCAGTTACTGGGCGGCATGGCCCAGCAGATGCTGCAGGCGGGCGGCGACATGGCCCGACTGGCGGCGATTCTGCGGCCACTGGTCCAGGGTGAACGCGACGCGGACAAGCTCACTCAGGGCATGGGCGCCGAAGGGCAGAAGCTGGCGGTCGCCATTCTCGGGGAACTGGCGAAACTCGACAGCCACTGAGAGCTAGAGGTATTCGGCAGCCTGCCTGTCAGCCTCGGCAGCCGCTGCATAAGCCTGCCCGTCCGACAAGCCGCGGCAGACCTCGATCAGCAGGGCCCGACGCCGCGCATAAGATTGCCCGCTGTCCTGCTCAAGTACCAGCGTATAGGTTTTGACGGCCTCACACAGGAAGGCGCGAATGCGGCTGCTGTAACGGCTGCAACCCTCCCCCACCAGTTCCTGCTGAAACTGTGACGCCAGGTTCAGCAACGCCTCGCGCGCGGCGATACTGCACTCGTCGGCACCGTGTGGATAGTGCCTGGCGACAAACCAGCGCAGCGCATCGACGATAACACCCGCCATTTCCACGGGACACTGAACCAGGATGTATTTCGCCATAGCGGTGGAATCTTTGCCTGTTAAAATTTCTTAACGGAACCCTTACTGCTGTCGATAGCATGGAGACAAGCACAAACGTTGTCCACGGCAGCCGTCAGGACATAAAATGAATGTTGCCTGGGATGACCACAGGCCATACACTAGGCCACGGAATTTAAAGGGAAAATGGATGAATAACCCACGCCTCAGCAGTGCCCGTCTGACCACGATCCTGGCCGGCGCGGCCCTGCTGCCCGGCACCGCCTTCGCAGCATCGGACATTCAGCTGCAAAACTTCACCACCCACTGGGCCGGCTGGCTGGCCGTCACCCTGTTCATCGTGGCCTACGCCTTCGTGATCGGCGAAGAGGCGCTGCATTTGCGCAAGTCCAAGCCGACCATGGTCGCCGCCGGCCTGATCTGGGTAATCGTCGCCCTGCTGTATAACGCCCAGGGCGACACCCATACGGCGGAACTGGCCGTCAAACACAACCTGGAAGAGTTCGGTGAACTGTTCCTGTTCCTGCTGGCCGCGATGACCTATATCAACACCATGGACGAGCGCGGGGTATTCGATGCACTGCGCGTCTGGCTGGTGACCCGGGGATTTTCGTTGCGGACCGTTTTCTGGGTGACCGGCCTGCTGGCCTTTATTATTTCGCCAGTCGCCGACAACCTGACCACCGCGTTGCTGATGGCCACGGTCGTCATGGCGGTCGGCGGCGACAATCACCGCTTCGTCGCCGTCGCCTGTATCAACATCGTCGTGGCGGCCAATGCCGGCGGTGCCTTCAGCCCGTTCGGCGATATCACCACGCTGATGGTCTGGCAGAAGGGCATCATCCGTTTCGAGGAATTTTTCGTATTGATTGTGCCATCGGTCGTCAACTGGCTGATTCCGGCCATCATCCTCAGCCTGACGGTATCCAAAGACGCCCCTGAACCCTGCCATGAACAGGCGCAACTGCAACACGGCGCCTGGGTGGTGGTCGGTCTGTTCATACTGACCATCGCCATGGCGGTATCGGCACATAACTTCCTGCACCTGCCGCCGGTGCTGGGCATGATGACCGGACTGGGCTTCCTGAAACTTTACGGCTACTACCTGAAACGCCGCAGCCAGTTCTACCCCGAAACACCGGCCGAGTCGCTCGGTGGCAGCGCGCTGGAGCTGGAGAAAACCGCACAGCCGGCCAACGGCCGGACCCAGTTCAACATTTTCAAATCACTGGAACGCGCCGAGTGGGATACCCTGATGTTCTTCTATGGCATCATTCTGTGCGTCGGCGGCCTGGGCACGCTGGGTTACCTGGCCGTCGGTTCGCAGTTGATGTATGGCGACCTGGGTCCGACCCAGGCCAATATCCTGGTCGGCCTGCTATCGGCGATCGTCGACAACATTCCGGTGATGTTTGCCGTGCTGGCCATGCAGCCGCACATGGATCACGGCCAGTGGCTGCTGGTGACGCTCACCGCCGGTGTCGGCGGTTCGTTACTGTCGATCGGTTCCGCCGCCGGGGTGGCGGTCATGGGGCAGGCGCGCGGTATCTACACATTCTTCACGCACCTGAAATGGAGCTGGGCGATTGCGCTGGGTTACGCGGCCAGCATCTGGGCCCACTTTCTGGTGAACGGGAGCAAATTCACCGGCAGCTGAAGACCTCAGTGCTTGCCGGCGGCCGCTTCCTGCAGCAGGGGTTGGAGTTCACCCTTCTGGAACATTTCCAGGGTGATATCATGCCCGCCAATCAATTCACCGTTGACATAGACCTGCGGAAAGGTCGGCCAGTTGGCAAAGCGTGGCAGGTTTTCGAAAATTTCCGGGTCGGCCAGGACGTTGACGTGAGAAAACTCGACGTCACAGGCCTGCAGCATCTGTGCCGTGCGGCTGGAGTACCCACACATCGGCATCTGCGGTGTCCCCTTCATGAAGATGACGATCGGGTGGCTGTCAACAGCCTCTTTAATGCGATCCATCACGTCCATAAATCATTACCTCACAAGTTATGCAAATAAGTTGATCTGCTTAGTTTACCCAGCATCGACCGGCACAAACAGGCAGATTTCGAAGGGTTATAAAGTATTTACGTCGGTTTTGCCGAAACCAGGCCGCCGCGGCAAGGTTCATTGGCCGACAGCATCCACGTTGCGCTGCAACCAGAATTCCAGTGCCGCCAGGTGCCACAGCTTGCTGCCCTGCAAGCGTGTGAACTGGTGTTCCGGGTCGGCCAGGAGTGACTGTACATAAGCGTCACGGTACAGGCCACGTTCCCGGCAGGCCCGCGAACTCAGCAGGTCGCGCATGAAATCCAGGAACTGACCGCGGACAAACTTCAGCGCCGGTACCGGGAAATAGGCCTTGGGCCGGTCGATGACCGCATCCGGAATCAGACCGCGGGCAATTTTCTTCAGCGGATACTTGCCGTGTTCGCGGATTTTCATCTCGGCCGGCATGCCGATGACCAGCTCCACCAGTTCGTGGTCGAGAAACGGCACGCGTGCTTCCAGCCCCCAGGCCATGGTCATATTGTCCACGCGTTTGACCGGGTCATCGACGATCAGGGTCGTGACATCGAAATGCAGCACACTGTTCAGATAGCTGTCGGCACCGGCCGCCTTCAGGCGTTCCTCGACCAGGGCCGAGGTATAGTCCGGGCCGGCATATTTTTCATTCACCATGCCCAGGTATTCGTCGTGATCGCGGTCAAAGTAGTACGGCGCAAAACGCCCGGCGCCGTCACCCAGCATATTGTGCATCTGCGGATACCAGAAATAACCGGCGAAAACTTCGTCGGCACCCTGCCCGCTCTGCACCACCTTGACGTGCCGGGATACGCGTTCTGACAACAGGTAAAAAGCGACTGCATCCTGGCCGACCATGGGCTCAGCCATGTGATCGATCGCCTCGGGCAGGCGGTCGAGCACCTCGTGATTCGGGACATGTATTTTGTGGTGACGGGTGCCGTAGCGCTCGACCACCTGGTCGGAGAATTCGAACTCGTTACCACGTTCGTCGGGATGGTCCTCGAAGCCCACCGAGAACGTCAGCAGATCATTGCCGCCGCCGTGTTCGGCCAGCAGCGCCACCAGCAGGCTGCTGTCCAGACCGCCGGATAACAGCACACCAACAGGCACGTCGGCAATCACCCGGCGGCGTTCCACGGCCTTGACCAGGGCGGCGCGGGTCGCTTCCAGCCAGGCCTCTTCAGTCCCGGGCCGGTCGGCAGGTGCCGCGTCCAGCCGCCAGTAGGGAAAATCACGATCATGCCCTGCGCTGTCGACAATCATGACGTGCCCGGGCGGCAGCTTGCGCACGCCTCTCAACAGGGTGCGCGGTGCGGGTACGACAGCGTGCAGGGTAAAGTGATGGTGGAGGGCAACCGGATCGATGGCGGTATCGACACCGCCGGCCGCCAGCAGCGCCTGGCTGTTGGAAGCAAAGCGGAAACACCCCCGGGTCTGGCTGTAATACAAAGGCTTGATGCCGAAACGGTCGCGCGCCAGCAGCAAGTGCTGTTGCTTTTCATCCCAGAGCGCAATGGCGAACATGCCATGCAGGCGCTCGACAAAACGCTCTCCCCAGGCAGCGTAGGCCTTGAGCACAACCTCGGTATCGCCCTGGCTGAGGAACTGATGGCCTTCCGCCTGCAGCAGGCTGCGCAATTCCTTGTAGTTATAAATTGCCCCGTTAAAGACCAGGGCCAGGCCCGACGCCTCGTCTACCCAGGGCTGGTTGGAAGCCTCGGAGAGATCGATAACCGACAGGCGGCGATGCCCCAGTGCCAGGTGATTCCTGAAATAGCGACCCTCGTTGTCGGGTCCGCGGCGCTCCAGTTTCGACAACATCCGTCCCAGCGTTGCCGCCTCGGGCCTGCTCCCGTCAGAACGTAACTCTCCGCAGATACCGCACATGAATCCGCGCCCCCTTACCTGGGTACAACGGTCAGTCGATTGACCACGTGCGTTACACCCGCGACCGAGCCCGCGATTTCAACCGCGCGTTGCGCCGCCACCTGACTGGGAACACTGCCCTGCAGTGTCACCGTCCCGTGACGGGTGGCGACCCTGACATCCAGAGCATTGACCAGCTTATCCTGCACGTAACGCGTGTTGATAGTGGAGGTGATAGTGGCATCAGCGGTATTCGTATTGCCCGGCCTGTCGCTCCTGGACGCATAGTAACCACCGCCCGCGGCACCACCGACAACCGCCGCCGCACAACCGCCAAGGCAAATGCACAACAGAAAGCTGCCCAGCAGCCTTTCCATACGCCCGGTCATGGAGAATCCCGTTTGAACTAAAGTATCAAGTTTACGTCAAACCGCCGGGGGTAAACAGACCACTGCTTCACGCTTCATCCGGGCCTTTCCCTCCGCCCTCGATCAGCTTGATATGCGCATGGCGCCTGGCAAGGTGGCCGGCTTCCCGGCAACTGGAATGGACGACAACCTGGTTCCGACCGGCTGACTTGGCTTCGTACAGCGCCTTGTCAGCTGCACGCATCAGGTTGCTGAGTGACGTGTCGCCGGATTTCCCGTAACAGCTACTGACACCCGCGCTGACGGTTGCGGGAATGATATTTCCCTGGTAATTGGCCGGTGAATTACCCACCAGTTCGCGGATCTTGTTAGCTACCAGAACGCTGTCTTCGGGATCCTCAACCACGGTGAGTATCATGAACTCCTCGCCACCGACGCGGAACAGGAAATCGTTGGCGCGCGAATTGTGCTTCAACAGACGGGCGAAATGAACCAGTACGGCATCACCACCCAGGTGTCCCCAGGAATCGTTGATCGCCTTGAAATAATCCAAATCAAGCAGGACGGCAGTCAGGTAGCGCTGATCGCGGATGATGCGGGCAAACAGACCGGGCGCAACCTCCTGCAGGTAACGCCGGTTGTAGAGACCGGTCAGGCTGTCGGTAATGGCCGTCTCCTGCAGCTTGCGGTGCGCGCGTTCAAGCTCGGCCTGCTCCCGCCGCAGGGCGTCGAGCACGTCAGCGAAACGATTGACCAGCTGATCCATTTCGGTTTTGGACCCCGACCGCTTCATGACCGGAAGCTTGCCGTCAATCATCTCTGCCGTCGTATGCATCAATGCCGCCATGGGCTTGCTGAAGTTACGCAACATCAGCCAGCCGACGAGTAACACCACCAGGCTGCCGAGGGCCGCGAAGGAATATACCCAGCGCCGGTAGCCACCCAGCATTTCGTTCAGGGTCGACTCGGCCATGCCAAACCACAAACGTGGCAGCCCGGCATCCCGCTGTCCATACGTTACCTCACGCAGACGGAAGTGCTCCTTGTCATAAAAAAGGTCCCTGTTACCGGGATCAATACGTAACCCTTCGTAAGCCACGTTACTGCTCGAAAATATGCGGTCGCGGTGCTCGAGGAACAACAGGTAATCATCGGAAATATCTTCCTGTCTCTGCAGCCAGCCACGATCCATCACCCGGGCCACCACTGTCGTTGCCAGTTGCTGCCCCTGGTAGAATACCGGCCGCGAAGCCACCATAATGACACCCTGTGGCGCGGCAAAGAAAAAATGCTGAACCTGTCCCGGATTGGACCGGCGGCGAACTTCTTTTATAAGACGCGGGAATTCCTGGCCGAGCAATACATCACCATCCCTGGAAAGGATCAGGCGGCAATCGGTCGGCAGGGACGCGAACTGCCGGTCATAATAGGCTCCAAGCCCCTCGCTGCTGGTGCCAACTTCGAGAATGATGTACAGGTATTCCTGCAACCGCAGATCACCGGCAATCACTTCCGTGAAGTGATCCAGCTCCTGAAGCTGGCTTTTCAAGGCCGCTTCCTTGCGCAACGCAATGTGGCGCAGGTGTTCTTCTGTACCAGCGACAATGACGTCCTGTGCCGCCTTGAACGACAAGGTCATCATCCCTACCAGTAAAACGATCAGCATCCCTACATAAAGTAACAAACGGGAGCGATACGTCATGGCATATTGCCGGCTTCGTAGGTATGCAGTTTAAGTAACTGGAAACGTGCTGCGACAGCGTCGAAGGCCGGCCCGGTCTGCACTTCCCGGATGATGGTCAGCACATCATCGGATGGATGCTGATCGGTGACCGCTGACAGATTGCGGAAGAACGGGTAATGTTTGCTGCGCAGATTTTCCGCAGTTGGCTGATAGCCATTAACACTGAGCACCTTGAGCTGACTGTCGGTACCGAATTCCCAGGTCGAACCGATATGGCCAATGGCACCCTTGAAATCACCGACACGCTGCACCATGTCGGCGGCGCTGCTGACATTGAGGCGCTGCTGCCGGAAGGCAGTGGCGTCAGGGAGTATGGTTTTCCAGTGCCCCGGCCGCTTCTTGCAGTGCAGCCTGGTAACCAAGACGATCGGCTCGTCGTTACCACCGACTTCCCGCCAGTTGAGAATATCGCCGCGCATAATGCCACGTACCTGTTCGCTGCTGAGATCCGATACCGGGTTGGCCCTGTTGACCACGATCAGCACCGGCTCCAGCGCGATGGGATAGACCCGCAGCTTCTTGTTGGTGACTTCTTTCTCACTCAAGGGGCAGCAGACAAAGCCGAATGTTTCGTGGTCCGGGGCATTGCGCAGTGCTGTTTTGATACCGGCGTTGCAACCCATGCCCAGGGTCGAATTACGTCCATGCAGTTCTATCGAGCGGCCGGAGACATGTTCCAGATCCGGCTTGAGGCTTTCGAATACGACCCAGGCGAAATGCGCGCCGCCACCGGTAATGACCGGTTTATCGCGGTCAACATCCGCCTGCGCCAGGCTGGCGGCGAGTACAAGAAAACCGACACTGCCGCGAAGCAGTGAGGTAAGAAACTGTGCCATGAAAATTTAACCCTTCT
>CBEUNK010000027.1:0-23779 GCA_965544455.1 uncultured Thiogranum sp.
CGACGGGCAGTCTGCCGCTGGCTGATCGGGATGCTGTGTGGTCTGGTGTGCATGGGGCTGTCTTCGCGACTGGTAGCCGATACGCTGGCGCAACTGCCGCCGGCATGGCAGACCATCCTGCAAGCCGTCGCCGAGGTGGATATCTCGGGCGTGGAAACGGTGGCGCAGGCATCGATCACGGCAACACGGCAACGGCTTGCGGCCATGCGCATCGAACAGCCTGCCGACACGGCCGAACTCGCTACCGGCTATGGAAAACTCGCCGCACTTTATCAACTGGCCAAGGTCAAACAGGCCGCCGCACTGTGTTGGGACAATGCAGGCCAGCTGCAGCCTGATGAATTTCGCTGGCAGTATTACGCCGGCTACCTGGCACTGACCGAAGGACAGACCCAGGCTGCGTTGTCGTACCTGCAACGGGCAGCAGCCCTCAACCCCGATTACGCTCCCCTGAATCTGCGCCTCGGACAGGCGTGGCTGGACAGTGAGCGCCTGGATGAAGCACAGGCGGCATTGCAACGCGCCGCCGGCGAAGACGGCTTGCGGGTTGCGGCCTTGTACTACCTGGGGCAGATCGATTTGCTCAGGCGGGATTACCCGGCGGCTGTCGGCCACCTGACCGGGGCGCTGGCCATTGATCCACAGGCCAGCGGTGTGCATTATCCGCTGGCCCAGGCCTATCGGCATCTCGGCAGGGCGCAGCTTGCGCGTGAACACCTGGAGCGCTTCAAGGCCAGGCATCCTCCCGCCGACGATCCCTTGCTGGCCGAACTGGATAACGTCCTGCAAACTTCACGCAAGGATTTCGGCCGTGCACTCAAGGCGGTCCAGGACCGGGACTATGCGACGGCCATCGAGCAGTTCGAAAAAGGCCTGGCGGTTGCCCCGGACAATCCTGCAGCCCGGGTCAGTTATGCGCGTGCCCTCTACCTGGGAGGGCAGACGGACGCGGCCATGGCGCAACTGAACCGGGTGCTTGACCGGGATCCGCATCAGCGGCTGGCCAACTTTCTGCTGGCCGTGCTGCACGATGCGCAGGGCAGGACCGCGCAGGCGGCTGCCGGTTATCGGCGTGTCCTGCAGATCGACCCCGACCATGAAGGGGCCCATTTCTACCTGGGCAATCTGCTGTTTCGCAGCGGGGATTACCGCCAGGCCGCCCGGGAGTACCGGCTGGCACTGGCGAACAACGCGAACATTCCGCCGGCACGCCTGATGGAGCTGGTGGCCCGGCACCACGCCGGCGAAGCGGATGCTGTTATTGCCGCCGAGTTGGAAAAACGGATCAAGGCCTGGCCGGAACAGCCGGAGCTCAAGTACGCCCTGGCACGCCTGTACGCGCTGAGCAAGGATACCGCCGTGCATGACGGCGTGGCCGCGCTGAAGCTGGCCAATGTCCTGGCGCCCAACCAGCCTTCGCCGCCCAATATCGCTGTGCTGGCCCTGGCCGCCGCGGCCGACGGTCAGTTCGACGAGGCGGTACGCATCCAGCAGCAACTGATCGACATGTTCGGCTGGATGGCAGACCCCGCGCAGTCGGCGGTGATGCAGGAGACGCTGGCGGCCTACAAGCAGGATGGGCTGCCGCAACAGGCTGTCTGGCCACTGGATGACCCCGTACTGATCCCTGTTCCGCTGGACGCTGCCGGGCCATTCCGCGATTACCCCGCGCCGGTACCTTTCTGAGTCCGGCACCGCAGGTGTATGTTAAAAAAAGCGGACCGCGCAACGGTCCGCTTTTTCCGGCGGCAGATGCGATCCGGCAGCACCATCGCCACCGGTCGCAATCAGGTCCTATTTCGCCATTTCACTGGACTGGGTTGACGGCTGTACCGGCGTCACCTGGGCGGGATAGCCCCAGCCGTAACCGGGATAGCCCCAGCCATAACGGGGGTAGCCCCAGCCGTAACCGGGATAGCCGCCCCAGCCATAACCGGGGTAGCCGCCCCAGCCATAACCGGGGTAGCCGTACCACGGGCCACCACCCCAGGGTCCGCCATAGTAATCGTCGCCCCAGCCACTTCCCCACCATGCATTTGCCGGCATGGCGGCAAGAGAAAGCACGGCTGCCAGTGCAACGCCGCCTAAGGTCATCATCGATTTTTTCATCGCTGTTATCCTCCTGACACTGAAAAGGGTGCAATGCGGTATGTCTCATCGCACCTGTTTCATTATAGTTATTCCTTCGTGTATCTTGCTCCGAAAGCTTGCCCGGAATTGACCATGGTCAATTGTTGGCAGGCGTGCAAGCCGCGGGAAGTCGACTGATCCTGCGACGCTTGCGGGACAGGCGCGGCTCTGAATAAATCCGGGGCTGTTGTTGCATTTTTATTTCAAATAGATGTCGAAACTAGTTAAAGTGTAACTGCAGGAATTCCGGATAGTCGGCAGGCAGACGAATAATACTTTCACGGAGAAGTAGCGAGAATGTTCCCGAGTATGTCATGCCGGAAAGCCCTGGTTCATCTGGTGCTCGCCTGCCTGCCGCAGACTGCAGCCACGGGAGGGCAGGATGATCTGCCGGCGGATTACTGTCACTGGGAGTCGGCGGATTACGCTATCGCGGCGCCACTGTGTGGTCTGACGGGGGATGCGCAGCGGGGCAGGGAGATCGTGTCCGACAGCCACCGTGGCAACTGCCTGGCCTGTCATCAGCTGCCCATTGAAGGCATCGAGGCGTACGGAACCATCGGGCCGCCCCTGGACGCGATCGCTTCGCGCCTGTCGGTGCCGCAGATCCGCCTGCGGGTTGTCGATTCACGCAGCATCAACCCGATGTCGATCATGCCGGGTTTTTACCGCGACCCGCGCCTGATTCACCGCCCCGCGAAGCAATACCGTGGCCGAACTTTCCTGACGGCCCGGCAGGTGGAGGATGTCATTGCTTACCTGGCCACGCTCAAATGAAGCTTCCTGGTAAAACTGTTTTGTTCCTTTGCGGGTTGCTGCCGGCGTTTCCGGTACTGAATGCCATGGCCGCCGAAGCCAGGTCCGGTTACGACTATATCAAGCCGGCGACACGGGCCATGCAGGACGATAACTTCGAGAACCCGGGATTGCTGGCTGTCGAGCAGGGGCAGCATTTGTTTAATGACAAACAGGCCGGTGCCACCAGCGCCTGTGCCGACTGCCACGGCGGGGATGGCATCAAACTGAACAGAAAAAATGTCGCGCGCTACCCGGTATATGACAGGGAGGGCGCCCGGATCGTGACCCTGCAGGCACAGATCAGGCGTTGCCATGTTGAGCGCGCCGGTGGCGAACCACTACCGACCAACCACCCGGATCTCCTTGCCCTGGAAACCTTTGTGCGTAACCGCGCCTTCGGCGAGCCCGTCAATGTTCAGACCGACGGTCCACTGGCTGAACTGTTGCAACAGGGCGAGCAGCTGTACAGAACACGTTACGGCCTGATCGACATGGCTTGCTACCAGTGCCATGACATCTATCCCGGGCAGAGGATACGCGGCCAGAAAATCAGCCAGGGCCAGGGCAACGGTTTTCCGGCTTACCGCCTCGGCACCGGGGAAATAACCAGCCTCAACCAGCGCATACAGCAGTGTCTGACCCTGTTGCGCGCCGAACCCTTTGATGCCGACTCCGCTGAACTCAGGCTGCTGGAACTGTATATCATGTCACGTTCCAATGGACTGAAGATTGAAACACCGGCGGTGCGTTACTAGTACTCCTTCAATATGATATTGCCGGGTTCAGCGTTCCTGTGGTGTTTCGCAGCAAGGCGCCGTGCGCAGGCAATGGCCTGAGTCCTTGTCCAGCGCGGCAACGCCGCTGCGGGGCACCACAGGAGCGCCCGAAGGGTTGGTCTGTCAGCGCCCATGGCGGCGTCGCCTAAAGCGCCTACTTTTGGTGCGCCTCTTGGAAAGGACTATGGCCATTCCCTGCGAGGCGCGCCTTGCCCTGAACGCTGACAGACCAACTGAACCCGGCAATATCATATTGAAGGAGTACTAGCCGGCCATCCTGTTTCCTTTCAGGATTGACTGGAAACGCCGGGGGCAGCCACCCGCTCGGGCAGCCCTATTGAAAAATATTCACCCGCTCTTCTTTTTCCTTGCGTTCCATGAACAGTATGTAGACTGCACCGGCATCCGTTTTACGATCATCGTCCAGCGGCACGCCAACGGCGATATCGACACTGTTGCGGTTATCGAGGTTGCCTGGTCCGGCCAGTGCGCGGCCGATGGCATCACCGTTATCGAGGTTTTCCTTGAACTTGCCATCGGTGTTCGACAGCTTGGCCTGTGCCTTGACCTTGCCGTCGTTTTTCATGAACAGTATCCAGACTGCGCCACGGTTGCTGCCACCATCATCGTCGCCTTCGGCACCAACGGCCAGGTCGGTAACCCCGTTGCCGTCGAGATCGCCGATGTCGGCGAGCGCACTGCCGAAGTGGTCGTCATCGCGCAGTTCGCCCTCGAAGCCGGCATCACCGGCGGTGATTCTGCGATCGCTTTTCACACGGCCGTCGGACGCCAGAAAGAGGATCCAGATCGCCCCGCGGTCAGCGCCACCGCTGTCACGCCCGTCGGCCCCGACCGCAAGATCCGGGACGCCGTCATTGTTGAGGTCGCCGATACCGGCCAGGGCACTGCCGAAACGATCGTCGGCGCTGAGACTATCGTTGAAGTCACCCTTGCCGTCGCTGATTTTACGGCTGCTGCGAACCGTACCGTCCGCCTGCATGAACAGAATCCAGACGATGCCCTTGCGCACGCCATTGTCGTTGGCGAAGGGTGCACTGACAGCCAGGTCGGTGATACCGTCGCCATCGATATCACCCAGGCGTGTAATGGCACTGCCGAAGCGGTCGCCGTTGCCGAGATCGTCTGTGAAACCGCCCTGCCGGTCCGACAGTTTCCGGCTTGATCGTACGCTGCCATCGGTATTGAGAAACAGGATCCAGGCTGCTCCCCGATCATCACCACCGTCGTCGTCCAGCGGCGCGCCCACCGCCAGGTCCCGGGTGCCGTCGCCATTCAGGTCGCCGATACCGCTGACAGCGCTGCCGAAGCGGTCGTCATTGTCGAGATTATTGCCAAAGCCGCCGGTGCCCTGGGCAATTTCAGCGGCCTTGTCCACCTGCCCGTTGCTGTCCATGAACAGCACCCAGACCGCACCCCGGTTGTCACCGCCGGTGTCATCGCCCGGGACCCCGACTGCCAGGTCGATCACCCCGTCCGCTTCGAGGTCACCGATAGTGGCGAGGGCGGCGCCGAAGTTGTCACCGGCGTCCAGACCGACATTGAAATTCCCCTTGTCCGCGGAAATCTTCTGCGACGAATTGACCTCGGTGGTGACGACGGTTTCCGTACACTGGGAACCGCTCAGCAGCAGCAACAGCAGCAGCGCCCGGGTAAGCGTGCAGACTACACCGGAGCAGCCGTTGCCGGAGAGGCGGTCTGTCGAGTGCATGGTTTTGTTCATGGAGGAACACCTTGACCTGGTTTAGAATCATTAATAACACAAATTCACCTGCCAGGGTTATTGTCCTGCCGGAAGGATATCAAAGAGCGGGTGGTGATTTGCACAATCGCCGGTAACGGCGGACGGGATGTGATGAAACCGGTTTATTTACTGTTCGGCGTGATGTTCTTCAGCCTGGGTGCGGTTGGCACTGTGGTACCGGGACTGCCGACTACGGTGTTTATGTTGCTGGCGCTGTGGGCTTTTTCCCGCAGTTCCGATCGTTTTCACGACTGGCTCTATCATCACCGCGTATTCGGTCCGCCACTGCAGCAGTGGCACCGCTACCGAGTGATTCCCCCACGCGCCAAGGTGCTGGCCATCGTCATGATGGTCACCAGCCTGGTTTACCTGCTGGCGTTTACCGCCACCAGTACCTGGTTGAAATGGCTCGTTGCACTGGTGATGCTTTACGGTGCCTGGTTCATTCTGACCAAGCCGTCTCACAAGCCCACGACCGAGTAAAGCGCTACAGTGCCGAAATTCCCGATCGATGCCCTGTTGCCCGAGGTGCGACAGGCGCTGGCAGAGCACACCGGCCTGGTATTGCAGGCCGCCCCGGGGGCGGGCAAGACCACGCGCGTGCCGCTGGCTCTGCTCGACTGCGACTGGCTGGGGGGTCGAAAAATAGTCCTCCTGGAACCCCGCCGGCTGGCCGCCCGTGCCGCGGCACGGTTTATGGCACAGTCACTGCACGAACGCACCGGCGAAACCGTCGGTTACCGGGTACGCCTGGACAGCCGGGTCGGCCCGCGCACCCGTATTGAAGTCGTGACGGAAGGCGTACTCAGCCGGCTGTTACAGGACGATCCCGCCCTGGACGGTGTCGGCCTGGTCATCTTCGACGAGTTCCACGAGCGCAGCCTGCAGGCCGACCTGGGCCTGGCCCTGTGTCTCGACAGCCAGGGTGCGCTGCGTGAAGACCTGCGCCTGCTGGTTATGTCGGCGACACTCGACGGTGAGGCGGTTGCGGCATTAATGGGCGGCGTGCCGGTTATCAGCAGCGCAGGACGCAGCTATCCCGTGGATATCCGTTATCAGGCGCTGCGCGTTGATTATGCGCGGCAGCGCCGTGCTTTCTGTGACGAAGCGGCGGCCTTTATCGCGCGGGAAGTACAGGTGGAAAGCGGCAGCCTGCTGGCTTTTCTGCCCGGTGTGGCGGAAATCCGCCAGGTCCATAATGCTCTGGATCGGCTGTCCTTGCCGCCGGATGTGCAACTGGCACCGTTGTACGGCCAGTTGGAGGCCCGTGCGCAGGACGCCGCGATCCGGCCGCCACCGGTGGGGCAACGTAAAATTGTGCTGGCGACGGCAATTGCCGAAACCAGCCTGACCATCGAGGGCATCCGGCTGGTGGTCGACGCGGGCCTGTCGCGGCAGGCCCGTTTTGATCCCAACACCGGGCTTGACCGGCTGGTCACCCTGCCGGTGTCGCAGGCGGCGGCGGACCAGCGCGCCGGTCGTGCCGGGCGTCTGGAGGCCGGTATTTGTTACCGCTTGTGGTCCGCGCACCGTCACCTGCTTGCACAAACGCCGCCGGAGATTCTGCATGCCGACCTGGCGCCCCTGGTGCTGGAGCTTGCGCTCTGGGGTGTACCGGACTGCCGGCAGTTGCGCTGGCTGGATAACCCCCCGGCGGGCCACGTGGCACAGGCCCGGGCGTTGTTACAGCGGCTGGACGCAATCGATGCCCGCGGTGCCATTACCGCCCACGGCCGTACCATCGCGCGGCTCGGCGTACATCCGCGCCTGGCACACATGATGATACGCGGCAGCGAACAGGGGTACGTCCAACTGGCCTGCGAACTGGCCGCGCTTTTGAGTGAGCCGGATCCCTTGCGTGGCGAAGACAGTGACCTGCGCTTGCGGGTGGAATGGCTGCGCGGTGCCGACCTCGGCCGGCACGCTGTGGCCAGGCGCGCGCCGCTGCGTACCATGGCGACACAGTGGTGCCGTCAGCTCGGTGCCCGGTGTGATCGCAACGATCGGGACGACCTGGCATTGTGCGGTGTATTGCTGGCCTTCGCCTACCCGGACCGTATCGCACAACGCCGCCCCGGCCGGGATAACCGGTTTTTACTCAGCAACGGCCGGGGCGCACGTTTTCGCCAGGCCGAGCCGCTGGCTGCCGAGGCCATGATTGTCGCCGCCCACCTGGACGGAGAACGCGAGGCGCGCATCTTTCTGGCAGCGGCGCTGCACACTGAACAGCTGCTGGCGTTTCACGCCGACCTGATAGAGGAAACGTCGTTCGTTAGCTGGGACACCGGCGAACAGGCCGTCCAGGCGCGGCTACAACAACGGCTCGGCGAACTGGTCCTCGACGACCGTCCGCTGGCCGACCCGGACGGCTCGGCTGTTCAGCGTGCCATGCTTGACGGCATTCGCCGGAACGGGCTGGACTGTCTGCCCTGGGATGACAGGCTGCGCCAGCTGCAGGCGCGGGTGAGCTTCCTGCACCGGCTCGACCCGGACGACTGGCCGGATTTTTCCACGCCGGCTCTGCTTGCCGGTATTGAGGACTGGCTGTTGCCGTTTCTCAACGGGATAACCCGCCTGACACAGCTGAAGCGCCTGGACCTGCGTGCGGCACTGCTGGCGAAGCTGGGCTGGGGGCAGCAGCAACAGCTGGAACGCCTGGCGCCGGCGCAGCTCCAGGTCCCCAGCGGTTCCCGCATACGGCTGGACTACACCGGACCGACGCCGGTGCTGGCGGTGCGCCTGCAGGAAATGTTCGGCCTCGCCGACACGCCGCGCCTCGCAGAGGGCCGTGTGCCGGTGCTGTTGCACCTGCTGTCACCGGCCCGGCGGCCCGTGCAGGTGACGCAGGATCTGGGCGCTTTCTGGCAAGGCAGTTACCGGGAGGTGAAAAAAGAACTACAGGGCCGCTATCCGAAACACCACTGGCCGGATGATCCACTGGAAGCACAACCCACCGCGCGTACCAAACCCCGTAAAAACAGCTGAGTTTCCGCGGAATAGTGCCTGTTTTTCATGCTTTGCAGTATGATGGCACTGAACCAGGGAATGACGAATAAATCACATGGTTCAGACAAGCGATCTTCCGGCGTTACCGATACTCTACAGTTTCAGGCGTTGCCCCTACGCCATGCGCGCACGCCTGGCGTTGTTCTACAGTGGTGTACAAGTCGAACTGCGTGAAGTTGACCTGAAGGCGGTGCCTGACAGCCTGCGCACCCTGCTGCCGGAAAATCCGACCGTCCCTGTGCTGCAACTACGGGACGGCCGGGTGATCGATGAAAGCTGGGATATCGTTTTGTGGGCCGTGCGCCAGTATGATCCGGACGGCTGGCTGGGTGAGGGCGAAGCAACCCTGATCGCAGCCGGGCAGTGGATCGAGATGAACGATTTCTCCTTCAAGACCGACCTGGATCATTACAAGTACGCCGATCGTTACCCCGAACACCCGGCGGACTACTATCGCGGTGAATGCGAGGCATTTCTCCAGGAACTGGAAGATCAGCTCGGCGAACACCCGTATCTGCTGGGCGATCGGCTGTCGATTGCCGATATCGGCGTCTTCCCTTTTATTCGTCAGTTCGCCTTTGTTGACAAAGCCTGGTTTGACCAGGCGCCCTATCCGCAGCTGCAGCGCTGGCTGACAGCACTGCTTGACAGTGAGCTGTTCGCCGCTGTCATGGAAAAATACCCGGTCTGGCAACCGGGCCGGGAAGCCGTTATATTTGGCCAGGCGACGCACACAGAAACAGAACAAACGGCATGAAAAAAGAAGAAAGAAGAAGACACGTACGGACCGCCTTCGATGCCCGGGTCAGACTGATGCATCCATCAATAGGCGAGATCGAGGTCACCATGCGCGACATGTCGGACAGCGGCGTGTTTCTGTTCACCGGCAACTGTGCCGACCTGCCGGTCGGCGAGCGGGTGCAGATACAGGCGCTGGACATCGATGACGCGCCGGTGCTGGACGCGGAAATCGTGCGTTGCGAGGCTTCGGGTATCGGCCTCATGTTTACCGGGAGCTAGTCGCAATGCGCTGGCTGGACCGGATCCCTTACAGTATACTTCTCCCGCTTGCGATTTTTCTGGCACTGGCGCCGTTTGCCCCTGAGCCACACCTCTGGCAAAAGCTGAAAATGCTGGCCGACGGGTCGCTGGTCAAACCCATAGATATTTTCGACCTGTTTCTGCACGGCACCCCGCTGGTGTTGCTGCTGCTCAAGTTCACCCGTTCTCAGCTGTCTTCCTGAAGCAGTATCCGCGTACCCTCCAGCGCGAGTGCCTGCTCGTCGATGAACCTGAAGGTAAGTGTGCCAATGGTTAACGTATCGCCGTGTTTCAGCAGGTGCCGGTGCACCGGCTTGCCGTTGACCAATGTGCCGTTGGTGCTGTCCAGGTCTTCCAGCGTGGCTTCCAGGCTGTCTTCCAGGTAGGCACTGGGTACAAGCCTGATGCGGGCATGGTGTCCACTGATGCTGGCGTCATCGGGTTGCAGGGTATTGCCGGGCTTGCGCCCGATGGTCAGTGCCGTTTCCGTCAGTGCGTGTTCGGCGACGACGTTGCCGTCGACAATCTGTAGGAGTTTAAACATTTTCAGTGACCTCCGTGGGTGCTCGATGTGTCTGGATCAGGCCGTCCTGCGCCGACCCCCCTTGAATTGTGCGCGGCACTTGCGGAGTGCTACCGCCATGTCCGCACCATTGGCAAAACGCCTGGCCGGTACTTTCTGCAGGGCACGGCCCAGCAGGCGGCCAACACACACCGGCAGGCCCCGCCGGTAGCTGCGCAGTGATGGTGTTTTCTGGTTGGCAATCCGGTACATCAGCGTGGCAACCGAATCACCGTGAAAAGGCAGGTGACCGGTCAGCAACTGGAACAGTGTTGCCCCCAGTGAAAACAGGTCTGATTGCCCATTGACCTTGTGCCCGGCGACCTGTTCGGGCGACATGTACGAAGGCGTGCCCAGCACGGTGCCGGTTCGGGTGCGCTTGTTGTCCAGTATCCGGGCAATGCCGAAATCGGTGATCTTTACGATACCGCTGTCCCGGTCATAAATAATGTTGGCCGGTTTGATATCACGGTGTACAACCTTGCGCTGATGGGCATAATCCAGTGCGTCGGCGACCTGCGCAGCGATATCGAGAACTTCCCATACCGGCAGCAGTGCGGATTCACCGGTCCAGGCATCCAGGCTGTCGCCCTCAACGTAGTCCATGGCCATGTAGGCAAGGTCGTGTTCCTGCCCGGCATCGTGGATACTGACGATATTCGGATGTGCCAGGCGCCCGACAGCTTCCGCTTCCTGCAGAAAACGCCGGGCAATGGCTTCCTGCTCGCGCGCTTCGTAATGTTCCCGGAGGGGCAGGGTCTTGATGGCCACCTGGCGGCCGATAGTCGGGTCACTGGCCAGGTAGACGCTACCCATGGCGCCCCGGCCCAGTTCACGTTCCAGCCGGTATCGCCCCAGTACCGGTAGTTCCATAACCGGCTCGTCGAGTACCAGGGTCGAGTTGGCGGCGGGGGTGTCTGTTGCCCCGGGGAAGCGCGCCGACAGATCGGCAAGTCGGCGGCTGCGTTGAGCGGCATCCCGGTAGCCACCGGCGCTGCCCGCCAGTCTGGCGAAGATCGCCTGCGCCCGGTTAGCCTGGCGGCGGCGCTCGTGCTCCAGACCCAGCTCGTAAGCCGACTCCTGTGCCGATGGTGCCGGCAGGCAGGGAGCAAACTGTTCCATCGCCAGCTCCAGCTGCCCCTGC
The DNA here is from genome assembly GCA_965544455.1 of uncultured Thiogranum sp. Taxonomy (GTDB): domain Bacteria; phylum Pseudomonadota; class Gammaproteobacteria; order DSM-19610; family DSM-19610; genus Thiogranum. The sequence goes on from CBEUNK010000027.1 coordinate 11,220, forward strand.
GACTGTAACTGCCGCCCCAGTGCCACCCGTGCTTCGACGAGCTGCTGCCCCAGCGCCAACAGCGTGGCCTGCCTGCGGCTGGCCACTGACAGAAACAGTTGGGTAGTCGCCAGGAATACCACCGGACCGGTTACCGGTATCCATAACTGTTGCAGGATCAGGGTGAGCAGGCCCGCGTTGAACGCCAGCGTCACCAGCAGCCCGGACATGATCGGTGCCCGCAGGCGGTGCCAGGTCGACGGCAGTATCAGCAGATACAGGGCAAACAGTAATATCAGCCCGCGCTGTGCGCCGTAAAACCACGTTGTCATGGTGTACGCGTTGCCGACGAGCAGGCTGTCGACCACGTGTGCGGACCAGGTGAGCGGGTTGTAGCGTTGCCCGGACGGCGCGTGCAATAGTGGCGAAGCGGGTTTTGCCGTCAGCCCCAGGATAACTGTTTTATCACGCAGTTGATCGCCGAGGCCGGTGTCTTCCCGGATCTGCCGCAGCGTATAGAACGGCACCGGCCTGGCGGGGCGTGGATAATAACGCAGGTCAGGTGTTGCAATGGACCTGTCATGGCCGATGCTGATGCCGGCCCCGGGTTTTACCGAGATGGCTGGATGGCCGCGTTGGGCCGCCAGCAGGGCGAGCTCGAAGCCCGGCAGATAGCCAGTGCTGCTTTTTGTCACCAGCGGGACACCGTAAACCCGCTGCGCCGGCTGATAAGCGGCACCGACGCCTGTGCCCAGGGCGTTGTCGCGGAAGATCGGCAAAGGCCATTCGGCACCAGTGTTGGATGTGGCCGGTGCTGACACCAGAAACCGAACCACTGCCTGGTACCAGGTGTGATCCGGCTGTGTTGTGGCCAGTACCAATGAGGGTGGCGCATCTGCCGCTGGTCCAGTGCCGTTATCCCGCGGGTTATGGGGCGCAAACAGTACTATATTACCGGCCTGTTTCAGGGTGTGTGCCAGCCGGGCGTCGGTATCCAGCTGCTGCAGCCAGTTGCGCGCCTGATTGCGCAGCGGTGGACCAAGGGATCGGAGTTCGGCAGTTAGAGCGCCTACCGTTGCCGGTGTCTCGGTTCCATGCAAGGGCAGTCTCAGCGCGATAAGCCTGGGATGAAAGCGTTGCAGCTGTTCAATTACCTCAGCCAACCGGTTGCGGGGCCACGGCCAGGCGCCATCCGGATCCAGGCTGGCGGCATCAATACCAACCGCAACCACTTCATCAGATGGCGCCACCTCCGGCATGAACCGGCCAGCCAGGTCCGGCAACAGACCTTCAAGCCGTTGCACCGGTAACGTGTAACTGATCCAGATGGCAAGCGCCGCAGCCAGCGCAACGGCGAGACGATAGGCCGTCCAGGAAGATGTAACTGCACTGATTGGAGTCATGGCGCATACCCGTCGCACTTACCGCTGTATCGGTACGGCGAATGGCGGCTTTACCGGCTCGGGGGAAAGCGGCGATCAGATATGCGGGAATTTGAACGGGTTCTCAGTTCTGTTCGATGATTTCATTGAAACTTCCCTTGTCGGCTGCTGTGGGATCAGGCACAGCCCGTCAGTTCGTGCGCGTTACGTTCAGCTCTATGTAATAAGTTGCCATGGCCTCGTCTTCACTATCCGTGTCAGGTTCGCCTGCCCGCAGCAGGGCTTCGACGCGTGCCGCCTTGATGGCATCGCTATCGATAATAGCGGGGTAGAGACGGTAATGTTGTTGTACCGAAAGCGCTCGCCGCATGGCCAGTTGTTCAAAATGCGCGCGGGTTTGCCGGTCGAGGTGCTGTAACAGCAGCAGGCAGGGCGCCTGCCAGGCGATAAAGTCCGCCAGCAGTTGTTGATGCCGGTGGTCACCTTCGTGTTCACGCACGAAGAATTCCGGGAAGGCGGTGTCATCAAGGTGACGCGACCCGAGTGCCGTGGGCAGGTTTATGCCGGCGAGGCCGGTCGCGGTTCCCCCTGCAACGCGCCGGAACCACTGCGCGCGGGGTGTCTTGCCGGCCAGGGCATTGATGAATGTGGTCAGGCAGGCACCGGCACTCGGGGTGTCAGCGGCGGCCGAGCGGAAGTGTTTACCGCATTCTATTCCGGCACGCCAGTCGATCCGCGCGTCAAAGTCGATATCCTCTTCACGTATGGCGCTGTTCAGCAGTGCCAGCGGCAGGTTCCGCTCATCAAGCAGCCAGAGTTCGTAATTGTCCCGGAACGGGAAAGGAATATCTTCCTGGTGGTGCAGCAGGTAGTCATAGACGACCGCGCCGCGGTGTTCCAGTATTTTGAAATCGTCGGACGGGTAAATGGCGCCGCGCTTGAGACCCTGTTGCTTCGACCAGCTGCCATAACGGATGTCACTGGTCTGCACCTTGTGACTGTCGGCCATATCTTCGACCAGGCCGGTATCGCGCACGTAGATATCCCAGTTCAGGCCATCGGTAGTCACCGCTTCGGCGCCCTGGTACTCGATGATATTCATGACACCGCGAAACGGGTTTAACAGGCGTTGGGCGTAACAGGCGGGGGTCATGTCAACGGCGGATTCAGTGTGGCAGTGTCCCGTAAGCCGTTTTGTTTGCGGTGTAGTCTTCCACCAGGCTGTCGGCCATTTCCTGGCTGTAGGCCTGTAACCCGCTGAGTAACATGGTCTTGGCGCCGCTACCGATCTCTCGATCACGATCCAGCACCTTGAAGTGCAGCCGGGCTTCACCGCGCTTGCCCGCCACTTTTAGGGAGCTTCTATCCAGCTCCAGTCGCGGCGTTTCGAATTCCAGCGTGCGGAGATCGATGTTCATGCTTTCGTAAATCACGAATGGCCGTTTGGGATTCAGCATTACCTGGTGCTGCTGCAGCATGGGTACGAGAATATGCGGAAAGGTCTGTCCGGAAAAACGAACATAACAGCGGGTCAGATCGTTGACCCGCGAGGCATCGACCGTGCGTGTACCGGCGCGCTCCAGATGCAGAAACGTTTTTCCGGTGATGTCGGCGATGTCGATGGTGGAGGCGTCGGTGTGGGCAAAATCCAGTGTCACGGCATCGCCGACCATGCCCGCGAAGACGACTTGCATCTGTTCACTGAGACCGTAACGCTGCAGCGCAAGAGCGAACAGCAGATCCCCGGGTACGCAGAAACGTTTGGCGTCGATATTGTGTATGGGGTTGAAATCGCCGGCGACGCCCTTGGCAAAGTTACTGGCCTGTAGCCGGCTGATATTCACGTGGTCGCCATTGGCGGAATAATAGTTATCTAGCTGCATAGTCATTCTTGAAGGGCGGGCTCAGAAAGGTGCATGACTGTAAAAGTGAGTCTGCCGCGTGGTCAGTGGGTGGCTGAAGGTGAGTGCGCTGGCGTGCAACAGCAGCCGCTGTGCCTGGGCGCACGTTTCCGGCGGGGCATACAGCCGGTCACCCAGAATGCTGTGTCCCAGGGACTGCATGTGTACCCGCAGCTGGTGGCTGCGGCCGGTTTCTGGGCGCAGTGCCACGCGGGTGGTGTGCCGCCGCGCATCGTGACCGAGAACGCTGAAACGCGTAAAGCTTGCCTTGCCATGCACGTGATCGACCTTCTGCCGTGGTCGGTTGGGCCAGTCGCAGATCAGGGGGAGACAGATTTCGCCCTCGGGGGGCTCCATTTTGCCCGCCACCACGGCGACATACTGTTTCCGGACCAGGCGCTGCTGAAACAGGCGGTTGAGCACACGCTGCACCTGTTTGCCACGTGCCAGGATCATCAGTCCGGAGGTTTCCATGTCCAGCCGGTGCACGCATTCGGCGTCCGCAAAACGTGCTCTGGCGCGCGTCAGCAATGAATCCTGCTTGTCCTCGCCTCGCCCCGGCACCGACAGGAGGCCACTCGGTTTATTCAGTACCAGCAGGGCCTTATCCTGGTGGATAAGGTCGAGGCCGGTATCGGGTGGCGGGTTGTAGTGCGGCACGCAACGGTCTTCCATTGACAAAAAAAGCAGTTTATCTGTCTCGTATCCGTTTCTCCAGTAACAGTGAGGTGCCCCGCAGACATGCGGGCGCCCATTGCCGGGGCCTGTCAATGGGCGGCGGGCTGCTAAACCGTTAAAATAGCTGCATGTTGCAATTTATCGATGTTGGCCTGCGCCGCGGCGCGCGGCTGCTGTTCGAACACGCCAGCTTCCAGATTCACCCCGGGCAGAAGGTCGGTGTCACCGGTGCCAACGGGTCCGGCAAGTCCAGCCTGTTTGCCCTGTTGCGCGACGAGTTGCACGCGGACAGCGGCGAGGTACAGGTGCCCGCCGACTGGCAACTGGCCCACGTTGCGCAGGAACTGCCCGGCAGCACCCGGCCCGCGATCGAATTCGTGATCGATGGTGATACCGGCCTGCGCCGCCTGCAGCGCGCGCTGCAGGCAGCGCAGGCGGCCGGGCAAGGCGAGCGCCTCGCCGAACTGCACGCCGGGCTGGAAGCCATCGACGGGTACACGGCGCGCAGCCGCGCGGCACGCCTGCTGCACGGGCTGGGGTTCGGTAACGCTGATCTCGACCGGCCGGTCAACGCCTTTTCCGGTGGGTGGCGCATGCGCCTCAACCTGGCACAGGCACTGATGTGCCGCTCTGATCTGTTGTTGCTGGACGAACCCACCAACCACCTCGATCTGGATGCGGTGATCTGGCTGGAGGGCTGGTTGCGTGCCTATCCCGGTACGCTGCTGCTGATTTCCCATGATCGAGAATTTCTCGACAGCGTGGCCGGCCGGATACTGCATATCGAACGGCACGGTGTGAAATTGTATAACGGTAATTATTCGGCGTTCGAACACCTGCGCACCGAGCATCTCGCCGGCCAGCAGGCCGAATATCGCAAACAACAGCGCGAGGTAGCTCACGTGCAGTCCTATATCGACCGCTTCCGCGCCAAGGCCAGCAAGGCCAGGCAGGCGCAGAGCCGGCTCAAGGCACTGCAGCGCATGCGCGACATAGCGCCGGCGCATGTTGATTCGCCGTTCCACTTTTCGCTGCGGGAACCGGATAAACTCCCGCGTACACTGCTGCACCTCGACCGGGTCAGCGCCGGTTATGACGGCACCGCGGTGATTGCCGATGTTCGCCTGAACCTGTCGCCAGGTGACCGGATCGGGCTGCTGGGACCCAACGGTGCCGGCAAATCCACCCTGATCAAGCTGTTGGCCGGTCAGCTCGAGCCGCTGCTTGGCCGGTTGGAAGCCACGCGTGACCTGAAGGTGGGTTATTTCGCCCAGCACCAGGTGGAACAGTTGCACCCCGAACATTCGCCGCTGGAACACCTGCAGCAGCTCGACCCGCTGGCACGCGAACAGGATCTGCGCGATTACCTGGGCGGTTTCGGTTTCAGCGGCGACCGCGCCGCCATGGCGACGGCGCCGTTTTCAGGTGGTGAAAAATCGCGCCTGGCCCTGGCCCTGCTGGTGTATCAGAAACCCAATCTGCTGCTGCTCGACGAACCGACCAATCACCTTGACCTGGAAATGCGCCAGGCGGTGGCGCAGGCCCTGCAGGAATTCAGCGGTGCCATGGTGCTGGTATCCCACGACCGCTATCTGCTCAAGGTATGTTGCGACGAGTTGCTGCTGGTACATGACGGGCGCGTTGAAGCCTTCGGACTGTCGCTCGACGAATACCCGCAATGGCTGATGGCGCAGGCGCGACGGGCGGTGGACAGTGACGTGCCGGCAGGTACTAACAGTGCGGCAACTCGCAAGCAGCAGAAACGCGAGCAGGCCGAACAGCGCAAGCGCCTGCAACCGCTGCGCCAGCAGGTTGCCCGTGCCGAACAGGCGTTGGAAGCCGCCGAGGTGGAGAAAAACAAACTGGAAACCCGGCTGGCTGACAGCGCACTGTACAGCGACGCCAACAAACAGCAACTGAAGGTACTACTGCGGGATAAAGCCGAACTCGACGAGCGCTGTGAATGCCTGGAGCGCGACTGGCTGGAGGCCAGCGAAGCACTTGAGGCCGGGCAACAGGATAGCCAGGGCTGACCGCCGGAAGTCGCTACTGCCGGCGCTTTACATTACTCGTGAACCTTGCCACGTAACGCCTTCGTACGTCCGCGCCGGGCCTTGCTGTCCAGGCGTTTCTGCCGTGCGCTGCGGCTGGGCCGGGTGGCGATGCGTGGTGATCGCGTCAACGTTGCCTGGCGTATGAACTGTGCCAGGCGTTCCAGTGCGGCACGGCGGTTTTTATCCTGACTGCGGTGTTCGCCGGCCTTGATGATAAAAACGCCTTCCTTGGTCACGCGGTGATCCGCCTGGGCGAGTAATTTCTGTTTCAGGTCCTGGGGTAGCGACGACGCGGCTATATCAAACCGCAGATGTATGGCGCTGGAGACCTTGTTGACGTTCTGGCCCCCTGGCCCCTGGGCGCGGATTGGGGTGACCCGAAATTCGTTGTCGGCGAGATGGAGATGGCGGTTAATGATAAGCATGACTGGAAAAAAAGAACCCCGCCAGAAGCGGGGTTCCCTTTAAGCGTGCAGAACAGCCGGTTTACTGTGGCATAACCTTGGCGGCCTGCAGGCCCTTGGGGCCCTGCTCGACTTCGAACTCGACTGTCTGGCCTTCGGCCAGTGTCTTGAATCCGTTGCCCTGAATGGCAGAGAAGTGCACGAACACATCATCGCCACCGTCGGAGGGTGCAATAAAACCAAAACCTTTGGATTCGTTAAACCATTTAACGGTACCTGTTGTCATGAAAATTACCTCAATCAAAAATATAAAAAGTGCGTGTTCAATTGCCGATCGTTAAAGGTAAAGTTCAGGAGTTACCTAGTGGTTCTTCTGAGGCGACCTATAGAACGTGCAACCAAATTTCATGTTACTCAGCAGTCGGCCGGAGAATGAATGTTGAGTCCGCTGCATGGAGTAACGCCCATAGTATAACCGAAATTCCAAAAAAAACACCGTTGTAAAGAATTTGTTGCTTCACGTCGCCACCATCACCCGAACGGCATCCAGGCGCGGGCTGGCGGAGCGCAGGGTATCTGTAAGCAGTTGCTGCTGGCGTTCAAAAAATTCCACTTCCTCGCGCCGGATACTGGAATTGACCCGTAACAGTGCACGTAGGCGCTCGAGCTCGTTCTGCAGGGCTTGTCGGCTACCCTGGCTGGCATGGTCGATGATGTCCGGTGCGCGGGCTTCCGCAAGCTGTACACAGTCCTGTAACAAAGTGCGCAACACCGGTTCGCGTGCCTGTATCACTTGCCGTGCCGTTTCTGTGTCAACTGTCACATTGTGTGCACTGATCAAGGCGGGCGTCAGATTTTCGTCATGTTGCCCGCCCTGTTCGTCGAGTACGATACGTATCAGCGCCGGCGGCAGGTGATAACGCCCCGCCAGTTGCTGATGGCCGCTTTCGACGATAAACAGGCACTCCAGCAACAGGGTGCCGGCGCGAACACCGGGATAGCGGACGGCGCAGACGCTGCAGTTCCCCAGTTCGCTGCTGAGCAGCATCTCGATGCTGTCGCGCACCAGCGGGTGTTCCCAGCTCAGGTATTGGGTGTCCTCGAAGGCCAGGGCAATATCGCGGTCGTAGGTGACTGTCAGGCCGTCGTCGGGCAGGCCGGGCAACGGGTGCAGCATGTGGTCGCCGGGATGGACGATCATGCAACCCTCGCTGTGCGGCTGGTGTTCGGCACCGAAGGCATCGAACAGCTTGTCCATGTAACCGGCGATGGTCGCGGCATCTTCCATGTCGCGGGCCCGCGCACACAGCCGGTCGGCCGCCGGCTGGCGGCAGGAGTTGTATTCCAGTAAACGATCACGGCCACGTTGCAAGGCAATATTGAGGTCGCGATTCATATGCGCGGCCTCTTCAATCAGGTGGCCGGCCGACGCGGTGGGCTCGGCCAGCAGCGTGTGTAACCTGGACTGTTGCGCTGTAAAGATCTGTGGTCCCGCGGGGCAGGTATGTTCAAACGCCGCAAGGCCCTGGTGATACCAGTCGTGCAGGACGGCCTGCGCCGTGTTTTCCAGAAACGGCACGTGAATCTCCACGCGCTGCGTCTGACCGATGCGATCGAGCCGGCCGATGCGCTGTTCCAGCAGATCCGGATTCAGCGGCAGGTCAAACAGTACCAGGTGGTGCGCAAACTGGAAGTTGCGGCCTTCGCTGCCGATTTCCGAACAGATCAGTGCCTGGGTGCCGAATTCACGATCGGCAAAATAGGCCGCGGCGCGGTCACGTTCCACCAGGCTCAGGCCTTCGTGGAAGACCGCGGCGTGCAGACCGAACTGGTTGTGCAGGGTATCGGCCAGTTCGACAGCAGTGCCGGCGTGTGCCGTAATCACGAGTATTTTTTCGGGTTTCAGGCTCGAAAGCTGTTGTGCCAGCCAACTGACCCGGGGATCGAAGCGCGTCCATGCAGGCAATTGTCCGCTGTCGGCATAGCAGCGTTCCGGGTACAGGTGCCGTTCGACGGCATCCTGCGTCGCGGATTCAGCCAGGCAGTCGGCATAGGCCGGTGGCATGGCGAGCGGGTGGCTGTTCAGGTGTCGCTCGGGGAAGCCCTGCACGGCGCTGCGTGTATTCCTGAACAGTACCCGGCCGGTTCCGTGGCGGTCGAGCAGGCGGTCGATCAGTTGGTGGCGGGCGGCCCGGTGCCGTTCATCATCGGCCGCCGTCTGTTGCAGGGTATCCAGCAGGCTATCGTTGTCGTCACCCCCCAGGGTTCGTTCGAGGGCGGCGCGGTTGTCATCGTCCAGCGGTTCGTCACTCAACAGGTGTGCCACCGCCCGGGCAACCGGTTCATAACGTTCCTCTTCGCGGATAAAGGCATCGAGATCCGGAAAGCGGTGCGGATCCAGTAACCGCAGGCGGGCAAAATGGCTGGCGCGGCCCAGTTGTTCCGGTGTGGCCGTCAGCAGCAGCACACCGCGGCAACGCGTGGCCAGCTGTTCAACCAGCCGGTATTCAAGGCTGGCGTGATCGGGTGACCAGTGGAGGTGATGCGCCTCGTCGACCACCAGCAGGTCCCAGTCACCGTCCAGCGCCTGGCTGAAATGTCGGGGATTGGCCGCCAGGAACTCCAGGCTGCACAACACCTGCTGGGCGCTGTGAAACGGGTTGTCCGCCGTGCCGCTGGCCTCGATGGCTTCACAACGTTCCACATTAAAGATGCTGAACATCAGGTTGAAACGCCTCAACATTTCAACCAGCCACTGATGCACGAGGCTTTCCGGTACAACAATCAGAACGCGCTTTGCACGTTCGGTCAGCAGCTGCTGGTGCAGGATCAGGCCGGCCTCGATGGTTTTGCCGAGCCCCACCTCGTCGGCGAGCAGTACGCGCGGCGCATGGCGGTGGCCGACCTCGTGGGCGATATACAGCTGGTGTGGAATCAGGCTGGTGCGACAGCCGGTCAGGCCATACAGGTCCGACTGCAGCAGGCGGTGCAGGTGGGCCCAGGACTGGCGCCGCAGTTCGAACAGGGGCAGGGCGTCGACCTGGTGGCTGAACAGGCGTTCACCGGGGCGGTTGAGTTGCATAAAGGGATTCAACGCCTGTTCTTCGATCGACAGCCGGTCACCGTGTTCATCGACGCCGTGGTAGGTCACGAGGCCGTCGTGCTCGCTGACCGACTCGACGGTCAGGGCTACGTCGTCGCTGCTGATAATGCTGTCGCCCGGGGCAAAAGCGACCCGCGACAGGGGTGCACTTTGCCGGGCATAGGTGCGGGTTTCACCGCAGGCGGGAAACACCAGGGTCACAGTGCGGTGCTCTGCACCAATGACTGTACCCAGACCCAGGTTGAGTTCGGCACTGCTGACCCAGCGCTGGCCGGGGATGAAATCCTGCACGTCAAGCCTCGTGGCGTAGAAAATCGGTGGGCTATGGTAGTGGAAAGCGTGGGCGCGGGAAATGATTGTTGCTAGAATCCGCACGATGAAAGCCAATGAACTGAAAAAAGGCATGGTGTTCCAGAGTGCCGGCCAGAATATCGTGGTGAAGCAGGTCCAGGTGCAGGCCCCGTCGTCGCGTAGCGGCAATACCCTGTACAAAGTCAGGGGGCAGGATGTTGCCAGCGGGCAGAAGTTCGAGCGCAGTTTCAAGGGCGAAGAGGTGGTGGAGCCGGTCGATATCGCGCGCCGCGCCGTGCAGTTGCTGTACCGGGACGCCGACGGTTGCACCTTCATGGACGGTGAAACCTATGAGCAATACACCCTCGCCGAAGACGCCGTCCACGATGAGTTGCCCTTTCTCAGTGACGGCCTGGAAGGGATTACCGCCCTGGTTACGGAAGGCCGGTTGCTGGCAATAGAGCTGCCCGCCACCGTGACGCTGGAAATCGAGGATACCGCACCCGGCATGAAAGCCGCTTCTTCATCGGCGCGTACCAAGCCCGCCACACTCAGTACCGGTCTCGTGGTGCAGGTGCCGGAGTACCTGACGCCGGGCGAGAAGATAAAAATCAACACGGAGACGCGGGAGTTTATTTCGCGCGCCTGAAACAGGCGGCCTGAAGGAGAATACAATGTCTGACGCACTTATGATCCTGCCTTCCAAAGACTGCACCGACATCCGGCTGGTACGCGTGCCGGACGAATTTGAGGCTCACGAAGCCTTCCGCCATGTGACCGGTCTTATTGCCAGCGTTGAAGAGGAAAACCCGGATTACACCTGGGCGGATATCGCCGCATTGCTGGAAGACCACGGTTTCGAACCGGTGGAATTCATTCTCGGGCCGGCGCTGGACTGAGGCGCCGCCGGTCCTGCAGCACCGAACGTGCCGCTGCAGAGTCTCCATGGACACTAACAGGATCACGATCGGCATTTCCAGCTGCCTGCTGGGCGAGAAGGTGCGCTACGACGGCAACCATAAGCTCGACACCTATATCAGGAATGAACTGGGCGCGGTCTTTGATTTCCTGCCAGTCTGCCCCGAGATGGGTATCGGCCTGGGTGTTCCCCGTCCGACCATCCACCTGGTCGGCGATCCCACATCGCCACGCGCCGTGGGGGTGAAGGATGACAGCCTCGACGTAACCGATGAGCTGCTACGTTTCGCCCACCGGACCTGCAGGGACCTCAAGACGATCAGCGGGTATCTGTTCAAGAGCAAGTCACCAAGTTGTGGTATGGAGCGTGTTACTTTGCATGGCAGTCGTGGTCGCAGCCGCAAGGGTGTCGGGCTCTACGCCCGTGAAATCATGCGGGCCTACCCTCTGCTGCCGGTGGAGGAGGAAGGTCGTCTCAACGACGCCGGGCTGCGCGACAACTTCCTGGAGCGGGTGTTTGTCTGGCACCGCTGGCAGCAACTCCGACGAAAACGCCTCACCGCCCGTGCCCTGGTGGATTTTCACGCCCGGCACAAGCTGGTGCTCATGGCGCACAGTCCCGAGGATTACCGTACCCTCGGCCGGCGGGTGGCGGCTGCCGGTGGGGGGCCGGTCAGTGCGCTGGCAGACGACTATATCGCGCATTTCATGGCCGCCATGCGCAAACGCGCCACGGTCCGCAAGCACGTCAATGTCCTGCAGCACATCATGGGATACCTGAAAAAGCGGCTTTCGGCCCGGGACAAGCAGGAACTGCTGGAACTTATCGACGGCTACCGCCACGGCAGGGTGCCGCGCATGGTGCCGGTGGTCCTGCTCAAACACCATTTTCGCCACTACCCCAACGAGTATATCGAGACACAGTTTTACCTGAATCCGTCTCCGGATGAGTGGAAGGTGCGAGGGGTCTATTAATGCAGGTGCTGGCCGGTACGGGACGAGCTGTCACCCGGCAGTGGGTTCTGTAAGGCCTCGATCACCGTGCTGTCGTCACCGTGCAGACGCTGCGCGAGCAGCCGGCTATAGAGCTCACTGTACTGCGCGGCACTTTGGGTCCAGGAAAAATCACGTTTCATGCCGGCGATAACCAGTTTCCACCAGTCAATGCGCTGGTCGCGGTAAAGGGAGAGGGCACCGAGACAGGTGGCCAGCAGGGCTTCCGGGCTGTCCTCGTCGAAACAGAAGCCGGTGGCGCTGTGTTCGTCGAGCGTCTGCTGGCTGAAATCGATGACGCTGTCGGCGAGCCCGCCGGTGCGCCGGACGATGGGAATGGTGCCATACAGCTGGCTGTACATCTGGTTCAGGCCGCAGGGCTCGTAACGCGACGGCATCAGCAGGGCATCGGCACCGGCCTCGAAGCGGTGTGCCAACTGCTCGTCGTAACCGATATGCACTGCAAGCTGCTTTGGATAGCGTTGTGCTGCGGTCTGTAGCTGCCGCTCCAGACTGCGGTCACCCCTGCCCAGCATGACCAGCTGCACGGCGTGTTCGGCGAGGGCGTCGATACTATCCAGGATCAGGTCAACGCCTTTCTGTTCCACCAGGCGGCCGACGTACGCCAGCAGCATCGGCTGCGAGGTGACCGGCAGGCCGTGGTCGCGCTGCAGGGTAAACTTGTTGAACAGTTTGTGCTGCAGGGTATGCACGTCGTAACGGCGCGCGATCCAGTGGTCGGTTGTCGGGTTCCAGGTATCGGCATCGATGCCGTTCAGAATGCCGGTCAGGTTGGCCGCACGGTACTGCAGCAGCCCTTCCAGCCCATAGCCGTACTCCGGTTCGCGGATCTCGCG
>CBEUNK010000028.1:0-23420 GCA_965544455.1 uncultured Thiogranum sp.
CAGTGCATCCTGCGTTACAACGGCGCGGCCTGGGGAGCCGTCTGATCCGCGACATCACGGCGCAGCTCGACGCGAAGGGCTACGATTATGTCGGCGCCAGCTTCGGCACCACGCCGGGATTGCTCGATTTCTGGCACGGGCTCGACTGGTTACCCGTGCGCCTGAGTATTCAGAAAGGCGCCAGCAGTGGCGCCCACTCGGCCGTATTTCTGCAGGCCCTGACTCGCAGTGGCCAGGCATTGCTGACCGAGGCGCGCCAGCGGTTCTTCGCCCAGTTTCCCCACCAGTTATCCGACAGCCTGCGTGACCTGGAGCCTGAACTGGTGCCGGGCTTGCTGCGGCAGGGCGGCGAATACGCGCCATCACTCGACGCTGCCGATGAACGTGACCTGCGGGCGTTTTCCCATGAACAGCGACTCACCGAAGTCACCATCGGCTCATTGTGGCGCCTCGCCCTGCGCGAGCTGATGAACGGCCGTGCCGGGCAGTGCCTGGACGCGACCGAATTGGCCGTAGTGATCATGCGGCTATTGCAGAAACGCGGCTGGGCGGATTGTGCTGCGGCGAATGGTCTGACGGGGCGTAAACAGGCATTGCAAATCCTGCGCCTGGCGGTCAGGAAACTCGTCGACTGAGATCTGTTATCATCGCCGCATACCCACTCCGGCAAGTTGAGACAGCGTGACAGGCTATACCGCGATTCATGATTTTCGCCACGATCAGGATGACTGTACCGGTGTGCTACTGGTCAACCTGGGCACGACCGACGCACCGACGCCGGACGCGGTACGCCGTTACCTCGCCGAGTTCCTGTGGGATCCGCGTGTGGTCGAGATGTCCCGCCCGCTGTGGTGGTTGATCCTGCACGGGGTGATTCTGCGCCTGCGGCCGGCAAAAGTCGCCCGGGCTTACCGGTCCATCTGGACCGACGAAGGTTCGCCACTGCTGTCGATATCGCAGCGCCTGACCGAGGCGCTGCAGAAGCGGCTCAGTGCGGACACACCGCAACGGGTCGAAGTGGCGCTGGCCATGCGTTACGGCAAACCCTCGATCGAAAAGACCCTGCAGACCCTGCGCGAGCGCGGCATGCGTCGTCTCCTGGTGGTACCTCTTTACCCACAGTACTCGGCAACGACCACGGCAACCGTGTTTGACGAAGTGACCCGCGTGCTGCGGCACTGGCGCTGGGTGCCGGAACTACGCTTTATCCAGCACTACCACGATCACCCGGATTATATCCGAGCCCTGGCCGACAGTGCGCGCCGGCACTGGGAAGACCGACCGCAGCCGGAAAAGCTGCTGATGTCATTCCACGGTATCCCGAAACGTTATTTCATGGCCGGTGATCCTTACCATTGCGAGTGCCAGAAAACAGCGCGGCTGCTGGCCGATGAGCTGGGGCTGAACGAGGATCAGTGGGCCCTGACTTTTCAGTCGCGCGTCGGCCGCGAGGAATGGTTGAAGCCCTACACCGACAAGACCCTGGCGGCCTGGGGCAAGCAGAAACTGGCCTCGGTTGACGTCATCTGTCCGGGGTTCAGCATCGACTGCCTGGAAACGCTGGAGGAAATCGACCAGCAGAACCGCGAACTGTTCCAGTCGCGCGGCGGGGGGGAGTTCAGCTATATACCGGCGTTGAACGATTCGCCGGCACATACCGGGTTCCTCACCGGGCTGATCGGTGTGCACCTGCAGGGGTGGGATACAGATCACGCCGCGGGTGTCGAACAGCGCCAGGAAACCCAGCGTCGGGCGCAGGCCATGGGCGCGGAACACTGAGGGCGCCGCCGCCGTCACTGCTGGAACTGCAGCGGGCGCGCAAACGCCTGGAGCACTTCTGCCGGCAGCGCAGCCGCACAGGTGAGGGAGGGCCGCAGTGGTATCTGAACCGGCACGATACCGGGTTCGTGATTAACGAGTACTCGGCGGGTAAAACGGAAGGCGAGGCTGTGCCGCTATTGTGCCTGAGTTTCGAGGGCGGTCGCTGGCGGGTGACTGTGCCGGCGGCGGGCGGTGGCTGGCAGTCTTATCCTCCGCTGCCGTCGGCGGGCAGTATCGAAGCGGTCATTGACGAACTGGAGCAGGCGCCGTTACACGTGCACTGGGGTTGAGCGCCATGGGCAAAGTATTATTAAGTGCGCTGGCCGGGCTGCTGATCCTGCCGTTAGCCGTGGCTGCCGACGAGGTGGAAAAAGTGCTGTTCCTCGTGGTCGAGCGCGACGAGGTGATTGCGTCCAATACCCTGGCCGGCCGCTTTGACAGCCTGGACCTGAATGCCAAGGAGCGTATCCGGGATTACAAGGTAGGCAATGGCGTGGCCGTGGTGGTTACCAGTCAGCGCTTCGCCGGCTATGGCGTACTCGCCGGTGGCTGGCAGACGTTACGCCGGCAGGCAGGTGAGAAAACCGAGTCTATGCAGGCCGAGGATTATTCGGCCACGGTCGTCACCAATCAGCGCATTCTCAATTTTTACGGGCGGACCGGTGCCTGGAACGAAATGCGGCGGTCAGTGCAGTTCAGATAAGCGGTTCACGCCCCCGTCTGGCGGGTCACGTCGACATATAGCTTGATGTGCTGGCCCGGTTGCAGGTACTTGCCCTTCGGCAGCGTATTCCATTTGCGCAAATCGGCCACTGTGACGTTGAAACGGCTGGCAATGCGCGACAGCGAATCCCCCTTGCGCACCGTGTAGTGAATCGGACGCATCCGGGCGCCCGGGTGCAGGCTTTTCGACGACAGTTGGCGGGTCCACACCACCAGCTTCTGGCCGACGCGCAGCGGATCGCCGGGTGCCATCCCGTTCCAGGAGGCCAGCGAGCGTACGCCGACTTTGTATTCACGTGACAGGTCCCAGAGCGTATCGCCGCTGCGGACAACGTGGCGTGTCCTGTAGCCCTTGCGCGCGCTGTTCTGTTTGCGCTGCAGGCGTTGCGCGGCACTCAGCTTATAGCTTTCCGGGGCCTGGCTGGATACGGGCACCATCAGGTATTTACCGGCACGGATCGAGGTGCCGCGCAGCTGGTTGGCCAGCTTCAGTACATCGACAGTCGTATGGTAGCGCCCGGCAATATGGCTCAGCGTCTCGCCGGCCCTGATTTTTACGCGTTTCCACTGGACACGTTTTTCCGGCGGCAGCTGTTCAATCGCCTCGCGGAATGTGTCGGCGGCGGCGGCGGGTATCAGCAGGCGATGCGGACCCTCGGGTGCGGTGGCCCACTGGTTGAAACCGGGATTGAGCCGATACAGCGTGTCGAGTTCGATGCCGGCAAGGTCTGCCGCCACGGCCAGGTCGATCTGTCCGCCGGTAGCCACCGTCTGGAAATAGGGCTGGTCGGGAACCGGGTCGAGTTCGATGCCATAGTCGGAAGGCGCGTTGACCAGTTGTCCCAGCGCGATCAGCTTGGGCACATAGGCGCGCGTTTCCCGGGGCAGTTTCAGGTCCCAGAAACCGGTCGGTTTGCCCTGCTTGCGATTGCGTCGCCTGGCCTTGATAACGGTGCCCTCACCGGAGTTATAGGCGGCAAGTGCCAGCAACCAGTCCCCCTTGAAACGTTTGTGCAGGTGTTGCAGGTAGTCCAGCGCCGCACGGGTGGAATCGATCACGTCCCGGCGGCCGTCGTACCACCAGTTCTGCGCCAGCCCGAATCGTTTCCCGGTCGCCGGAATGAACTGCCACAGGCCGGCGGCGCGGCCGTGGGAATAGGCAAACGGGTCATAGGCACTTTCCACAATCGGCAGCAACGCAATTTCCGCCGGCATGCCGCGCTCCTGCAATGCCTGGTGGATATGCCAGGCGTAGCGTCTGGCCCGCTCGGTGACGCGCTGCAGGTATTCCGGGTGCTTGACGTACCATTGCCGCTGAACACGGATACGCGGGTTGTCCATTTGCAAAGGGAGGTCGAAATCCGGGCGCAGCCGCTGCCACAGGTCGGCCGGTGGCAGCGGTTTGTAGCCACTGATAATGACGCCGGTTACCGGCTGGGCGGCGGCCAGCAGGGTGGGTCCGGCGTGCTCCTGCTGCGGTTGCGCCGGTGTCCGGGATGGCGCCGGTCCGGTTGGCGCCGTGGCTACCGGCGGCATGGTACAGGCACTCACCAGCAGTGCGATTCCAAGCGCGGCGTTGGGGATATCTGTGGCCATACTGTCCTTATCGGCCCACGGGTTCGGGTATTTACCCCAAACGCGCGAACATTAACGCTTTTTCACGACCTGACCGCGTATGCTGACAGCCCGGCCCTGGACCGTCAAGCGCTATAACCGGGGGGCACGGATGCGTTATTATTGAACAACTTATGCCACAAGAACCCTGTCCACCCACGACCCCGGCACGCCTGCGGGCGCTGCGCGCCTGGTGCCGGCAGCCGTTGGGCCAGGCGCTGTCCCGGGCCGAGCACCAGCGCTTGAGCGACATTCTCAGCGACGTATTCGGTTACCACCTGGTGGTGCTGGACCCGGCCTGCCAGCCCGATGCCCTGGAAAGCAGCCGCATTCAGCACCGCTTTGTACAGACACTGAGCACCCAGGGCCTGCAACAGGCACCGGCCCTGCTCGGCAACTCCGAGCAACTGCCCCTGCAGTCCGACAGTATTGACGCTTTTGTGTTGCCGCACGCGCTGGAAATGGTGCGGAATCCACACCAGGTATTGCGCGAAATCGACCGCTGCCTGGTCGCCGAAGGGCACCTCGTTGTGGTGGGCTTCAATCCTTTCGGCTGGTGGGGGCTGCGCAAGCTGCTGCTGGGGTGGCGGGGGCGGGTGCCCTGGGCACTGCGTTTTATCAGTCTGCCACGCCTCAAGGACTGGTTGTCGCTGCTTGGCTTCGACACCCTGCAGACCCACTACCTGTTCCCGCATCCACCCTGGCTTTACGGCAAGCCCCAGTCGGAGCGAAGCCTGTTGCAGCGCCTGCACCGGGATCGCTGGCCGTTTCTGGCCGCGGCTTACGTGCTGGTGGCACGCAAGCGGCTTGCGACCCTCACGCCGATCAAGCCACGCTGGCGGCCCCAGCGTTCACTGCTGGCGGGTGGCGTGGCGGAGACCGGTCACGGGAGTGTGCCGCGTCATGGCTGAAGTCGAAATCTTTACCGACGGTGCCTGCCGTGGTAACCCGGGTCCCGGTGGCTGGGGTGCCCTGTTGCGTTACGGCGGTCACGAAAAGGAACTGTACGGTGGCGAAGCGGATACCACGAATAACCGCATGGAACTGATGGCCGCGATTCGTGCGCTGGAAAGTCTTACCCGTCCCTGCAAGGTGGCGCTGACAACGGATTCCAGTTATGTACGCAATGGTATTACCCAGTGGTTGCCGAACTGGAAAAAACGTAACTGGAAAACCGCCGACCGCAAGCCGGTAAAGAATGTTGACCTGTGGCAACGCCTGGACCAGGCTGCACAGGCCCACGATATTGACTGGCACTGGGTGAAAGGGCACAGCGGCCACCCGGAAAACGAACGTGCCGATCTGCTGGCGAACCGGGGGATTGACGAGCTGTGATAACGCGATGCTGCACTAGAGGATAACCATGCGACAGATCATTCTTGATACGGAAACCACCGGCCTGGAACCTTCCGAGGGACACCGGATTATCGAAATCGGTTGTGTCGAGATGATCGGCCGGCGCCTGACGGGCAACACATTTCACCAGTACCTGCAACCGGACCGGGAAATCGATGCCGGTGCAATCGAAGTGCACGGTATCACCAATGAATTCCTGACCGACAAGCCACGGTTCGCGGATATCGCCGAGGATTTTATCGCCTATATCCGGGGTGCCGAGCTGGTGATTCACAACGCGCCCTTTGATGTGGGGTTTATCAATCATGAGCTGACCTTGTGTCACTGGCAGGAACAGGTGGCCGATCTGTGCCCGGTGCTGGATACCCTGACGCTGGCGCGCAGGCTGCACCCCGGCCAGAAAAACAATCTCGATGCGCTGTGCCGGCGCTACGAAATCGACAATACCCACCGCGAACTGCACGGCGCCCTGCTCGATGCGGAGATACTTGCCGATGTTTATCTGGCGATGACCGGCGGCCAGGTCGCGCTGTCGCTGGGCGGTGCCAACGACGACGCGGGAAATGGTGCGGCTGTGGGACAAATTCGGCGACTGCCCGAGGGGCGGCCGGCGTTGCGTGTGATCCGGGCGAACGCTGAGGAACTGGCCGGCCACCAGGCACGCCTCGAGGCCATCGCCAGTTCGACCGGTGGGCCGTCGGTCTGGGAACAGCTCGGCGAAAAATAAACGTGGATCAGTCTAGGGCACGCCGGCCGGAATGCTGTAGCTGCCGGCATTTATCCACTGGTGGGCAAGTATACTGGCGGCGTAACCCAGTGCGATAACGGGTGTCCATTTGAGGTGGACGAAAAACGTGTACTTGCCGCGCGCCTGTCCCATCAGGGCGACACCGGCGGCGGAGCCGATCGACAGCAGGCTGCCACCGACACCGGCGGTCAGCGTCACCAGCAACCACTCGCCCAGAGGCATATCCGGTTCCATGGTCAATACGGCGAACATCACCGGGATGTTGTCGATCACGGAGGACAGGAGGCCTACCAGAACGTTCGCGGTGGTACTGCCAAGAGTGCCGTACATGGCCTCTGAAAATACCGCCAGGTAACCGATAAAACCCAGGCCGCCCACGCACAGCACCACGCCATAGAAGAACAGCAGCGTGTCCCATTCGGCGCGTGCGAGCCGGCTGAATATGTCGAATGCCCGCTCGGTACCGATCGGTAACACGTCGCCGATCACGCCTCCGCGCAGGTTGTTTGTTGCCGGCACGGGGTGGGTGGTTTTCAGGTAGTAACCGTACAGCTGCAGGTAGGCCAGGCCGGTCATCATGCCCAGCATGGGGGGCATGTGCAGAAAATTATGGAAACTGACAGCAGTCGCGATGGTCAGGGCGAAAAGCACCATGATCATGACCGCGCCGCGGCGCAGCGTTACCGTCCTGCCGTCGCTGTGAGGCATGCCGCCGGGGACAAAGAAATTCATCCACAAGGCCGGAACCACGAAATTGACGATCGCTGGTATGAATAACAGGAAAAAGGAGAAGAATTCCACCTTGCCTTTCTGCCATACCATGAGCGTGGTGATATCGCCGAACGGACTGAACGCCCCGCCGGCATTGGCGGCAACGACGATATTGATGCAGGCCAGGCCGACAAAACGGTCATTGCCTTTACCGACCGCCAGTACCACGGCGCACATGACCAGTGCCGTGGTCAGGTTGTCGATTACCGGTGACAGGAAGAAGGCAAGGATGCCGGTGATCCAGAACAGCAGGCGGTAACTGCAGCGCTTGTGGGCCAGCCAGGTGCGCAGTGCTTCGAAAACCTGGCGTTCCTCCATGGCGTTGACATAGGTCATGGCGGCCAGCAGGAACAGGAAGAGTTCGGCGAACTCGAGGAGCGTTTCCTTGAAAGCTTCTTCCGGCAACTGCCCCAGGTCCATGCGACTGTATTGCCAGGCGATCAGGCCCCAGATTATCCCGGCCGTCAGGATGACCGGCTTGGATTTTCTCAAGTTGGTGAATTCTTCCGACATGACCACCAGGTAGGCCAGGCTGAAGAGCAGCAGCGCGATGTAGCCGATATTGTGTCCGGTCAGGTCGACCCAGCCGTCAACCGGGACGGCGCCCCATGCGGCTGGCGGTGCCAGCAGTAACGCAATGACAGGCAGCGGCAGGGTCAGGATCGGTTTGCGCAATTTTTTCCCGGGTCGACAAGTCGTTGTGCCAACGGGCAGCGGGTCCGCTGGCTCGCGGCAGTATAGCGTATCCCCGGGATGTTTCGATACGTGCATTGGATACCATGATGAGCATCCAGATTTCGGGCCCGATGAGCGGGTCGAGCCGGCCTGCCCTTGGCTCAGGCGGGTAGTGGTGACCGGCTAGTCACCGACGATGGCGTCCAGAATGGCCTGGTCTTCCGGTGAGATATCGATGATCTGAAATCCTGTCCAGTGCGTGCCGGAATCGTTGGCATCCTCGCTCCAGAGGCTTTCGGCGCCGACACGGATTTCCAGCTGTTGCCCTTCCCTGAACAACGGGATGCGCATCTGGCAGACATGACTGCAGCGAATCGCCTGTGTGCCGGCGATCATCAGTCCATCGGCCGAAAGGTTGACCAGCTGGCCGATCGGTTTGCCGCTGTGTGCATCCAGTATTGTGGGATGTTCGGGGATGGTAACCCGGTTCTTGCGGCGTTGCTCGGCGTGTTCGGTGTTGGCGGTCATGGTCGATACTCCTGGGGCTGATACATTGCGCGGCGCCTAGGCAGCGTGGTCCAGCATGCGATGAATAGCGTTGAGGGCCCGGTCGACGAAGGGTTTCTTCTCGGCAGTGGCAATATGAACGCTGCCAGCCAGCATGCAGTCGGCCAGTTCATGCATGGAAATGACTGCGGCCTTGACCCCCATCTGGTCGACGAACATGAATTTCTCGGTTACCGTGCTGCGCCATGAAAGTTTGGCACGCCTTTTCGGTTTGTCCGGATTCTGGAACTCGAACCAGGTGCCGAAAGGCACAGTTTTGAGTTTTTCAATCATCGCTTCCTGTTCGGCGGACAGACCGGTTACAGCATCCTCCACATTTTCATGCGCTTCTTCTTCGGGCTCGGGTGTGACGGGAATAACGTGCGCGACATCGGCACCGGAGACAACTTTGGATTGCAGTTCGAACAGGCTGTGCAGCAGCTTCTCCTTGTCGGCCTGCTGCAGGGTGCTGCTCTTGTCGCGCAGCGCCTGCTGCATTTCACCCAGTGCCTGCTGACGTGTTTCGCGTTCGGCCTCGGCAGCGGGCGGTTGTACCGAAGCGATAATATCTTCCGCAACGGTAATGGCCTGTTGCCAATCCTCGCTGTCCTCGCCGTGTTCACTGCGCAGCAGGACAAAGGTCAACTTGTCCGCCCATATGCGCTGCAGGAAGTCACGGGCAGGGTCGGCAACCGCTTTGCCCTGACAGATCTCGCGCAGCTTCTTCTGCGCACGCGCCCGTGCCGCCTGCAGTTTTTCCTGACCATTGGCGGCTTCGTTGGTACGCTGCTCGACACGGTTGGCGCGCTGCGCCAGTTCGTCGGTCGCCTTGGTGAAATCGGCCAGCAGCTCGTCGAAAATACTGATGTCTTCCTTGAAATCCAGCAGCACCTTGTCGACGATTTCTTTCATCTTTGGAAAAATGCCGCGATCGGCCTGGCTCTCTTCGACCCAGCGTATTCCTGCCGCGGTCATGTCGTTAAGCAGCTTGCGTGCCGAGTGACTGTTGTTGGTGAAGAAATCGCGGTCTACCACGGCGACCTTGAGCAGCGGTGTGTGCAGGCGGCTCAGCAGCGCCTTGACGACATTGGGCAGATTTTCCTCCTTCAGCATGTACTCGAACATCATGCCGACCAGTTCGATGACGTCGGTATCCGCGTTGGACAATTTGCGGCGATCGACGCCACGGAATATCTTTTCGCGTTCGTCCGCCAGGGTCGTCTGCAGGTTTTCGATCAGGTGCTCGTCGACTTCAATATTCTCAATGAAGTCCGCGCTCGATACTGCGCCACCGCCCTGGACGCTGTGTTGCAGGCTGCTGATCTGGCTGACCAGCGTGGTTCCTGCGGATGAACCAGCGGGACCATCTCCACTGCCGCCACCGGCATTGCCATAGCCGCCACCACCACCGCCACCTCCGCCGCCACCGGCAGGAACACCACCTGCACCACGGATAGGCGAGACATTGCCACGGCCATTAGCGGCCGGTGCGGCACCGTGCGTGCGCCGCCCGGACATCAGCTCACAGATACGGCCGAATATTTCGTCACCCAGTTCGGAGCCATCCTGGTCTTCATACGCTTCGCTGCCGGCGTCGCTTTCCGCCTCGTCGTCCGCCTCCGTGTCGGCAGCCTGCGTTTCGACGATTTCGATGCCCCCCGCCTGCTTGCGTACTTCGTAACGGAGGTTGGGAAGAATATCGGCCTGAATGAGGCGTTTGTTGTATTCGTCGTACAGGCCATCGGCCAGGCTGAGCACGTATTTGTCAAACAGGGCGATGAACACCAGTCGTACCTTGTTTTCCAGTTCCAGTTGTTCGACGGCCTGCTGAAAGGCGGCCCCCAGCCAGGCGGGTCCGCCGGGAATCTGGTTTTCTTCAACCGTGTCGCCGCCGTTGACCACGGCAAGGCGCTGCTTGAGTGCGAATATGCGGTCCATGATGCGGCTGGCCAGTTTGCCGGCGGCATTCTGGGTGGCGACAAAGGTTTCCAGTTCATCTGTTTCGATCAGAGAAAAATTGCCGAGGCCGGGTTCCGGCTCGGTGGCCGGCCCGTTGTTACCCGGCTTGACCGGGAACTCCTCGAAACTGCGTTTCACGGCCGCGTAAAAATGTTGTTCGATGACGGCGCGTTTTTTCCGCACTTCATTCATGGCCTCGAAGAACAGCGACTGCGCCATGTTGTTTTCCGCTTTTTCCGCAAAATCCAGCAGGGCGACATCCGCGTTTTCGAACATGCGGTCGACCAGCGGGCGCAGGTGGCTGAATTCCATTTCCTGGCAGCTGTCCAGCAATTTTGAGAACTGTGGGGCGATTGCCATGATCCGCTCCGTTTGTAATGTGTATCTAAATCATTGATTAGGTGTAAAACCGATAGCGGCCGGATCCCGTGGTCTCTTGAGGGGAACATCCGCAACGGGGCAGGGCGGTCAGCGGCTCGCCCGCTTCGGGTGATCGGCTTCTAAGGCATTGAATAAACGGGCCTCTTTGATAACATGGCGGCTGAGTCCAGCTTTCGGGATAAATCCATGCCTGACATCCACGGTCGATCCGCCGCCGCCAGCGCACTCTTGTCACTGGCCGCCTTCGTCGTGGTAATTGCCGGGATGCGTGCCGCCCAGAGCATAATCGTGCCCTTCCTGCTGGCAGGGTTTATTGCCATTGTCAGCACACCGTACCTGAACTGGCTGCAACGCAGGGGTCTGCCGCAGGCGCTGGCGCTGTTGGTGGTCATGATCGGGATACTGGCCGTTGGTTTCGGGCTGACCGCGCTGCTGGGCACCTCCCTGGACGGCTTCAGCCAGGCCCTGCCGTCCTACCAGGAGCGCCTGCAGGGCGAAGTG
This sequence comes from uncultured Thiogranum sp., assembly GCA_965544455.1. Lineage (GTDB taxonomy): Bacteria > Pseudomonadota > Gammaproteobacteria > DSM-19610 > DSM-19610 > Thiogranum. The sequence goes on from CBEUNK010000028.1 coordinate 11,096, forward strand.
GGTGAGTTTGTGCGCTGGCTGAAGGCCCGGGGGGTAAAGATCTCGGACCAGACGTTTCTCCAGTTTCTCGACCCGGGATCGGCCATGCGCCTGGCGTCCGGCCTGTTGAAGGGGTTGGGCAACGTACTGACCAACGCCTTCCTGATTCTTCTGACCGTGATCTTCATCCTGCTGGAGGCTTCCAGTTTCGCCGGCAAGCTGCGGGCGGCCATGGGCGCACCCGAGCATTCCCTGGAACAGAGTTACTCGGTACTGGAGAACATCAAGCGTTACATGACCATCAAAACGCTGACGTCGGTGCTGACGGGCGTGGTGGTGGCCATTGGCCTGGCGGTGCTGGGCGTCGATTTTCCCCTGCTCTGGGGGTTCTTCGCCTTCCTGCTGAATTTCATCCCCAATGTCGGTTCTTTTATTGCCGCCGTACCGGCCGTACTGATCGCACTGCTGCAGTTGGGCCTGGGCGGGGCGCTGGCGACGGCGGGGCTCTACCTCCTGGTCAATATCGCGGTGGGCAGTCTGCTGGAGCCCCGCTGGATGGGTGATCAGCTCGGTGTGTCGCCACTGGTGGTATTCCTGTCTCTGGTCTTCTGGGGCTGGGTATTCGGACCGGTGGGGATGTTTCTGTCGGTTCCGCTGACCATATCCTTCCAGATCGTACTGGCATCCAATCCGGATACCCGCTGGCTGGCGATCCTGCTCGGACCCGGGGTAAGCAGCCGGGCGCCTGAGACCGAGTAGGTCGAGCAGGTACTGGCATGATTCCGGGAAAATAACCGCGTGAATCAATGCGGTGGTTTTTTTATGCAGGTATACATTTGCATAATTGTTATCCACGGAGGTGGTGCCTACACTTCGATCCCGTCGTTGAGAAAGCGACAGTTGATGCAGGTCAAGGGACAGCGCACTCCCTTGTGCTATTGATTGGTTTCTCGCTGATTAACGAAAAAGGATTGTTGCAATGAAGTTGTGTTGTGAGTGTCGTCGGAAACCCTGGCCTTATGCACTGGTTCTGTTTATTTCCAGCTTCGTTGCTTTCGTCACCTGGCTGACCATGTCCGCCGCCGGTGCTGACGGTCAGACCAGGCTATGGTCAAGCGTGGGAATGTTTCTCATCGTTGCCGTTGTACTCATCAACTATATGCTGGGCTGCATGCGCCGTCATTGCGCGGATGACCGGCATCACCACATGGTTTAAGCGCCGACGCCCGGATCCTGTGAACCGGCCGTCAGGCCGGTATGTATTCTCCCGCGAAAGAGTGGCCGTTTCGGTTCCAGTTCGTCTGCGGCCCCCATATTTTTCCATCGAATCGTAAAAATAGACGGATGTACAGGTCGGGTTCGATGGTCGCGACTCGGCCAGGTGGGTTGGATGTAGCTAACCTGGAAGCAAATTTAGTTCTCCAACTATATGTAAAATAGATCGAAAAAGTTTTGTCTGCCGTTCGGATCCTCACGGCGGGGCGCCAGCGGGCCCAACGCGTGGCGGCAATTAACAGAGCTTGCATATATTCGCATATTCTGAAATACTCTCATTCGAAGATTTGCAGTTTCCTGAATTTTTGCATTTCAACGTCGGAGAGAGACTATGAAAAAAATTGCAACCCTGATCGCAGTCGCCGGACTGGCAGCTGTTTCAACCACCGCCAGCGCCTGGTGGGGCGGTCCCTTCAACGATGGTTACAACGGCTATAACAATGGCTGGGGTGACGGTCTGGGCGACATGTTCGGTGATGGTGACTTCAACATGAACTTCAGTGGCCACGGTTCCGGTCGCGGCTATGGTCGTGGCTATGGTTATGACCGTTACTACGGTGGTTATGCCCCTTACTACGGTTATGGTCCGGCCTATGGTGCTCCTTATGGTGCGCCGGCTGCGCCTGTCAACCAGGACATTGCCAAGGTACAGAAGGAAGCCTTCGAAGCTCAGCAGAATACTATTGCTGAACAGCAGAAACAGATGGAAGAGCAGCGCAAGGCTGCGATGACGCGCATGGAAGAGCAGCGTGCTGCCATGCAAAAGCAGTACGAGGAAATGATGAAGAGCCGCCAGGCCATGTGGGAAAACCGTTATGCGGCGCCGGCCCCGGTAGCCCCTAACGCCCGCTAAGCTCGCGGTAAAATATTTTTAACGCTTAATAGTCAGAGGATATGATCATGAAAAAGACAATGCTTGCTGTAATGCTGGCCGGTGCTACCGTACTGTCGATGGGTTCCGCCCAGGCGTGGTGGGGTGGTCCGTGGAACAATGGTTACAACAACTATAACAATGGTTGGGGTGACGGTTTCGGCGACATGTTCGGCGACGGTGACTTCAACATGAACTTCAGCGGTCACGGTTCCGGTCGCGGCTATGGCCGTGGCTATGGTTACGACCGCTACTACGGTGGTTATGCGCCTTACGGCTATGGTGCGCCTTACGGCTATGGTGCGCCTTACGGCTATGGTGCTCCGGCCCCTTACGGTGCCCCCTATGGCCCGTACGGTGCACCGACGGCACCTGTTGCACCGACCGCGCCTGTTACCCCTGCCAAGTAAGATCCGGCAGGTCCAACAGGACGAAGAAGGGGGCTCACAGGAGCCCCCTTTTTTATTTTCCCATAAGCGCTGAAAGGTTCAGTCGTTCAGATTGGTTTCACACAAAACCGAGCGCATGCTGCCGATCAGTTCCAGCAGCGCCTCGTTCCGGACCCGGTAATACATGCGGTTCGCTTCCTTTCGCGAGGTCAGGATGCGTTTGTTACGCAGCTGGTCGAGGTGCTGGGACATATTGCTCTGCGTAGTGCCGATCTGCCTGGCCAGTTCGCCCACGGTGATTTCCTTGTCGCCGAGCGCACACAGGATTCTCCAGCGCAAGGGATGGCCCATGGCTTTCAATGCGTCAGCGGTGAGCACGGCATCTTCCGGTGACACGGATTCTGGTTTATCGTCATTCATTGTGAAACCTGCTGAAATGATTCATTCCTGCTCGTCAAGGTGACGGTAGCCGGTCATGTCCTTGGCGATACAAAGTATATCCGTAATCTTACCGCAATCGGTACTCATTGCGGTACGTGAAAACAGGATCGGGACGCGTGTCCGGTCCTTGGCGATAAAGCGCGCTTCGATGCTGCTGAGGGTGCCGGTGCGTATCAGGGCTTCCAGCCACGTGCCCATGAAAGCCTTGGCCTGCTCCTGTTCGTTCTCCTCGAAGACATCGCCGATATTCATGCCCTTGAGGTCACTTTCCTCATAGTCCAGCATCCGGCAGGCAGCCGGATTGGCTGATTTAATGCAGCCCTCCGCGTCGAGTACCAGGAGTGCCTCGCCCATGTTCTCGATAATCCCGGTCAGATACAGGTTGATTTTGCGCAGCTCTTCGGTGCGCGCAGCGACCTGTTCCTCGAGTTTACGGTTGAGATCGCGTTCTTTTTCGATCAGGCGGAAGTAGGTGCTGATCTTGTTGAGCAGCTGGTTGTCATCGATGGGTTTGAGCAGGTAATCGGCGGCACCCAGCTCATAGCCTTTCTGCTGGAACTCGTCGGCCTTGAAAGCGGCCGTCAGGAAAATAATCGGTATATCCTGGGTTTTTTTACGAATCTTCAACATGGAGGCCGTCTGAAAACCATCCATCTCCGGCATCTGGATATCCAGGATGATGAGGTCGATATCGGGGTTTGTGAGGGCCATATCGAGTGCTTTCCGGCCGGAATCTGCCTCCAGTACCTCGACATCCGTGTGCGCTTCAACCAGGGTGCGCAGGCTGAAAAGATTGTTGGCATTGTCGTCGACGATGAGCAGTTTGAAGCCCCTGTAGCGATTCATGTCGATTCCTGTTGCGTGGTGATACACAAATACTGGTCGAGTGCCAGTTTAAGGTCTTCCGGTTCGACCGGCTTGGCGAGGAAATCGCAGGCGCCGCTGTCCAGGGCATGCTGCCGGTCGGCATCCGTGGTCTTTGCAGTCAGGGCGATAAGCGGGATGGCGGCAAGTTCCGGATCGGCTTTGATGCGACGCATGGTCTCAAAACCATCCATTTGCGGCATCATCAGGTCCATGAATACCAGGTCGAAGGCCTGGTCCGCGGCCAGGGTTTCCAGGGCCTCGAGGCCATCACCGGCGGCTACGACGGTGATCGCCCAGCTCTCCAGTACCGGCGTCAGCGCCAGGAGGTTGCGGACATCGTCATCGACCAGTAATACCCGGCAACCGGGGTAACTGGCGGATGGAATGTCATGTTGTTGCCCGCCAGCCTCCGGATTCTGCGCCGCGTGGCGGTCTGTCGTGGTCGTTGAGCCGGAGGCCGGTTTGGGCGTGATGTGGGTTGGCAGCAGCAGGGTAAACGTTGAACCGGCGTTGACGGTACTGTTGATGCTGATATGGGCGCTCAGCAGGTTGGCAAGTTCCCGGCTGATGGTCAGGCCCAGGCCGGTGCCGCCGTAGCGCCGGCTGGTGGATCCGTCAACCTGGCTGAAAGCCTCGAACACCTGTGTCTGTTTGTTCGCGGGGATGCCGATACCCGAGTCCGCTACGCTGATGCTGATCGGCAGGCTGTCGGCATGATCGCCCCGGTTGCGGGCCAGTTTCAGGGTGCAGTGACCGCGCTCGGTGAACTTGAGCGCGTTGGAAAGAAAATTGATCAGGATCTGGCGCAGTTTTTCAGCATCGCTTTCCAGGTCGGTTGGTGCATCCGGATCAATCCGGATATCCAGTTGCAGACCCTTTTCCGAGAACAGCGGTTGCATCAGCGCCGCCAGGTCGTGCAGAAAGCCGGGCAGGGCAATCATCCTTATATTGAGTACCGCTTTCCCCGCCTCGATGCGCGACAGGTCGAGGATGGTGTCAATCAGTGTTCGCAGGTCGGTCCCCGCGCCGTGGATGACATGGGCCTGCTGGCGGCTTTCCGCATCCAGGTGACTGTCTTCACTGGCCAGCATTTTAGACAGCAGCAGGATCGAGTTGAGTGGTGTACGCAGTTCGTGACTGACGTTGGCGAGGAATTCCGACTTGTAGCGGTTGGAATCCTCCAGCGCCTGGGCATGTTCGCGCAGGGCCCGTGTATCCTGGGCATGCTTTTCCGATAGCCGGGAAAGTGTATTGCCAAGTACGCGCAGTTCCTCGGGACGGGACCAGCTGAAGGTAACGGCATTGTCTTCCTCAAGAACGCTGGACATTTTGCGGGTGAGTTCGTCGCTGACACGTTCGGTTCGAATGGCAAACAGGCGCGCCACCAGGTAGACCACCAGTAACAGAATACCTATAACAATCACGAAACGGATTTCCAGCTTGCGGCTGAACTCGATAATCGGGGACGGATCGACGCTGCGGCCTACCCAGAGCGGCCCGGTGTCCTGTACCGTAAACACGGGTAGCCAGAATATCTGCCGCCCGCCATGGTCCCACAGGCCCAGTTCACCCTTGGCGAACAGTTCATCCAGGCCGGGAAAGTCCTGGAAAGCCGTGGACGTCGGAGCGGCGCCGCCGATATCGGTGAGGTACTCGCCGTTATCCTGCACCCAGTAGATCCCGCTATAGGCATGCGCCAGGCCACCCACATCGAGATTGAAGACCACGACACCATGCAACACCGGCTCCCCGTCGTTTCCGGATGCGGTAACCAGTGGTGTGATGAAGCTGAGTGTCATGAACCGGTTCGGGGCACTTTCATCGGCCGACTTGTTGAGGCTGATCGGACTGGTGAGTACCGTGCCGGGTGGTACCTTGAGACCGGCGGACAGAAAATCCAGCCGGGGCAGGTCGGCGGCCAGCTCATCCGCTTCGAGAAGACCGTTGTGCTGGTTCCGGTTCAGCGACAGGGAGACCTTGCCATGGCTGTCGATAAATATAACCTGGATGATATCGAGCTGATCAAACAGAATCCGGTTGGCCCAGTCGGCGTAGGCCTTGCGTGCAAGGCGCAGCTGCTCGGCATCCTGTTTTTTGTCATCCGGCAGGGCGATGCCGGGTTCCGGCAACTTCGCGAACAGGCGCACCATCTCCTGGCGGCGGGTGATGTGCTGGTCCAGGTCGCGAAAGTCGGTGCGCAGCTGTTCCAAATAGGCCTTGTGGTAGAACTGTTCCAGCTTGTCGAATACCAGTGGCACGTTCACGACCATGGCGATCAGCAGGGGTGCAAGACCCAACAGCAGCAGTAACAGTGAAATTTGGCTGCGCAGTTTCACGAAATAAATTTCAAAATACGAACACCCGGGGCAGGTTCCGGCAGTGTACCGGAATCCGGCCACAATGGGGAATCAGGGCGTATAAAAAACGTAAAGCGGCAGCGGGATACATACCTTTAGCACTATTTTCGGCCCGCCGAGCCTTGCCGAAAATAGAGGGAATAAACGGCCGGGGCCTAGCATCAAAAAATTATATTTTCAAGGAACTTTGCCGCTTATTGACCATGATGGGCGCGAGCAAACACCATGGGGGTTGTTATGAAGTCAGCTTTAAAACGTACAGGAATGGTTTTACGTCACATTGCCGTGCCATTGTTTTTGCTGTCGGGCATGCCGGCACTACTCCAGGCCAGCCAGATGTGGGAAGACATGTTCGACGAACACCTGGAAAACGCCGAGGCAGGCGAGGTCGAGGCCCAGTATGAGGTGGGCATCATGTACCTCAAGGGCCAGGGTGTTGCCCAGGATCGGGAAAAGGCGCTGCAGTGGCTCAAGCGGGCATCGGATGGCGGCTACCAGCAGGCAACCAGCAAGCTGGGGCGCATCCAGGAGCAGCAGGAAAAATTCAAGCAGTCGCTCCGCCAGGCGGAATCCGGTGATCTCGAGGCGCAGTACGATGTTGCCATGATGTATCTGAAAGGACGGGGTGTTGATACCGACGGGGCTAAAGCCAGGAAGTGGCTGGGCAAGGCGGCGGACAAGGGTGATACCAGGGCCATTACCCGTCTTGGCATTATCAACTTCAAGGGGGAAAATGGCGGCAGCGATTTCAAGCAGGCGTTGACACTCTTTAATCGTGTCAGTGACAGGAGTGCACTGGCGCAGTACTACCTTGGTGAGATGTATGCTGATGGCTCGGGTGTTAAACAGGATTATCCGGCCGCGATTGAGTGGTACAGGAAAGCGGCGGCCGGCGGTTTCGACCGGGCACGGGGAAAAATTATCAACCTCGAGGAAGAAATCAGGATCCAGGGGCTCCGTCGCCAACGCGTTGCACAGGCCAGGGAGCAGCGGAAGGCGGAACAGGTTCGACAGAAGGCGGCCAGGAAAGCAGCAGTCGCGAAGAAGCCCGCAGTTGTGGCAAAAGCCACCCCGGTGAAACCTGCTGCAAAAAAGCCGGTGGCAAAGAAGCCGGTACCGAAAAGCAAAAAGCTGAGCGCCCTCGACAGGCTGGCCGCGAGGCAGTGGCTGCGTGGCAAAAAGCCGGTTGAATATCTGCCTTCAAAGGTTACGGAGTGCGACCGGGAAAAGGGTGACCTGGTCTGTTTCAGCAAGGTACTGACACGCGACAGTGGTACGCAGTCTGTGCAGTACCGGGTTAAGTCGGTCGTCAAGTCAAACAAGGAAAGCTTTGTTATCGTCTACCGTAATCTTGTCCTCGACGTGACGGATTCGCAGGAACCCGAGGATGCGCCGCTGGGTTACGACGATGAAGCTGAGCAGGGCTTCAAGGTCAGAACCGGCTGGACCCAGGAACACACGGTCAGCTGCGCACGGTCATCGGCCAAAGGACTGGACTGCATCAAGGACCAGGCACATAAAATGACACTCGTAACGGGCGGCTGATCGCCGCTTCCCGCCGGTAGAGTGACCGGCGCCTGCGCCACCTGCCGGGGCGTACAGAGGTCTGGGAACCTCTGTACGCCCTCTTTATAATGGATAGACTGGTCAGATAGTATATCCTGGGAACGGTCGATGAAATTCCTGATAATTGTTTACTCAAAAGACCCTGAAACCATCTGGAACGCCTTTCGTTTCGCCAGCACCTCGCTGGCGTATGATAATGAGGTTACGGTGTTCCTGCTGGGGGCCGGTGTTGAGGCGCCGACGCTTGGAACGCTCAAGTTCGATATCCGTGAACAGATCGAGATATTCCGGGAGCAGGGTGGCAGCATGATTGGTTGCGGCGTGTGTTGTGAAATACGTGGTGATACGCTCCCCGGTCTCGAAAACGAGTTGAATTGTGAGCTGGGCTCGATGCAGCAGCTGTATGCGCTCAGTGCTGAAGCCGACAAGATACTCACCTTTTGAAAAAGAGTCCTGTTACTGTTGCCGGCGGTATACGGGTGCTGCTGCAGCAGGCAGGCGCCTGGAACTGGCTCGACACGAGTGTTGCATTGTTCGACTGCAGCGGCGGTTTGCTGTATCACAACCCGGCGGCAGAACTGTTGACTGGCCGCTTGTATCATGATGATACGGCCAGGGCCGACAGGCGTGGCCTGATAAGCCTCGCGGCATTTACCGATGCCGTGCGCACCACCTGCAAGCAGCTTGCCGGCCAGGCCCTTGTCCTGACCCTTTACTACGACCGTAATATCCCCGTGCAGTTGACATTGATCCTGCGACCGGTGATTGACCAGGCGGACGACCGCTGTGAAGGCGTGATGGTCACAATCGGGGAGGAGCAGGTGGATTTCAATGGCCGCCACCTGGCACGGGCACAGGCCGAGGCAGCGGAGCTGAAGGCGCGCATTCACCAGCTGTCGGTCCTGCAGCGGGAAAACGAGCACCACATTCGGGTGTTACTGTCTGAAATCCCCATTCCGCTGATTGTATTTAACAGCGAGCGCCGGTTAACGCAGATCAACAGCGCCGCCGAGTCCCTGTTCGGGGTTGTACGCCGGTATGCCGTTGGCAAGGCCTGTGATCACTTCATGCCCTGCTTCGCCGATTGCGGAAACTGTTGCCCGGTGTTCGACCGGGGTGAGCATATGAACCTCGACGAAATGGCATTACCCGGTGATTCCGGTGTGTCACGTCACCTGCTGCGCACGGCTGTACCCCTGGTGGAAGCCGGCCAGGCAGTTGTCGTGGAAGTGTTTGTCGATATCAGTGATCGCAAGAAAATGGAGCAGCAGGCGGCTCGCTATCGCCGGGAGCTCGAAACGCTGGTGGCCCAGCGCACGGCCAAGCTCAGGGACTACAATCGTGAGCTGGAAAGTTTCAGCTATACGGTGTCGCACGATCTGCGCACACCCTTGCGCGCCATTGACGGTTTCAGCTATGCCTTGCTGGAAGACTATCGCGATGTGCTGGACGAGCAGGCCATGGACTATATCGACAAAGTCCGCAGCGCCGCCCAGCGCATGGGGTTGTTGATCGATGACCTGCTCAAATTAAGTCGCGTGACACGCCACCCGTTGCGGCGGGAGAGCGTGGAAATCAGCCGGATCGCCGGCGGGATAATCGATGAGCTGCGCAGCACCGAGCTCGGGCGCCGGGTTCAGGCTGATATTCAGCCCGGGATCACGGTCGAGGCAGATGCCGGCCTGGTGCACGCGTTACTGACAAACCTGCTGAACAATGCCTGGAAGTTCACCACCAACCAGCCGGAAGCGTGTATCGAGCTGGGAAGCACGGCAACGGACGATGGGGAAGTCTTGTATGTGCGGGACAACGGCATCGGTTTCTCGATGGAGTACGCCGACAAGCTGTTCCAGCCGTTCCACGTGCTCCATCCGCGTTCCCTGTCGGGTTCCGGTATCGGTCTGGCCACGGTGGAGCGCATCATCCAGCGTCACGGTGGCAGGATCTGGGCTGAATCCGTGCCGGGAGAGGGGGCTGTGTTTTATTTCCAGCTGGGATAGCGGTGCGCAGGGTGCAGGCCGGGGACGCTCGTCGCTGTCTGGACCAGCCATTCGGTAGGCGCTATAAGTCGCTGTTATTAAATATAATAATTCGAAAATATGGCTTTTTTTACTGCGCTATCCGCTGTTGGCGGGTCATGGCGGGGTTCGAGCCCCCCGATTCAGACGACAGATTCCTAAAGTATTTCCTGCAATACGTCGATTCCAACTATAACTGCCTTGTATATATTTGAAATTTTTCCGCTGCGGGTTTGCTCGTGGTTGCGGCAATAACGTCCGGGCAACGTCTATGTGGGAGCGGAGTACCATGCATGAGCGATGACAGACCAGACAGGATGCTGGATCTGCACGCCCTCAGCGGGCGTTACCTGGTGGTCACGCTGGCACTGGCGGTGGTAGTTACCCTGTCGGTTGGCTGGGCCGGCTGGGTGCTGGACCGGGCGACCCGTTCCTCTACCGCCAGCCTGGAAGCCCGTAATCAGGTCCAGCAGATGAGCGCCGCCATCCGCAGCCTGGTCTGGCAATCCAACTTTGCCTTGCAGGCGCACATGATCTCGCCCTCCGAACAAACCCGGGAGAGCGCGTTGCACGCCATCCACAGTGCCCGGGCCATGGCCATCGAACTGTCAGATCTGCCCCGCGAGGTGATTCACCTGGAGGCCCAGGCCGGGCAGCTCGAGGGTAAACTCGCTGTGCTCTACCGGCAGCTCGAACGCCTGATCGAGATCCGCAACGACCCCAGCCAGCTGCATCCGGCCATGGACCTGATGTCGAATATCATGTTGCCGACCAACGACGCGTTCCTGACAACGGTGAACACGGCGCTATCCGATTTCGATGACGATAGTTCGGCTGTGCAGGAATCCCGCCTGCTGGAACATATTCGTGACCGCTGGCACCAGATGATCGGCGCTTACCGGGTCATGGTAGCCAATCGCTTTGGCGCTTTTACTGAGGGTAGTTCAGGTGTTGAAAAGCAATCCCATAATGTGGAACTTTTCTACGCGCAGATCCGGGAATACGTGGATAAGCTGGCCGGGCTCGATGAAAACGACCAGCTCAGTTTTCAGACCGCTGTTTCGCTTGAGGACATGCAGGTCCAGATGGAGCGGTGGTATACCTACTTCAGGAAAGTCAAGATAATGTACGCCAGTGACAACTGGCGCACCGACCTGCCGTTTTTGCGTGACGTGGTGCAGCCCCTTTATGATGATGTATGGCAGTCCCTGCTGGCAGTGGAAGCTGCGGTCGAACACGAGTCCAACCAGCAGGTCGCGCATCTGAGCACGGCCGGTGCACACATAGGTACCAGTCTCTGGGTTCTGGCCGGTCTGTTGTTCGGACTGCTGGTAATCGGCTATGCGGTACTGGACCGCACCTTGCTGGCACCTATCGCACGAATTTCGCGTGCCCTGGCCTCGGATATCGACGTCAAGTCCGACCGCCCGGCCGATGTACCGGTGACCGGCACCCGGGAGATCCAGCAACTGGTGACCGCCTTCGAGAAAATGCGCAGCGATGTGCGGCAACGCCGCCTGGCACTGGAATACCAGTCCTTGCACGACAGTCTCACCGGCCTGCCGAACCGGGCCTGTCTGCTGGAAGAGTTGAACGAAACACTGGCTAGCGCCAGGGAACTTAATAAGCGTTTCGGCCTGATGATCATGGACCTGGACCATTTCAAGGAGATCAACGACACGCTCGGTCACCCCGTCGGTGACATGATTCTGCAGGAAGTCGCGAAACGAGTGGCTGGAGCCATGGACAACCAGGGACTGACGGCACGGCTGGGGGGCGACGAGTTTGCAGTGGTGTTGCCCTGCACCAACCAGGACAGCTGCAGCGAAATGGCCGGTGCCATCGCCCGGGCGCTGGAACGCGAGTTCCAGGTCGGTGGCCACAAACTTTATGTAGGTGGCAGCGTCGGTGTCGCCATCTACCCGGACCACGGCACCGAGGTCTCCGTGCTGATGCGTCATGCCGATGTAGCCATGTACCTGGCCAAGCATACCGGCCGGCATACCGCGTTTTACGACGATTCCCAGGATGAGAACAGTGTGCTGCGTCTGCAACTGGTCAAGGAGCTCAAGGACGCTATCAGTAACGACCGCGTGGAACTCTACTACCAGCCGAAACTGGACCTCGAGCAGGACACGGTCACTTCCGTGGAGGCCCTGTTGCGCTGGAATCACCCCGAGCATGGTATGGTGCCGCCGGATCGCATTATTCCGATGGCGGAGCAGACCGGCGTGATCCGGATACTTACCCAGTGGGTACTGAAACGTGCACTGCAGCAACAGGCGTCCTGGCGAGCGGCCGGTATCCATATCGGTGTCGCGGTTAACCTGTCGGCACACGACTTGCGCGACACCTCCCTGCCGGAAACGGTCGGTAAGTTACTGGCTGCAACGGCCACGTCGCCCGGCAGTCTGACACTGGAGATTACCGAAAGCGCCATGATGTCTGACCTGACTAATGCCACAGTATTATTGTCGCGCATCAAGGCCATGGGTGTTGGCATTGCGATCGACGACTTCGGTACCGGTTTTTCGTCATTGTCGTACCTGAAAAAATTGCCGG
>CBEUNK010000029.1:0-22927 GCA_965544455.1 uncultured Thiogranum sp.
AAAGGCATAGAACAAATCGAACTGATAGTCGGCGAGTAAATGAGGTGTCCGGTTAGGCACATGTTGAAAATGCGCTGCCAGATGGCGTCGAGACTGGCTGTGGGTGCGCATTTGGGCGGTGCTGGCTGGAATTTCTAGTTTTTACACAGTCTGGACCCTAAGCGGACATACCGCGATCACACATGAAACAGCCGTTCAAATCAGAAAGCAGACGTTTCCTATTTCAGTATATTTTAGGATCGGCGATGCCGCTTCCGGCCAGAAACGTTCATTCTCCGAGATAGAAAACCCCGATTTTGCGGGGTTCCCGTACAACCTAAATCGGGGGGCTCAGTCGGTGAACGCAATACTTTATCTTTTCACAAAAAGATGGAGTCTGAACGACGGCTTACCCTACACGAATCAGTTACACGACCGCCCAAAGGGCCGAAATGTGGGACCGCTGGCAAAAGGGCAAGTCGCTTCACTCGATAGCCCGGTTTTTGATCGGTGTCATTCATCAGCTCGGGGCATCCTGGCTGCGATGGCCGGGATACGACCGCGCAAGCGTCTTCGGTCACGCCGTGTGCTGACCCTGCCGGAACGCGAACAAATATCCCGCAGTATTTGGCTGGTCACTCTATTCGCTCGATCGCAACCGCCCTGGGACGTGCTCCATCCAGGGTGAGGCCAGGCCAGTTAAACGAATAACCAGCTTGTCTCAGATGTCCGTGCGCCCGGCATCGTCGTCGACTTCCTGTTGTTCACTCGCTTCGTCGGCCGTTGTTGTCTCCTGCGTCGCCTCGCGTTCATGCTGCACTCCCAGCATCGCGGTGAACGCCGACGCATCACCGATCAGAGCGCGCGCCGCGATCTCACCTGATACCACGGCGATCATGCCAGGCAAAATGACGTTGAGGTTCCCGGTCAGTTCCATCAACGCGACGAGGGCGGCAAGCGGTGCACGCAACACGGCCCCCATCATGGCGACCATGCCAATCATCGCGTAGAAGCCAGCAGAGCCGAGGAAGTCGGCATTCCATTCAAAGAGCGCCAATTCGGTCATACCGCCCACAGCACCGCCCATGACCAGTGACGGGCCGATGAGACCACCGGGCAAGCGCACACCGATGGAGATGGCGGTAGCGGCAAACTTCGCCAGCACCAGTAGCAACAATGTCTCCAAAGCCATATCATTCTGGAATATGCGGCTCAGGGCGTCATAACTCAGTCCCATGATCTCCGGCGCCCATTGCGCCAGTAGCCCGGTCACGAGTCCGGCTACGACGAAGGCATACAGCGGGCGCCAGCCGATGGTCTGCTTCGCCGCGAGTTGTACCGCGGTGATAAATCCGGCCGCCAGCAGGCCGATCGCAACGCCCATGACCAGCATCACTGGCAGTTCAAACAGTGAACCGATCGACACTGCCGGCACTTCGAAGGCCGGGCTCGGGCCATAGACGATGCGGCCGATGATGGCGCCGGCGACCGAGGCCACGATCACCGGTACGATGTTGTTGATGGCGTATCGCACGCGCAGGACTTCGATGACAAAGATGACACCGGCCAGCGGGGTATTGAATGCGGCGGCGATCGCGGCCGCACCGCCAGCCGCGGCCAGCAGGTAGCTGTCGTCTTCGCTGAGTTTGATGCGTGAACCGAGTGCGCTGGATGTTGCGGCACCGAGGTGTACGCCCGGTCCCTCTCGGTCGACAGACTGGCCGGAGACGATGGCCAGTATGCCGCAGAAGAATTGCACCAGGGCATTGGCAAATGGCAGCCGTTGTTTTCGGAAGCGCAGGTAATCCAGCAGGTGAACGATGCCCACGGTGCGCTGACCGGCAGGCAGCCATTCGAAGACCAGCGCCAGAGCCAGTGCGCCGGCAACCGGAAACAGGAAACGCAACCAGCCGGAGAGGGCCTCGTAATTGCCGATCTGGCCGCCGGGTAACAGCCATTCCTGGCTCCATTCGATCAGGAAACGGAACAGGGTGACCACGACACCGGCCAAAAGGCCAGTGAGCGCGCCGAGTATGGAGATGCGTAGCAGGTATTTATCCAAAGGTAATAGCCGCACTTTCCAGTCTGGTAGACGCCGCCTGATCCTCTTCTGTATCACACTGGCGCATTGCTGCTCAGATCAACAAAAACCGATTCAGGCCTGAAGGTTTCTGCCGGTATCCTTGCGTTTTCGCCACCGCTCACGCTTCAAAGGACTTGAACAGGTGCTCGCGGTAGTAGGCCAGTTCATTGATGGAATCGCGGATGTCGTCCATCGCCAGATGCTTGGGCTCTTTCTTGAAACCCGCGGCAACCGCCGGGGCCCAGCGCTTGCCCAGCTCCTTGAGGGTGCTGACGTCGAGGTTACGGTAATGGAAAAACGCCTCGAGGTCCGGCATCAGTCGCGCCATGAAGCGCCGGTCCTGGCAGATGGAGTTGCCGCACATGGGCGAGGCCTTGGCCTCGACGTGCCCGGCCAGGAAGTCGAGGGTCATGCGCTCGGCGTCGGCCGCGGTCAACGTGCTTTCCCGCACCCGCTGGGTCAGGCCGGACTGGCCATGCTGGCGGGTGTTCCATTCGTCCATGGCGTCCAGCACACTGTCCGGCTGGTGGATGGCCAGTATCGGCCCCTCCGCTACGGTGTTCAGTTGCGAATCGGTGACGAGGGTGGCGATTTCGATAATCTGATCCTCGAAGGTGTTGAGGCCGGTCATTTCGAGGTCGATCCAGATGAGGTTGGTTTTCTTGTCTGACATGCGTGCTGAGTCCCGACGGTTCGTGAGGTTGTGTTGCATTGTATCAGAGGCTAACCTGCCCAGAACCCCGATCAGGAAGGTCCGATCGTCACCGCGATGCCAAGCCGGCCGGACCCCGGAATAGCAGAGAGATATGAATACGTTTTCCTGGCTTTTTGTCGCCGCGCTCGGCGCCTCGGTCATACTCAAATTCTGGCTGGCACAGCGCCAGATCAACAGCGTGACTGCCAATCGCGGGCAGGTCCCGGATGCCTTTGCCGGCCGGATTCCGCTCGATGCGCACCAGAAAGCGGCCGACTACACGCTCACCAATACCCGCCTGGGTCGCCTGGAACTGGTGTACACCAGCCTGTTGCTGCTCGGCTGGACACTGGGCGGCGGCCTGCAGTGGCTAGACGGCCAGTGGAACGCCGCCGGCTGGGGTGCAATCAACCAGGGCGTGGCGGTCATGGTCAGCGCCTTCGTGATCATGGCGCTGCTGGAGCTGCCGTTCTCGCTGTACCACACCTTTGTGGTTGAAGAACGCTTCGGCTTCAACAAGACCACCCCCGGTACCTTTGTGGCCGATATCATCAAGCAGACGCTGCTGATGCTGCTGCTGGGGGTACCACTGGCCTGGGTGGCATTGTGGCTGATGCAGGAATCCGGCCGGCTGTGGTGGCTCTACCTGTGGCTGCTGTGGGCGGGTTTCAGTTTGCTGATGCTGTGGGCCTACCCCGCGGTCATTGCCCCGCTGTTCAACAAGTTCACCCTGCTGGACAACGAACAGCTGCAGCAACGCATCCAGACCCTGCTGGACCGCTGCGGATTCAAGAGCAAGGGCATTTATGTCATGGACGGTTCGCGCCGTTCGGGACACGGCAACGCCTATTTCACCGGTATGGGGCAGAACAAGCGCATCGTGTTTTTCGACACCCTGCTGGAAACGCTGGAACCGGAAGAAATCGAGGCGGTGCTGGCCCACGAGCTGGGTCATTTCAAGCGCCGGCACGTGCAGAAACGCATTGTCAGCATGATGCTCACCAGCCTGGCCGGGCTGGCCCTGCTCGGCTGGCTGATCCAGCAGACCTGGTTCTACCAGGGGCTGGGCGTGGAACAGGCGGCCAACCACCTCGCCCTGCTGCTGTTCCTGATGGTGTCGCCGGTGTTTACCCTGTTCCTGCAGCCGCTGATGTCCTGGTTCTCGCGCCGGCACGAGTTCGAAGCCGACGATTACGCCGCGACCCAGTCGAGCGCCACGGACCTGGTCCGCGCCCTGGTCAAGCTGTACAAGGAAAACGCCAACACGCTGACCCCCGATCCGCTGTATTCGGCCTTTTACGATTCGCACCCGCCGGCCCCCGTGCGGGTGGCGCATTTGTCCTCTAAAATCGGGTAGACGGGAGAACCTGCCATGAGAAAAACCACACTATCCGCCATCGCACTGTTGGTTACGGCCAATGTATCCGCCGAAACCCCGCGCGGTCAGCAGTTGCACGATCAGCATTGCCAGAAATGCCACGACACCAGCGTCTATACGCGCCCGAACCGCTTCATTACCGACAGGGCGGCACTGACCAAACAGGTCAACCGCTGCAAACTCAATGTCGGCGCGCAGTGGTTCGACCAGGATGTCACCGCCGTGGTGGATTACCTGGACAAGAGCTTTTACAAGTTCAAATAGGGCCATGAACTCCCTCACCGAACTGCACTGTCAGCGCGAACCCGAAAAACTGGACCACGACCAGGTCGATGCGCTGCGGACCCAGCTGCATGCCGACTGGTCATCGAGTGAAGACGGCAATGCCATCAGCCGCACCTTTCACTTCAGTAACTACTACCAGACCATCGCTTTCGTCAATGCACTCGCCTGGGTGGCACACGCCGAGGACCACCATCCCGACCTGGAGGTCGGCTATAACCGCTGCGTGGTGAACTACAGCACGCATTCGGTCGGCGGCCTGTCGACCAACGATTTTATCTGTGCCGCGCGTATCGACGCGCTGGTCAGCGACGACGCCTGACACCCTGTGGGCCGCCGCAAAGCACCCGCCACGCCCCCACCGTCCGTAAAAAAACCTGCTTCGGCAAATACACAGGCCGGCCTGATACTCGCCCACTACGGTCAGGCCAGCCTGGTCGAAACCGCTGACGGCGAGGTGCTGCGCTGCTCCACGCGCAGGAACCTGCCACGCACGGTCTGTGGCGACCGGGTACGCTGGCAGGCCAGCCATGCACGGGAAGGCGTGATCACCGAGGTACTGGCGCGTGAAACCATCCTCAGCCGTCCCGACAACAACGGCCGCGTCCGCCCGGTGGCGGCCAACATGGACCAGATCGTGGTCGTGATCGCCTGTCGTCCCAGTTTTGAGTACGGCATGCTCGACCGCTACCTGGTGGCGGCGGAGCTGATCGGCGCCCACCCGGTGATCGTGGTCAACAAGTCCGACCTGCTGGACAGCGAGGGCCTGACGAAACTTCGACAACGCCTGCTGCAGTACACCGATATCGGCTACCAGGTACTGTTTACCAGTACGCGCAACACCGATGGCCTGACAGACCTGCACCGGCAGCTCAAGGACCATACCAGTATCCTGGTCGGGCAGTCCGGTGTCGGCAAGTCTTCGCTGGTAAAGGCGCTGTTACCCGGGCAGGAGGTACGCACCGGCAGCCTGTCCGAAGTTACCGGGCTGGGACGGCATACCACGACCGTGGCCATGCTGTACCACCTGCCCGGTGGCGGCGACCTGATCGACTCGCCGGGGGTACGTGACTTCACCCTCAGCCGGGTGCCGGTCGAACAACTGGAAAAGGGGTTTCCGGAGCTGTCACCCTACCTCGGCCAGTGCCGCTTTCACAATTGTCGCCATGCCGGCGAACCGGGGTGTGCCGTGAATCACGCCGCCCGCGAGGGCGCCATCAATCCGCGCCGCCTGGAGAGTTACCGGGCGCTGGTGAAGGCGATGTCCTAAGCCATCGAAGGCCTGCCCGGCTGGACCTCGAACCGGTGCCACCGGCGGTATCAGCGTTCCGGGATGCCCCGGCCTCGGTGCAGGCGGGATTTGCCTGGCCCCGGGTTTTTGGCTTAGGGCACCGCAAGCGGCGCATGCACCAAAAACCCGGGGCCAGGCGAACCCCGCTTCAGGGCGAGCTATTAGTGGAATCCGTTACTTTAGTTTCCGCATGCCCACTAGCCTGGCGGCCAGCCCATGCGACGGCCGCCCAGCAGGTGCAGGTGAATGTGGAACACCGTCTGCCCGCCATCGGCGTTACAGTTCATGATGGTGCGGTAACCGCTGTCGGCCACGCCTTCCTGCGCGGCCACCACGGCCGCGGCGTGGACCATCTTTCCCACCAGGGGCTGGTGTGCCTCGTTCAGGTCGTTCAGGGTTGCCACGTGCTGCTTGGGTATCACCAGGACGTGCAGTGGCGCCTGCGGGTTGATATCGCGGAATGCCAGCACGTGCTCATCTTCGTAGACTTTGTCCGGGGCGATCTCGCCGGACACCATTTTGCAGAACGGGCAATCGGTCATCGGGGCTCCTCGTGGCACGCGGATTCGGTACGACTGTGCGGGACATCACAACGGCACCGTGGCCTAGCCTAATTGGAAATCCTGTTTCAGGCAATGCGCGGTGACCAGGGGGGCGGCGGGCGAAATCTTAAACGAAGAAATTAACCGAGCGTCCCTGGCTGAGGTCGGCAATGGTTTCCGGACGCGTGTTATCGAGATAATGGGAAACGGCGGAACGTGACTGGCGCGTAGCGCCGGCCTGGCGGTCACTGGACACGGCGTGGTCAAGCGCGCGCTCGTCGATGAAGGACTGTGTTGACTGGTAGGGATAAGGGGTGCGTTCACGCTGCAGCAACTCACCCTGGACCACGCGCACCGACTGATCATCCCCGCGCGACGGATTGCGCGACGGACGAACGGCTCCCGCATCTTCGACAGATGATGCCGGTGAGCTTCTGTATGTGGTGTTTGCCGGGCGCGCCAGTGGCGCAAGCGGCAATCTGCTGATATCCATATGGGGGACTATTCCTTCCCTCGCCGCCCTCTTAGAGCGCGCATTTCATGAAAAAGTTTACACCTTTTTCATGCCCCTGCACCCTGACAAAATTCCGTCAGAATTCACTTTAAGTTGGGGTTGTTATTTTGTTTTTATTCAATAAGTTAAAAAGCTTTTCTAATATCGCTTTGATTACCCTTCCCGGTCACAGCTCCCGCCTGCCGGCGAAGGCGTGCGACAGGGTACCGCTGTCAATATATTCGAGCTCGCCCCCCATGGGGACGCCGTGGGCGATACGGGTGGTGCGAATACCCCGGGCGTGGGCCAGTTCACTGATGTACTGCGCGGTGGCTTCACCCTCCACGGTGGGATTGGTGGCGAGGATGACCTCCTGGAGTTCACCCTGTTCAAAGCGCCGGGCCAGCTGATCCAGACCCAGTTGCGCGGGGCCGATGCCGTCCAGTGGCGAGAGGTGGCCCATGAGGACAAAATAGCGCCCGCGAAAGTCGGTCGCCTGTTCGATGGCATCGACGTCCATGGGTGACTCCACCACGCATAGCTGGGTCGGATCGCGGCTGTCGCTGCTGCAAAGCTGGCAACGCTCGGTTTCGCACAACGTGCGGCAATCACGGCAACGCCCGACATGCTGCATGGCGCGCTCCAGCGCCTGCGCCAGCACCCGGCCACCGTCGCGATCACGTTCCAGCAGGTGGTAGGCCATGCGCTGCGCGGTCTTGTTGCCGACGCCCGGCAGGCAGCGCAGGGCTTCCATCAGCTGGCGAATCAGGGGGGACGTGGACATGACGTGCGTAACGTTTGCAGGGGGACAGATTTAAATCTGCCCCCTTTTTTTTGTCAGAACGGCAGTTTCATGCCCGGTGGCAGGTTCAGACCCTCGGTCATACCGGCCATGTGCTCCTGGGTCATCGCCTCGACTTTGTGCGTGGCATCGTTGATGGCCGCCGCCACCAGGTCTTCGAGCATTTCCTTGTCGTCGCCCACCAGGCTGTCGTCGATCTCCACCCGCCGTGCTTCGTGACGGCCGGTCATGGTTACTTTCACCAGTCCGCCACCGGCTTCCCCGACGGCTTCCATGTTGGCGATTTCTTCCTGGGCTTTCTGCATATTGGCCTGCATCTGCTGGGCCTGCTTCATCAGATTGCCGAGTCCACCTTTCATAGCGTGTTTCCTTCAGTGAGAATGATTAACTGTCCAGAGGACGAATCGAGTCGGTATGCAGCGTGGCGCCGAAGGTTTCCTGGATCGCCTTGACGTTGGGGTCCGACTCGATGGTATCCACCGCTGCCGCCTGACGCGACTCGAGTTCGGCGCGCTGCTGCAGCGCCGGGGTATCCCCCGCGCCGCCCTCGATTTCGATCGTGAGCTGTACATCCCGCTTGAGGCAGCCGCCCAGCGCTTCCTGCAGGCGCTGCTGGCGGGCCTTGCTGAGCAGTTGCCGGTGACTGGTATCCAGCTGCAGGGTCCAGCACGTTTCCCCGCGTTGTTTGACGGCACAGTTCATGGCCAGTTCCCGCAGCATGCCCTTGAGCTGCATGCACTCGACCAGCGCGCTCCAGTCTTCGTCGACCGTGGCGGCAGGAGCCGGAGCAGTGGTCGGCTGTGCCACCGGCGCGGCAGCGGATACCGCGCCGCCGGCGGTTTCAACCGGGGCAGTGGCCGGACGGGTGCCGCTAGCGGTCGTCCGGCCGTCCAGCGGCCGGAACGCCAGCATGCGCAGCAGAATCATTTCCAGGCCGCCACGTTGATCGGGCGCCAGCGGCAGATCACGCCGCCCGATCAGGCCGATCTGGTAATACAGCTGAACGTCTTCCTCGAGAATCTGCGCGGCCAGTTCCAGGATTGCCTCGCGTTCTTCCAGGTTTTCATCGACCGCTTCGGGCACGCGCCGGGCAATGGCAATCTGTTGCAGGGCGGACAGCAGTTCCGCCAGCAGTGCCTGGTAGTCCGGTGCCCGTTGCGACAATTGTTCAATCACCTGCAGGACCGCCGCAGCATCGGCTGCCGCCAGGGCGCGCAGCAGGGCGACGACCTGGCCCTGGTCCAGGCTGCCCAGCATATTGCGCACGTCGCTTTCCTGCACGGCGCCCCCACCGAAGGCAATCGCCTGGTCCAGCAGGCTGAGCGCATCGCGCATGCTGCCGTCCGCGGCGCGCCCCAGCAGGCGCAGGGCGGCTGCGTCAAAGTCGATGCCCTCGGCCTTCAGCAGGTGCTCGAGATGAGCGGTGATCAGGGGCAGCGGCAGGCGCTTGAGGTTGAACTGCAGGCAACGCGACAGCACGGTTGCCGGCAGTTTCTGCGGATCGGTGGTCGCCAGCAGGAACTTGACGTGCGGCGGCGGTTCCTCCAGCGTTTTCAGCAGCGCATTGAAGCTGTGCGCGGACAGCATGTGGACTTCGTCCACCAGATAAACCTTGTAGCGGCCGCGGGTGGGCGCGTACTGCACGTTATCCAGCAGTTCCCGGGTGTCCTCGACCTTGGTGCGCGAGGCGGCGTCGACTTCGATGAGATCGACGAAGCGACCCTCGTCGATTTCCGTGCAGGCGCTGCACTGGCCGCAGGGTTCGGCACTGACGCCGTTTTCGCAGTTCAGGGACTTGGCGAAGATGCGCGCGACGGTGGTTTTACCGACACCGCGGGTGCCGGTAAACAGGTAGGCATGGTGCAACCGGTCATTGTCCAGCGCATTGATCAGGGCGCGCAGGACGTGTTCCTGCCCGACCATTTCGGCAAATTTACGGGGGCGCCACTTGCGCGCCAGAACCTGGTAGCTCATGCGGTGTTCACCGGGTTAAATGCCTGCGGTGTGTTTCAGGACCGCAAAAGGCCGGAACCCTGTCCGATTCGTGTTTGAGAAGCCCGATTATACCAGTCCGGGGAGAGAAGATGGCGGCGGCCCGTACCAGCCACACCCCGGCGCCCAAGTCCACTGCTGCGGCTGCTCCCTTCCGGGCCTGACCGGGTTCACAGCTTATTGTCGCGAGGGGACCGATACGGGTCACCATAAACCGTTGATACCGCCGGCCAATAGCCGGCAAAGGGCGGCATTGTACCCGCCCCGCCGGCCGCGGTCACCTGTTGTCAACGCCGGCCGACCCGATGCGTTGTATGCTTTAAGGACCCGGTTTTCAGGAGACTGTGATGCGAATCTGGCTGTGGCTCGCGCTGTGCCTGCCTCTGACGGCTGCCGCCCTGCCGTACCCCGAGGCCCGTCATCTGCTGGTGCGGACCGGCTTCGGACCCACCGAAGCCGAAATTACCGCACTGGCCGACCTCGATTATGCGCAGGCGGTCGACGCGGTGCTGGCGGCAACCGGAAGCGACAGCCGCATTCCCCCGCCCGACTGGGTGGACACGCCGCCCCCCGACCGCGCCGCCCGGCGCAGCCTGGATGACACCCGGAAGCAGCAGCGCCGCGAGCAGTTGCGCGACTGGAACCGGGAGCTGAAAGGCTGGTGGTACCGCGAGATGGCCGCTACCGATGCGCCCCTGACCGAACGGATGACCCTCTTCTGGCATAACCATTTCACCTCGAGCACCCGCAAGGTGCACTGGGTACCGTTCATGTATCAGCAGAATCGACTCTTCCGAAAGCATGCCACGGGCAACTTCGCCGAGCTGCTGCACGCGGTGGCGCGCGACCCCGCCATGCTGCTCTACCTCGACAATGCCCGCAGCCACGCCGGCAATCCCAACGAAAATTTCGCCCGTGAACTGCTGGAGCTGTTCACGCTGGGCGAAGGTCACTACAGCGAGGACGATATCAAGGCCGCCGCACGAGCCTTTACCGGCTGGACACTCGATCGCGACACCGGCAAGTTCCGCTTCGCGCAGCGCCGGCACGATGACGGCGAAAAAACCTTTCTGGGCCGGCGCGGCCACTGGGACGGCGACGATATCCTGCGGATTATTCTTGAACAGCCGCGGACGGCGGTAACCATTACCACCCGGCTGTGGCGGGAATTTGTCTCGCTGCAACCGGACGAGCCGGAAATACAGCGTATCGCCGCGGTATTCCGCGACAGCGGCTACGAGGTCAAGCCCTTGCTTGAAGCGCTGCTCACCTGCCGCGCGTTTCGCGACCCCGCCAACCGGGGTTCATTGATCAAGTCCCCCGTGGAACTGCTGGTGGGCAGCGTGCGTATGCTGGACATTCCGCTGCAGGACGGCTCACGCCTGGTACGCGCCGGACGGCTGCTGGGCCAGGACATTTTCGACCCACCCAATGTCAAGGGTTGGGCGGGCGGTACGGCCTGGATCGATTCGGCTTCATTGCTGAACCGGCAGATGATCCTGTCAAGAATCGCCCGCCTGTCACAGGAACAGGCGGTCAGGCGCCGCGCCGCGCAGACCGCACCACCCGAACAATGGCTGCTGGCCGTGCCGCCGACCGCAGCATTGCCGGAATCCGATCCCACGCGGCGACTGAGTGCCCTGTTGCACGATCCCGCCTACCAGCTGAAGTAAGGGGCAAACCATGCAACGACGCCTGTTTCTCCAGAGTCTGATCGCCGGCGGATTGCTGGCAGGGCCCCCGTTATCGTGGGCCACAACATCCCGTGCCGATGCGGCCACCCTGCTGTTGATAGAACTGAAGGGCGGCAATGACGGACTGAACACCGTCGTTCCCTATGCCGATCCCGCCTACTATCGCCTGCGACCCACGCTGGGACTGCCACGCGACAAGCTGTTACAGCTGGATGAAAAACTGGCGCTGCACCCGGCGCTGGCGCCGTTGCATCGCCTGTGGAAGCAACAGCAGCTGGCCATTGCGCTGGGTGTCGGTTACCCGCAGCCCAACCTGTCGCACTTCCGTTCCATCGACATCTGGAACAGCGGCAGTGGCAGTGAGCGCTTTTTGCAGGACGGCTGGGTTGCCCGGCAGTTGCAGCTGAGCGGTGTTGAGGGCAAGAACGAGGACGCCATCACCGTCGGCGTCGACCCGGGGCCGCTGGCCGGCCGTGAACATCCCGGCCTGGTCATTCAACGTCCGGAACGTTTCTTTCGCCAGGCGAACCAGCTGCACACGCCTGTCGCCGCATCCGACAACCCGGCACTGGCCCACCTGCTCGCCACCGGTAACCATGTGCAGCAGGCGGCCAGGCAACTGCAACAAGGTCTGAAACCCCTGCCGGCTGACAGCGAATTTCCGCCCGGGCGCTTCGGCCGGCAACTGGCGTTGGCGACCCGCCTGTTGCTGTCCGGCGTGGCGACGCCGGCTATCAAGATTTCCCTGGGCAGTTTCGATACCCACACCCGGCAAGCCGACCAGCACGCCCGCCTGTTGCAGCAACTGGCCGACGGCCTGGCGGAGGCGGCCCGGCTGCTGCGGGCCCGGGGTCGCTGGAACGAGACACTGATCATGACCTACTCCGAATTTGGTCGCCGCCCCCGGGAAAACGGCAGTGGCGGCACCGACCACGGCACCGCCGCCCCCCACTTTCTGCTCGGTGGCCGTGTAAAGGGCGGCTTGTATGGCCGCCAGCCGTCACTCACGCGGCTGGACAATGGCAACCTGGTGCACCACCTGGACTACCGCCGGCTGTACGCCACCCTGATCGCCCGGGGATGGCGGTCGCCCGGGAATATTTTCAAGGGTTTTCAGACGGTTTCCTGCATTCGCGCCTGAGTATTCAGGACCCATTCTCTTAGTTTTTATAAGTGTTTAATATGCTAGGAGATTTGCATAATTCCTGATAAAATTACTCAAGTATTAACCAACCGGTTCCAAAACCCTGGAAGGAGCAGTAAGACATGCAAGCAGAAGTCAACGGCAAGACCATAGAACTGAGTGAAGCCGGCTGGCTGGTGAACCTCGACGAATGGAGCGAGGACCTGGCCGTCGAGATCGCCAAGAACGAGAAAATTCCGGAACTGACCCAGGAACACTGGGACATTGTCACAACCGCCCGTGAATATTTCCACGACAACGGCACCGTTTGCGAACCGCGTCAGTTTTCCAAGATCATGAAGAAAAAGTTCGGCAAGGATCGCAGCGACCAGAAATACATCTATTCGCTGTTCCCTACCGGCCTGATCAAGTGCGCCAACAAGGTCGCCGGCCTGCCGCGCCCCAAGGGCTGCAGCTGACCGTCGCCACGGTTGCCGAAGAAAGCCCCGCAAGGGGCTTTTTTTATGCCGGTTGCCGGAGGCGACGGAAGGCGATTCAGGATGCGTAAATACCCCTGCTGTGATGCACTATATTTACAGCATGATAAGTGCAAACAATAATTGCCAGCCTGACAAAACCCGCCACGCCACCCGCTGGCTGATACTGTTACTGCTGGTCATCGTCGAAAGCGCCTTTGCGGAAACAGGCACCGAACCGGTACGCATCGGCGTACTGGCATTCCGTGGCGAGGAAGTGGCGAGCCAGATGTGGCAGCCGACTGTCGACTACCTCAACCGGGAAATCCCCCGACACCGGTTCATGCTGGTCCCACTGGATCTTCAGGCCATGGAGGCCGCGGTTGCCGCCGATGATATCGATTTTGTACTCACCAATACCGGCAACTATGTAGTCCTGGAAGCACGTTACGGGATTACGCGGATACTTACCCTGCGCAACCTGCGCCGTGGAACACCCTACACGGTGTTTGGCGCTGTGATCTTCACGCGCGCCGGTCGCCGTGATATCAACAAGCTGGCCGACTTGCGCGGCCGGACATTCGCCGCCGTGTCCAAAACCGCATTCGGCGGTTTTCAGATGGCCTGGCGGGCATTCAACGCCAGGCATATTGATCCGTTCAAGGATTTTTCCGAACTGCGATTTATGGGTTTCCCACAGGACGGTATTGTATTTGCCGTACGTGACGGGAAAGTGGATGCCGGCACCGTCCGCACCGACACCCTGGAAAGAATGGCCGCCGAGGGACTTATCCAGCTCAGTGATTTCAAGGTACTGGCACCGCGCCAGACCCCGGGCTTCCCCTTCCTGCACAGCACTGCGCTCTACCCGGAATGGCCATTCGCCAAGACGCAGCGCGCACCGAAGACACTGGCCAAGGAAGTCGCCATCGCACTGCTGCGGCTGCCGGCCGACAGCCCGGCCGCCAGGGCGGGCAGGAACGCCGGCTGGACAGTACCGTTGAACTATCAACCGGTGCACGACCTGTTCCGAACACTGAACATCGCACCCTATGAGCATAATCACCGGGTAACGCTCATCGATATCGTCAGGCAGTACTGGTATCTGCTGTTGATACTGCTGTTACTCGGCGCCTTCGGCCTGTTTCACATCATCCGTGTGGACCGCCTGGTGATTGCGCGTACCCGCGAGCTGAGGGAGAGCAACGACGCCCTTGAACGTGAAATCACCGAACGGGCGAAGCAACAGGCCGAGATGCACCGGACCACGCTGCAATTGCGACAACGCGAGGATGAGATCAAGCGCCATCGCGACCACCTGGAAGAACTGGTGGAGCAGCGGACACATGAACTGAGCAGCGTCAACAAGGAGCTGGAAGCCTACAGCTATTCGATCGCCCACGACCTGCGGGCACCCTTGCGCTCGGTGACCAGCTTCGCCCAGATACTGGAGGAAGATATCGGTGAAAAGCTGGGCGATGATCAGCGTGACAGCCTACAACGCGTAATCAGGGCCAGCAAACACATGGCCGACCTGATCGATGACATACTTGAACTGTCCCGCATCACCCGCCGGGAACTGCACCGCGAACAGGCGAACCTGAGCAAACTGGTTCACGAAAGCGTGGACCAGCTGCGCAACGCCGATCCGGAACGCGTGGTAACGGTTGACATCGCAGAGGATGTCATGGTCAGCGGCGACACCAAGCTGCTGCGGGTGGCCCTGGAAAACCTGCTGGGCAACGCCTGGAAATACACCGCCAGGGTCGAACACCCGGCCATCAAATTCGGTACCGAAAAACAGCAGGGGAAAACCATCTACTACGTCAGCGACAACGGTGTCGGCTTCGACATGCAATACGCCGGCAAGCTGTTTGCCCCGTTCCAGCGTCTTCACAGCACCTCGGATTATGAAGGCACCGGTGTCGGCCTGGCAACTGTACAGCGCGTCATACAACGGCACAGTGGCCAGGTCTGGGCCCATAGCGAACCCGGCAAAGGGACCAGCTTTTATTTTACACTGGGCTGATCAACCGACCTGGTCTTCGGCGAACTCCCGCTGGATCCGAATCACCGCTTCCTTGTTATTCATCAGTGCCTCGACGCAATCCCTGTCGAGCTGTTCGCCGGCCAGGCGCTGCAGCATCGCGTAGGCATCCTGGTTGCTCCAGGCTTCCTTGTACGGGCGCCGGCTGGTAAGTGCATCGAACACATCGGCCACGGCGACAATGCGGGCTTCCAGCGGTATCTGTTCGCCTTTAAGACCTTTGGGATAACCGCTGCCATTGATTGCCTCGTGGTGATACTCGGCGATGTTGCGCAGGATATTGATATGCTCGAAGCTGTCCAGCCCATGATCGGCCAGCATGCTGTCGATAATTTCGGCGCCCTTGTGTGCATGGGTGCGCATCAGTTGTGTCTCACCGGCGGTCAGTTTACCGGGCTTTTTCAGGATCTCGTCGGCAATGGCGATCTTGCCGATATCATGCAGCGGGGAAAACAGAAACACGTTTTCTATGTAGTCGTCGTCGAGGTCGTAACGGTCGGCGATATGCATCGCGATCAGGCGCGAATAGCGCGCCATGCGGTCGATGTGGGCACCGGTTTCCACGTCGCGGTGGTGGGTCATATCGTGCGCCGTTTTAACCGTGGCCAGCAGGGTGCGGACGGAACTCTGTTCGTTGATGATGAGCAGCGATATGAGGTGACCGATGACGTCGAAATAATGCAGCACACCGTCGCTAAAGACGTCTTTCTGCGTCGAATTGAAAAAGACAAAACCGAAAAAATTATCGTTGAGGAACATCGGCAGGGTATAACTGGACGCGTAGCCCCGCTCCTTGATACGCCGGGTATGCTCCCCGGTCCCCGCGGCAAAAATCTCGAGATCATTGACCACCCGGGGCTTGCGCTGCCTGACGATTTCCTGCAGGGAGGGCGAATCGGCCAACGGTGACTGGTAATGCTGCAGCGGTGTTTCACCACCACTGCTGTGAAGGTAGGTCTTCAGCAGGTCCGTCCCGGCATCGTAAATGGCGATGGCGATACGGTCGACAAAGTCGAACTGCCGGCGGAGCGCCGTGTGGACACTGGCGAGTTTTTCCCCCAGCGGGATATTCTTATCGAGTTGCTTGAGCGTATCCTGATGATCGAACATGGCATAAGTCATTTAATCCGCGACCGTTCTTACTTTATCGTCATGTGTGGGGGCTTGCCAGTATCTGCGCCGACTAGCGGCCGGGCTGGCTCAAATCGCCGCTTTTTGCCAAAATATATTAAACTATTATTTAATTATGCTAGAATATAATCACTGATTAAGTATTTTATTAAACTATTGTTTAATGTCTGACACTATAAAAGCCCTGATCAACCAGGTTATTGTCACGGCCCGCCATCGTGGTTTGACGCAGGCGCAGCTGGCACAAGCCGCCGGCATGACCGCCGTGGGTTTGAGCAAGGCCAAACACCGTGGCGATATCCGCGCCTCGACACTGCAGGCACTGGCAGAGCAACTTGACCTCGAACTGAGCCTGACACCGCGCCGCAGCCGGGAAAAGGCCACCCGGGCGATCAGGACAGGTACCTTTTTCCACATCTCCGCTTCACCGGAAGACACCGGAGACTGACCATGGCCCGCAACCAGCACGCCGTCATCTGGACCCGGGTCTCGGGCCAGCCGGAGAAAATGGGAGACCTGGTATTGTCCACCGGCCAGGCGGCCTTTACCTATACACGGGACTACCTGGACTCGGCCAGGCCCGGTTTCTGCCTGCTCGGCGACGGCCGGTTCTGGGGGACCGATTCGGTGACCTACCCGATCAGCGAGCGCATCCCTGTTTTTCCGCGCCTGCTGTCACTGATCCCGGGCAATAACCCGCGCAACCTGCAACGCCGCCATTACCTGGACCTGTTGCGCAAGCAACTCGGCTGGGAGCCGCCACCGGGGTTGGAAACCGAGTGGCTGCTGTTGCTGACCGGCGGACACGGCGGGGTGGGACATATCGACGTCTTCAGCAACGATATTGCCGCCGAAAGCTGGTATGAACAGAGTCACCGTGACGACACCTCGGCGGCCACCGGCAGTGGTCCCGCCAACCGGTCACAGCTGTGGCGCATGCTGAAGAACAATGTGCTCGACGAGCCACTCGCCTTCGACCCGCAAGTGATCGAGGAAACCCTGGGCCCGACGCCGTCGGTGGGCGGCATGATCCCCAAGCTGCTGGTGTCGCTCACACCGGGCAATCGCACGCCGCGTTTCTACCCGCCGGACAGCACGGGTAAAACCAACGTGGTGCTGAAGGTGGAACCTCCCGAATACGCCGGCCTGCTGGACCTCGAGGCCCTGTGCCTGGATATCCACCGCGAAGCGGGGTTCGTCGTGCCAGCCTACTGGCGTTATGACGATGATGACCTGCATTTCCTGGCCGTGGAGCGTTTCGACCGCCAGGATGGCGGGCCGCTGCCGATGGAATCCCTGTTCTCGGTGATCGCTACCGGTGACCACCATTTTCGCGAAACCGGCGACATCCTGCTGGATGAACTGGGCAACGTCATCAGCCGGCTTGGCGAGGTCGTGAACCTCGCCGCCGATAGCGGCGAACAGCTTTACCGGCGTATCCTGATGGCCCTGTTAACCGGTAACGGCGACCTGCACCTGGACAACATCGCCCTGCTCGGCGGTGTCAGCGACTGCCGCCTGACACCGGTTTATGATCCTGCACCGATGCGTGCCTGGCCACGTCACAATCTGCTCAGCGCCATCCCTTTCGATCCGACCGGCTATGCCGACCACGGCGACTATTTCGTTGACCTCGGCCATTCATTCGGCCTCAGTGAAGCGCGGATCAGGCGTTGCCTCGAACAGGCGCTCACCGCCACCGCCGACTTTGCCGGGCGCGTCATGGCGCTGGAGCGGGTGCCGGAAGCCCAGCGCCGGCAACTGCGCGGCGTCGTCACCACCGAACGTGCGCTGCTGGCCAGGCACCTTGACTAGCTTCCCGGCCACGACAAGGTCGATGCCAGTGATGGTCTGGCCGTTATGATCATTGTCCTGTTCGGTGTCTCGGGCGCCGGAAAGACCCTCATAGGCCGTCGCCTGGCAGCCAGGCTGCAGTGGGAATTTATCGAAGGGGATGACTACCATCCGCACAGTAATATTGAAAAAATGCGTCACGGCATACCGCTGGACGACCATGACCGGGAACCCTGGCTGTCACGCCTGCACGATCTCATTACCAGCCGGATCCAGGCCGGCCGATCGGCCGTGATCAGTTGTTCCGCGCTCAAGGCGCGCTACCGCCGGCAACTGCGCGGCAACGACGCTGCCGTGCGCTTTGTTTATCTCAAGGGTGACTATGCGACACTGGAAAAACGGCTGTTGACGCGACAGGACCACTACATGAAAGCCGATCTGCTGCACAGCCAGCTGCAGGTGCTGGAAGAGCCCGGCGACGGGCTGGTGATCGATATCCAGCGGTCACCCGAAACCATCGTCGATACCATCGTGCGGCATTTTAACCTCACCGGCGGGACAAGCGGCCCGGGGGAGTACCGATGACGCTGAACAGCCGGGTTATCGCCGACGGCCTCATGTTTCCCGAGGCGCCCCGCTGGCGGGACAACCGCCTGTGGTTCACCGATCAGCATGCACAATGCATCATGCACATGAATACCGACGGCGAACTCACCGAAATTGCCCGCCTGCAGGACCTGCCCGGCGGACTCGGCTGGCTGCCGGACGGCCGCCTGGTCGTGGTCAGCATGACCAGGCGCCGGTTGCTGCTGGTGGATGCCGGCAAACTGCGGATCTATGCCGACCTGTCCACACTGGCGAGCTTTCACTGCAATGACCTGGTCATCGACCATTGTGGTCGGGCCTATGTCGGTAATTTCGGTTACGACCTGCACGGCGGTGCGCCACCCTCGCCCGCCGAACTGGTACGGGTGGACACCGATGGCTCGATGCACCTTGCCGCCACGGACCTGGTATTTCCCAATGGCATGGCTATTACAGCGGACGGGCGCACGCTGTTCGTCGCGGAAACGTTCGCCGCGCGTATTACCCGATTTGACCGGACAGACGACGGCTCGCTGCAACAACCCGGCTGCCGCATCGACCTGGACGGCGCACAACCGGACGGTATCTGTCTCGATGCTGCGGGTAATCTGTGGGTGGCCGCCCCCAATCGGGGGCGGGTGTTGCACGTTCGACCCGGTGGCCAGGTCATCGATCACGTTGCCACCACCGGCACACCCTACGCGTGCATGCTCGGCGGTCCCGCGCGCCGCACGCTGTTTATCACCACGTCGGACACCGATGACCCGCAGCAGGCCAGGCAACTCAGGTCAGGGCGTATAGAAATCTGCGAGGTCGAAACGCCGGGCGACGGCCTGCCGTGAGCCAGCCGCCCTAGCCTGCATTTCTCACCGGATTCCGTAGCGAGGCGGTGGAAGATCGTGTGATGGCAGGCGTTCGCGACCGAGGACAGCGCAGGCATAGTCGACACTATGTCGAGCAGTCCGACCGAGTGAACGCCTGTCAGCGCGCGGCATTACGCCGTCGCAGCAGGAAGTCGGTGAGAAATGCAGGCTAGGCCTCGCGCCAGTAGTCGGGAATAGCCTGGCGGTAATGCCGCATCACCAGGTTGGCGAGCAACCCCGTCCAGCCGGTCTGGTGCGCAGCGCCCAGACCCTGCCCGGTGTCGGCATGGAAATACTCGTAGAACAGGCACAGGTCGCGCCAGTGCGGATCCTGCTGAAACGGGCTGTCGCCGCGCAGGGCCGGCACCCGCCCCTCCCCGTCGCGGCGGTAAAGGTCTACCAGGCGGCCGGCCAGCAGGTCGGCGATTTCCTGCAGGTTCAGCCGGCGTCCCTGCAGGCAGGACACGGCAACCGTAAAACCGGGGCCGAGAAAACGATGGAATTTCTCCAGCGCCTGAATCAGCGAGTAATTGGTGGGCAGCCACACCGGGCCGCGCCAGTTGGAATTGCCGCCGAACAGGGCTGAATTGGATTCACCGGGTACGTACTCGATGGTGGCGCGGCCGATACCCGGCATGACGCCCAGATCACGCTGGGTGGCGTGTCTGCGACTCACGCTGCGTACGCCGAATCGGGACAGGAACTCGTCCTCGTCGAGCAGGACATCGAGCATCCGTGGCAACATCGCCTGGTCCACCAGCGACAGCAGGTGTTCGCCACGTTCATTCTCCCAGTCCGGGCAGGCACAGATCGCATGACCACGAAACATCCCGCCCTTGTGCTCGTGTAACAGGGCACGGAAACGCGGCACATTCTCCAGCAGGCGCCGGTCGATCACTTCACAGGCGAACAGTGGAATCAGTCCCACCCAGGAATACACATCAATGCGATGCGCCGAACCGTCCGGCGCGGTGAGGACATCCTTGAAAATACCCGCCGTGTCGTCCCACAGGGAAACGCCGTTGCCGTCGTTACCGGCCACCGCGTTGGCAATGGCCAGGAACTGTTCGTAACACTGAATGGCGATGTTCTCGTAGTCCCGGTCCTCTGTGGCGAGTTCCAGCGACAGGGCGGTCATATTGAGGGCGAACATCGCCATCCACCCGGTAGCGTCCGCCTGCAGCAACTGATAACCGGTCGCCAGAGGTTGTGAGCGGTTATACACGGAGATGTTATCCAGGCCCAGGAACCCGCCCTCGAACAGGTTGCGTCCTTCCCGGTCCTTGCGGTTGATCCACCAGGCGTAGTTCAGCAGCAGCTTGTGGAAAGTGCGTTGCAGAAAATTGAAATCACCCTGCCCGCGCTGCACGCGCTGGGCGCGGAAGACTTTCAGTGCACCCATGGCATGCACGGGAGGATTGACGTCACTGAACATCCACTCGTATGCCGGGATCTGGCCGTTGGGGTGCAGGTAGCGCTCGTTCAGCATCAGCTCGATCTGGTCCTGCGCGAAATCGACATCGACCAGTGCCAGGGCAGCGCAGTGATAAGCCAGGTCCCAGGCGGCAAACCAGGGGTACTCCCAGCAGTCCGGCATGGAAATGATGTCGGCCGCGCGCAGTTGCCGCCAGCCATGATTGCGACCACGCGAACGCTGCGGGGGCGATGGCTGTGTGTCACCCTGCAGCCAGCGCTGCACGTCATAGTGGAAGAACTGCTTGTTCCAGATCATGCCGGCCAGCGCCTGGCGAAGAATCCGGTGGTCTTCGGGCCCGCCCTGCGGCAGCATCTGGTCATAGAACACGTCGGCATCCGCGCGTCGTTCGGTCAACACGAAGGTATGCGCCGAGAATGGATCGGCCAGCGGCCGGTCCGAAAGGACCAGGTCAAAATAAGCCGACTGTCCCGCCGGCAGGTCCAGCAAAAGGTCGGCGGCGAACTTGGTCCCGGTCCGGGCCGGGTTCAGCGCATCGTCCTCTCCCTGAACCAGGCAGCGATGGAAAGCATCCTTGACGTAGGGCGATGGATTGGCCGTACCCCACAGGCTGTGCTGGTTGGTTTCGTTGTCAGTGAACATCAACCGGGCGTCACGCGCGCCGTAGAGAAAGTAGTCACCCAGGCTGCGGTGTGACGCCTTGACAGCCCAGGCCGCACCCGGCGGTGCCGGCGCCGTGGTGAGCAAAGGACGGCCTAATTCATCACCCCATGACCAGTCGTTACGGAACCACAGACTCGGCAGCAGGTGCAGGCTTGCCGCCTCGGCACCGCGGTTACCGACCGCCAGGCGGATATGGATCTGCGTCGGCGAGGCCTTGGCATAAAACACCTCGACATCCCAGTACCCCGAGTCGAAGACGCCACAGTCCAGCAGGTTGAACGGTGACTGGTCACGGCCACGACGCCGGTTTTCCTCCACCAGGCGCTGATACGGGTAGGCGGCCTGCGGATACTTGTACAGGTAGCGCAGGTAGCTGTGACTGGGTGTGGCATCGCGGTAAAAATAATATTCCTTGACGTCTTCGCCATGGTTACCCTGCTTGCCGCTCAGCCCGAAGGCGCGTTCCTTCAGCCGGTCATCCTGCCCGTTCCACAGCGCCAGGGCAAAACACAGGCGCTGTTCCTTGTCACAGATGCCACCCAGACCATCCTCGCTCCAGCGGTAGGCGCGCCGGTGCGCCTGGGCGTGGTCGAAATAGTCCCAGGCCTCACCGTCTGCACTGTAATCCTCGCGCACCGTGCCCCACGCCCGTTCGGCAAGATACGGTCCCCACAGGCGCCAGTCTTCGCGCCCCTCGCGCTGCGCCTGCAGCCGGTGCTGCTCGGCGTTGTCCGGCGACTGACGCTCAGCCACCTTCGCGGAACCCCGGGTAGAGCGTCATGCCGCCATCCACATAGAGACTGGTACCCGTGACATAGTCGGAATCGTCCGAGGCCAGCCAGACAGCGGCCTTGCCGATATCGATCGGCTCACCGATGCGCTCGTAGGGGATCAGTCGCAGCAGGTCATCTTCCG
The DNA here is from genome assembly GCA_965544455.1 of uncultured Thiogranum sp. Classification (GTDB taxonomy): domain Bacteria; phylum Pseudomonadota; class Gammaproteobacteria; order DSM-19610; family DSM-19610; genus Thiogranum. Next base: position 22,263 of record CBEUNK010000029.1, read on the forward strand.
CTTCCTGGGTTTCCCAGGCACTGCGGTTGATAGGCGTGCGGATAGCGCCGGGGGAAATGGCATTGACGCGGATTTTAAGATGCGCCAGCTCCTGTGCCATGCTCTTCATCAGCAGCAGGACACCGCCCTTGGACGTGGCGTAGTTGACGTGGCCCGACCAGGGAATAACATCGTGCACCGACGACATACAGATAATCTTGCCGGCGGCACAGGATATCTCCGGCAATACGCCACGCCGGATGAACTCGCGCGCGGCTTCGCGCGCGCACAGGAACTGCCCGGTCAGATTGACATCCAGGACCTTGTTCCACTGCTCCAGCGTCATATCAATAAAGGCCGCGTCACGCTGGATACCGGCATTGTTCACCAGGATGTCGACGCTGCCGAAGGCCTCGATCACCTGCCGGAACATCGCCTGTACCTGGTCTTCACGGCTGACATCGGCGTGCACCGCGATGGCATTGCCGCCGGCCTTCTCGATCTCATTGACCAGTTGCAGCGCCGCTTCCTCATTGACCACGTAGTTGATGGCCACCCGCGCCCCCGCCATGGCCATGGCACGCGCCACGGCGGCACCGATACCCGAATTGGCACCGGTGATCAGTGCCCGTTGACCGCTCAATACCGGTCCTGCCTTCGACCCCGAATCCATCAGCCTCTCCTTG
>CBEUNK010000030.1:0-22596 GCA_965544455.1 uncultured Thiogranum sp.
AGCGACATCAGTATAGACTCGGTGCGCCCGCCGGTTTGCAGTCCGAACAATGTTCCGCGGTCGTAGACCAGGTTGAATTCCACGTAGCGCCCGCGGCGATAGAGCTGGAAGTCGCGCTCACGGTCACCATAGGGCTGGTGTGCGCGGCGCTCGACTATGGGTGCATAGGCACGGATGTAGTGATCACCGACACTGCGCATAAAGGCAAAGCTGTCGTCAAATCCCAGTTCGTTGAAGTCGTCGAAGAACAGGCCGCCGATACCGCGTGGTTCCTGCCGGTGCCTGAGATAGAAGTATTCATCGCACCAGCTCTTGAAGCGCGGGTAGAAGTCGGCACCGAAAGGTTCGCAGGCGTCGCGGGCAGTGCGGTGCCAGTGAATGGCGTCTTCCTCGTAACCATAGTACGGCGTCAGGTCAAAGCCGCCACCAAACCACCACACCGGCTCGGCACCGGCCTTTTCGGCGATAAAAAAGCGAACATTGGCATGCGACGTCGGTGCATAGGGGTTGCGCGGATGAATCACCAGCGATACGCCCAGCGCTTCGAAACTCCGGCCCGCGAGCTCCGGCCGGTGGGCGGTAGCCGAGGCCGGTAACCGGTCACCGTGCACATGGGAAAAATTGATGCCGGCCTTTTCGAACACGGCGCCGTTTTCGATCACACGCGAACGGCCGCCACCACCTTCCTCGCGTGTCCACTGGTCTTCGCGGAACACTTTCTGCTGGTCGATCTGTTCCAGTGCCTGGCAGATGCGGTCCTGGAGTTTCAGCAGGTAATCCGCAACAAGATTTACGTCTGGTGTGCTCATGTGGCGAGTATACCGTCTCAGGGCCGGACAATCCGTCCACTGGTCAGGTCGCGGATGGTGGTGGGTTGTTGCAGGTCTCCCAGCGGACCACCGAGGATGTAATCGATGTCCGCCGCAAAGCGCAACTGCACGTCGAGAATCGAGCGTGCCGGGCGCTGGTTGCTGACATTGGCACTGGTTGAAACCACTGCGCCGCCCAGTCGTTCGCATAGTGCCTGAACCAGGGGGTGGGCGCTGACGCGAACGGCGAGGGTGGCATGTTGCCCGGTCAGCCAGGCAGGACAGTCATCGGCTGCGGGGACCAGCCAGGTTACGGGTCCCGGCCAGCTGCGTTGCAGGCGCTGTTCAAGCCCGGCCGGTAACGGTTGCAGCCAGGGGTCGAGCTGGGCGCGCCGTGCGGCGACCAGGATCAGGCCCTTGCTGACGGGGCGATGCTTGATCGCCAGCAGGCGCGCCACGGCCAGGGGATCTGACGGGTCGCAGCCCAGGCCGAACACGGCTTCGGTCGGGTAGGCGACAATACCGCCGTTTCTGATCCAGCGGGCGGCGGTGGCGATTTTCCAGCCGGGCGGTATTGCACTGCGTTGCGGGTTACCGGTCACGGCGAGTCGTCAACGGTTTGCAATCGGGGTGGGTGAGGTCAGTCGGCTTCGCTGTCTTCGGTGGCTTCCAGTTCATAGGGCTCGGCGAACTTGCAGTCCTGCTGCGGGCAGACACGTTCGGTGCCGCGTTTCTTGGTGGTCTTGATGGTCAGAATCGGCCAGTTGCAGTCCGGGCAGGGGCCTTCCACCGGCTCGTTCCAGACGGCGTAATCACAGTCCGGGTAGGTGGAACAGGAATAGAAAATCTTGCCGCGCCGCGATTTACGTTTCAGCATGGTGCCCTTGTTGCATTTCGGGCAGGTAACGCCGGTGTCCTCCGGCTTCTCCAGCGGCTCGATATACTTGCAGTCCGGGTAGCCGGAGCAGCCGATGAACTTGCCGTAGCGGCCGGAACGGATGATCAGTTGTGAATCGCATTCGGGGCAGGTACGACCCTCGACGATTTCAGGTTCGGCAGACTCGGCGTTTTCGTCCAGGTTGCGGGTGTAATCACATTCCGGAAAACCGCTGCAGCCGATAAAGCGGCCGCGCCGCCCGAGACGGATATTGAGTTTCTTGCCGCACTTCGGGCAGTCTTCGTCGAGTGCCTCGGTCGTGACCTCGGCGCGTGATACGCTTTCCTCCTTGTCCTTGACCAGTTCCCTGAACGGGAACCAGAACTCCTCCATCAACGGCACCCATTCCTTCTCGCCGCGCGACACCTCGTCGAGCTCGTCTTCCAGGTGCGCGGTGAAGTGGTAGTCGACATAGCGCGTGAAATGATTGGTCAGGAAGTTGCTGACGATGCGGCCGACGTCGGTGGGCTGGAAACGGCGTTTTTCCAGCGTTACGTACTCACGCTGTTGCAGGGTGGAGATGATGGTCGCATAGGTCGACGGGCGGCCGATGCCGTGTTCTTCCAGCGCCTTGACCAGGCTGGCTTCACTGTAGCGTGGTGGTGGTTCGGTAAAGTGCTGTTCCGGGCGGATCTTGACGAGCCTGACCTTGTCGCCCTCTTCCATGGGCGGCAGGCGGTTTTCGTCACCGGTGGTTTTCTTGGCGTCATCGATGCCTTCTTCGTAAACGGCCATGAAACCGGGGTCGACCACGGTCGAGCCGGTGGAGCGCAGCACGTTGCCGTCGCCGACGGCGAAATCCACACCCACGGTGTTGATAGTGGCATGGATCATCTGGCAGGCCACGGTGCGCTTCCAGATCAGGTTGTACAGCTTGTACTGGTCGGATGAGAGGTGCGCCTTGATGCTGTCCGGCACGTTCATGGCCGACGTCGGGCGGATGGCCTCGTGGGCTTCCTGGGCGTTCTTGGCCTTGGTCTTGAAGTGGTGCGCCTGCTTGGGCAGTTTGTTGTCGCCATAGCGCTCGCCGATCAGCTGGCGCAACTCGTCCAGCGCCTCATTGGCCAGTGTCACGGAGTCGGTACGCATGTAGGTAATCAGGCCGACCGCACCCTCGCCGATGTCGATGCCTTCATAGAGTTGCTGGGCCACGCTCATGGTCCGCTTGGTGCTGAAGCCCAGCTTGCGCGATGCCTCCTGCTGCAGCGTCGAGGTCGTGAACGGCGCCGCCGGGTTGCGCTTGCGCTGTTTCTTCTCGATGCTGCTGACCACCAGTTCGCCATTGGCGGCCTCCAGCAGCTCCTGTTCGGCGGCGCGTGCCTGCTTTTCCTTGTTGATACTGAACTGCGAAAGTTTCTTGCCGTGCAGGTGGGTCAGGCGGGCGGAAAAAGGTTGTTCGTCCTTGTCGGCGTCCGCCTCGATGGTCCAGTACTCGCGTGGTTTGAATTTTTCGATTTCTTCCTCGCGTTCGACGATCATGCGCAGCGCGGGGCTCTGTACCCGGCCGGCCGACAGGCCGCGCCGGACTTTTTTCCATAACAGCGGTGAAAGGTTGAAGCCCACCAGGTAGTCCAGCGCCCGGCGCGCCTGCTGGGCGTTGACCAGGTCAGTGGACAGTTCGCGCGGGTGTTCGATGGCCTCATTGATGGCGCGCTTGGTGATTTCGTGAAACACCACGCGGTAGACCTGCTTGTCCTTCAGCGTCTTGCGGTCTTTCAGCAGTTCGTACAGGTGCCAGGAAATGGCCTCGCCTTCGCGGTCCGGGTCAGTTGCCAGGTACAGGTTGTCGGCCTTCTTGAGCGCCTTGGCGATGGCGTCGACGTGCCGGGCGTTGCGCTCGATGACCTGGTACTTCATGGCAAAACCGTGTGCCGGGTCGACGGCGCCTTCCTTGGGGACCAGGTCGCGGACGTGGCCGTAGGAGGCCAGTACCTCAAAGCCCTTGCCCAGGTATTTCTTGATGGTTTTCGCCTTGGCGGGGGATTCGACTATAACCAGATTCTTGCTCATGCGCTTTATAGATAAAAGCCGCACCAGGGTGCGGCTTGGTTGGATTAAATTGGTTTAACGGCTAGTGCAGGTAACCGCCCGGCAGGCTGTCGAACACCAGGTCTTCCATCCAGGCATAGGCGGCTTCCGCGCCGGGCTGGTTGAACAGCACCATGAGCACCACCCACTTGAGCTGGCTGAGATCGAAGTCGTCGGTTTCCAGCGCCATGACCCGGTCGATGACACGCTCGCGGGCTTCGGGAGTGAGTATACCCATCTGCTCCAGGAAGAGCAGAAAACCGCGGCTTTCAGCGTCAAGGCGCTCGGACTCGATGGCGGAGTAAACCCGCAGTGCGTTTTCGGTCTGGGGTGCTTCTGCCGGGTGCTGTACCGCCAGGCCCTCCAGCCATTCGAAGGCCTGGTTGATATCGTTCGACGGGAAACCGGCCTCCACCAGCTCGGTATGCAGGGATTCCCGGTCGGGACTGAGATCGGTTTCCTCATCCATGTAATAGTGCTCGAACAGATACATGAGCACGTCAAACATATTTTCTTTCATATCAAGCCTCTATCTTGCGCGGGTGTAGCGCCCGCCGGCACCGGAGTGAACGCTGTCCTCGAGTTCCAGTAACAGCAGCATGGAGGAAACCTGTTCCGGCGTCAATCCGCTGCGCTGGACGAGCTGGTCGACGGAGACCGTGTCATAACCCATGCAATCCAGCAACTCCCTGTATTCCCGTGGAAGTTCGGCGGGTGTCTGGGTGTCGGCTGGTGCTTTGGACGGTGTTTTGTCGTCCCGGCACGACAGTGGCAGCTGGCTGGCCAGCTCCTCCAGTATATGTTCACCCTTTTCCACCAGCTTCGCGCCGTCGCGGATCAGTGCGTGGCAACCACGCGCCAGCGGGTTGTGTATCGAGCCCGGCAGGGCGAACACCTCGCGACCCTGTTCCAGTGCCTGGCGGGCGGTGATCAGCGAGCCGGAGCGCAGCGCGGCCTCGACCACCAGCGTACCCAGGCTGAGGCCGCTGATGATCCGGTTGCGGCGCGGGAAATTGGCCGGCAGTGGCGGGGTGCCGGGTGGAAATTCGGATACCAGCACACCGTTTTCGGCGATGCGGTGTGCCAGGTCGCGGTGGCGTGCCGGGTAGACGCGGTCCAGGCCGGTACCGGTGACCGCGACGGTACCCGCCATCGTGTTGAGGGCACCGCGGTGGGCGGCGGCGTCGATGCCGGTGGCCAGGCCGCTGCAGATGGTCAGGCCATGATGTCCCAGCCAGGTGGCAAAATCCTCCGCTATTTCACTGCCGTCACGGCTGGGGTTGCGGCTGCCCACGATAGCCAGCTGGGGCTGGCGCAGGTATTCCGGATCGCCGTGGGTAAACAGCAGCAGTGGCGGGTCGGAGAGAGTGGCCAGCAGGGGCGGGTAGGCACTGTCCTGGATGTTGATCAGGCCGTTGCCGCTGCACGCCAGCCAGGCCAGGTCGCTGTCGATGCTGCTCTCGTCGGGCGATTGCAGGTATTCAATGCTGTTATCGGGCAGCCCCAGGCCCTTTAACTGTTCCCGGCCGGCCTTGAGCAGGGTGGTTGGTGAGCCGACCTGTGCCAGCAGTTTCAGCAGTCCGCGGCTGCCGATGCCGGGGGTGCGGTAAAGGGCGAGCCAGGCATATGTGTCATTCTCTGTGACCGGCTGACACGCCGTGTGGGGATAGGGTTCGCTCATCCTTGAGCCTCCTGTAATAAAAAACCGGTACCTCGGTGCATGGCCTTATACCATGCCCGAAGGTACCGGTATTTACCAGTACGGTTGTGCGGAGGTCAGGGCGTGCGGATACGGTCGCCCACGTGCAACGCACTGGTGGCTTTCATGATCAGCGCGAAACTGACCTTGTCAAAGGTGCGGAATACCATCAGCACACCGGCTTTCTCGTCCGGCAGTTTGACGGCGGCGTTACGTTCCTTGGTCACCTGGTCGGGAATAATGTCGCCGGTCTGGTAGATCTCGAACACCGTGCCGACATCGACGCCCTCACGCGTGCCGCGGTTCAGTACCACGACCTGGTACTGCCCGATCTGGCTGACGCCGTCAACCACCGAGATGATGGTGCCGTCGATTTCCTCGTCGCTCGAGTGCGGGGTGAAGTAGGCGTACACATCCTCGTGGGTCATCGGCATGACGCGGTCGCCAATGTTGATCTCGCGCGTGGTACGGGTCAGCTTCATGGTGGCCGGGTCACCGAGTTTCTGGCTGCTGGCGTCACCCAGGTAGAGGGCTTCATAACCCAGGATTTCACCGGTGCCCGGATCCTTGTAGGCGTCGCCGGGACGGAAAATGTGGTAACGGTCGCCCTGCCCGCCTTCCAGGCCGCGGACATAGATACGATCGCCGGCGCCCACGATCAGGTGCTCGTCAGCACTGGAAACGACATAGGCCGCGTTTTCCAGGGTGCTCTCGTCAGCCACCAGCGGCTGGGTGAGAAACTGCTGAATAGCGTCGATCGGAATGGTCGGGATGGCCTTGTCGAGGCGTTCAACGCGCGCCTTGGGTGACAGTTTGAACGTGCCCTTGCCGCGCTGCACGCGTAACTGTGGCTTGCCGTCGACATAGACCAGGGAAATGACGTCACCCGGGTAGATCAGGTGCGGATTCTCAATCTGCGGGTTGACGTACCAGACTTCCGGCCACAGCCATGGGCTGTCGAGAAAACGTTCCGAGATGTCCCAGAGCGTATCCCCCTTGACCACCACGTAGCGGTCGGGATGTCCGTCCTTGAGTACCACCTGGTCGGCGTAGGCGGCGGTGGCCAGCAATGCCAGTGCCAGCGCCAGCGATTTGAGTATCGACATATGGCGTTCCCTTTATTGAATACCGTTTTTGCCTGTAGTCGGCCCCGGCAGTTCGGCTGGAGGCCTAATTCGATGATATATAACGGCAGTTGGCCAGCGGAGTGTAGCGAAATTTGCTAAAATTCAAAACTCTGGCGGCGGTCAAACGTCCGTATGATCATTATGTTAGAGTATATCCATGTCCCGAACCTGAATTTGTGACCTGTATCACATGGCCATTCTCGATATTTTACACTTCCCGGACCCCCGGCTGCGGCAATGTGCCCGCGAGGTCGAGCAGGTTGATGACCGGCTGCGCCAGCTGGTGGATGACATGTTCGACACCATGTACCAGGCACCCGGAATCGGCCTGGCGGCCACCCAGGTCAACGTGCATAAACGGGTGGTGGTCATCGACATTTCGCAGGACAAGGATGACCCCCGGGTGTTCATCAACCCCGAAATCCTGGTAAAGGAAGGGGTCGAGGAAATGGACGAAGGCTGCCTGTCGGTACCCGGTATCTACGAGCGGGTGCAGCGGGCCGAGCGCATCCGGGTGCGGGCACTGGACCGTAACGGGCAAACGTTCGAGCTGGAAACCGATGGCCTGCTGGCGGTCTGTATCCAGCACGAAATCGATCACCTGGACGGCAAGTTGTTCGTAGATTACCTGTCGCAGCTGAAGCGGCAGCGTATCCGCAAAAAGCTGGAAAAGGCCCGCCGTCTTGGCACAGACGACCCGGAGGCGACGGAAAAACACGCCGAACCGGTTATCTAGAATTGACTGGCTGCCGGGCTGCGCCGGTATGACACAGGACCGGTCAGTTACGACTTGAATCAGCCTTTCTCAACCTATCTTCGAGCCGATTAATCTCATGCGCGTCGTTTTTGCCGGCACCCCGGATTTTTCCGCCCCCATTCTGCAGGCCGTGCTGGACAGTGCCCACGACGTGGTGGGGGTCTACTGCCAGCCCGACCGTCCTGCCGGGCGCGGCCGCAAGCTCAAACCGGGACCGGTCAAGGCGCTGGCCCAGGCGCACGCGTTACCGGTGTTCCAGCCGGCCAGCCTGAAAGACCCGGCGGCGCAGCAGCAGCTCGCTGCGCTTGAACCGGATCTCATGGTGGTGGTGGCCTATGGCCTGTTGCTGCCGCAGGCCGTGCTGGATATTCCCGCGCAGGGCTGCGTGAACCTGCACGCGTCGTTGCTGCCGCGCTGGCGCGGCGCGGCGCCGATTCAGCGCGCCATTCTGGCCGGAGACACGGAAACGGGGGTGTGCCTGATGCAAATGGAGGCCGGGCTGGACAGCGGCCCGGTGCTGGCCGAGGTGCGGACGCCTATCACCGCCGATGAAACCGGTGGCAGTCTGCACGACCGCCTCAGCCGGCTGGCGGCCGAACTGCTGACGGCGCACCTGGACGACCTGGCCGCGGGCCGTCTGCAGCCGCGGCCGCAGGACGAGTCGCGGGTGACCTATGCCCATAAGCTGGACAAGCACGAGGCCGCCATCGACTGGCTTCAGGATGCCGCCCGGCTCGAACGCCAGGTGCGGGCCTTCAACCCCTGGCCGGTTGCCCAGGCGCAGTACCAGGGACAGGCCTTGAGAATCTGGCGGGCCGTGGCCCGGGAAGACAGTACGCAGGCGGCACCCGGCAGTGTGGTGGCGGCCGGCAAGCAGGGTATCGATGTGTCGTGCGGGCGGGGCGTACTGCGACTGCTGGAAATTCAGCTGCCGGGTGGCAAGCGCCTGGACGCCGCCGCCTTCCTCAATGCGCGTCAGGTCGAGGGTGTGGTCCTCGAATGAGCCGGTCCGACAGGCCCGTTTGAAAAGAAAACCGCCATCGGTAGGCAATCCGCGCCTGCTCGCCGCGCAGCTGGTAGCGGGTGTCGTCGAGCAGGGCGAGTCGCTGAGCAGGCTGCTGGCCACCCGGCTCAGCGGCCTGGACGAGCCGCGCCAGCGGGCGCTGGCCCAGGAACTGGCCTTCGGCACGCTGCGCTGGTTCCATCGGCTGGATACCGTGCTGGGCCAGTTGCTGGCCAGGCCGCTCAAGGCCCGGGATGCCGATGTGCGTGCGCTGCTGCTGGTCGGCCTCTACCAGCAACTGGTTCTCGACACGCCGGCACACGCGGCGGTCAGCGAGACCGTCGACGCCGTGCGCGGACTCGGCAAGGACTGGGCCAGCGGCCTGGTGAACGGCGTGTTGCGCAACGCCCTGCGACGACGACAGGCCCTGCTGGAGGCCGCCGACAGCCAACCCACCTCCCGCTGGTCACACCCGGCATGGTGGATACAACGCCTGCAGCGCGACTGGCCGGACCACTGGCAGGCGATTCTGGAGGCGAACAACCGGCGCCCGCCCATGACGCTCAGAGTCAACGCCCGTCAGGGTGATCGGGACGCCTACCTGGCGCGCCTCGGGGCGGCTGGTATTGAGACGCGCGCGCCGGGGCCGGTAGCGACGGCAGTCGAGCTTGTCAGGCCGGTCGCGGTGGAGGCCTTACCGGGTTTCGATACGGGTGCTGTTTCGGTACAGGATGCCGCTGCCCAGCTGGCGGCCCCGCTTCTCACGCTGCAGGACGGGCTGCGCATACTCGACGCCTGTGCGGCACCCGGTGGTAAAACCGGGCATATCATGGAGTCCGCTGCCAGCCCGGGCGAAGTCGTCGCCATTGACAATGACCCGCGCCGCCTGGGCAAAATCACCGATAATCTGCAGCGCCTGCACCTGTCGGCCCGGTGTATTGCCGCCGATGCCGCCGACCCGCCCGGCTGGTGGGACGGCCGCCCGTTCGACCGGATCCTGCTGGATGCCCCCTGCTCTGCCAGCGGTGTTGTGCGCCGTCACCCGGATATAAAACTGCTGCGCCGCGAGGCCGACCTGGACACACTGGCCCGGCAGCAGCAACGGCTGCTGGACGCCTTGTGGCCCTTGCTGGCCTCTGGCGGTATCCTGTTGTACGTGACATGCTCCGTGTTCAAGTGCGAGAACAGTGATGGCGTACAGGCCTTCCTGCAACGGCAGGACGATGCCAGCGAGTTGCCGCTGGACGTTGCCTGGGGTCAGCCGCAGTCGGTGGGCCGACAGCTGTTACCCGGTGAGCAGGGTATGGATGGTTTCTATTACGCGCGACTGATTAAAGCCTGACTGAGCCACTGGTGACGGAGCACTCGACAACCACATTCTCCTGCGTGCAACTGCATCTCCGGCGTTCCGTGCTGGTCTCGTTGCTGTTCATGCTGCTGTGCCTGGTCGGCGCCAACCAGGCCGATGCCCGTGAAACGCGCATTCTCGAGGCGCGAACCCTGCTGGTCGACAATGTTTACCGCCTGGGCGCGCATATCGACTTCGATTTCAACGATACCCTCGAAGGCGCTCTGCGGAACGGCGTACCCCTGTTGCTGGAATTGCGTATCGAAGTGCTGCGCGAGCGCCAGTGGCTGTGGTCGGAACTGGTCGCCGAATTGCGCCAGCGTTTCAAGCTCGAGTACCACGCATTGAGCCGCCGCTACCTGGTGAAAAATTTCAGCACCGGGGGGCAGCACAGCTTCCGTACCATGCAGGATGCCCTGGATTACATCGGCAATATCTACGATTTGCCGCTGATTGATGCGCAACTGTTGAAACAGGACGAGCGGTACTCGGTCAGGATGCGTGCCGATATCGATGTCGAGGCCCTGCCCACCCCGGTTCGCCTCTGGGCCTACCTGGGCTCCGAGTGGAGCCTGAAGAGCAAATGGTACCGATGGCCCCTGCAGCCGTAAAAAGTACCCGCATGGGTATCTGGCCCATGCTCATACTGTTTGTCCTGTTGCTGGTGTCGCTGTCACTGATGAGCGATGCCACCAATAACTCGGAACGCTTCGGGCAGCTGTATTCCTGGCTGCTGCTGATCAACGCGCTGGGCCTGGTCGTGCTGGTCGGCCTGATAGGCTCCAACCTCTACTGGCTGGTCTCCCAGTACCGCGCCCGCGCGCCGGGCGCGCACCTGACCTCGCGGCTGGTGGTGACCTTCATCATACTGGCGGTCGTCCCGATCGCCGTGGTGTACTACTTTTCGCTGCAGTACCTGCAGCGCGGGATCGACTCCTGGTTTGACGTGCAGATCGAGGAAGCGCTGGGAGACGCGCTGGAACTCGGGCGTGGTGCTTTGGACGTACGTCTGATCGACCTGTTGCGGGTCACCGAAAATATCGCCGACAAGGTTGCCGACATGTCGCCGGCCACGGTGCCCATCGGGCTTTACGACCTGCGGGTCCTCAGCAGTGCCACGGAGCTCACCGTGTTCGGCCTGGACGGACGCATTATTGCCTCCAGTAGTGCCGAGGGTACCGGTATCGTGCCCAACCGGCCCAGTCAGCAGGTGTTGATGTTGCTGGCGCAGGGCCGCTCCTACGTCGGCATCGATCCCCTGGGTGATGCCGGGCTGCATGTGCGGGCCGTGGTGCCGGTGCAGGCGACGAAATCGAAAACGGAGCCACAGACGTTGCAGGCGCTTTTCCGCGTGCCGCAGCGCCTCAGTACGCTGGCGGATAATGTCGAGAGCCAGATCGTGCGCTACAAGAAACTGGCCTACCTGCGCACCCCGCTGAAGTACAGCTACATCCTCACGCTTTCCCTGGTGCTGGTGCTCAGTCTGCTGTCGGCCGTGTGGGCCGCGTTTTATTCGGCCAGGCGCATGGTGGAGCCGATCGCCATACTCGCCGACGGTACCCGTGCGGTCGCCGATGGCGACTACAGCAAGCGCCTGCCCGTGACCAGCGAAGACGAACTTGGTTTCCTGGTGCGTTCGTTCAACGACATGACGCGGCGCCTGTCGCGGGCACGCGACCAGACGCGCAGCAGCCAGCGCGAACTGGAACGCCAGCGCGCCTACCTGGAAACGGTGCTCGGCAGCCTGTCATCCGGCGTGCTGAGTATCGGCGCCGACAACGAGTTGCGGACCGTCAACGAGGCGGCCTGCCAGATACTGGGTGTGGATCTCAGCGGTCAACTGGGCAAGCGACTCGGTGAAATTGCCGAGCAGTTCAGCTTCATGGAACCCTTGCTGTCACTGATTCAGGCAAGACGGCAGCAGCAGTTGCAGGACTGGCAGGAGGAGGTGGAACTGTCGGACAGTACCGGTCGGCGGGTGCTGATGTGCCGCAGTACCGCTCTGCCGGTCAGTGAAGAGTTGTCGGGCGGCCAGGTGGTGGTCTTCGATGATGTTACCGACCTGATACGCGCACAGCGCGATGCGGCCTGGGGCGACGTCGCGCGGCGCCTGGCGCACGAGATCAAGAATCCGCTCACGCCGATACAGCTGTCGGCGGAGCGTTTGCGGCGCAAGTATCTCAAGACCATGCGCGAGGAAGACGCCGAGGTGCTGGACCGGGCGACGCGTACCATCGGCCAGCAGGTAGAGACGCTCAAGGAAATGGTGAACGCATTCGGCGATTATGCGCGCGCACCCAAACCACAGCTGGAGCCGGTGGATCTGTACGAACTGATCCGCGATGTCGCCGATTTGTACAAGGGGTCCCGCCTGCATATCAAGCTGGACCTGGCGGAGCCGGCGCCGATGATGAGCGCCGATGCCGGCCGTCTGCGGCAACTGTTGCACAACCTGTTTAAAAATGCGCTTGAAGCGGTTCGTGAGCAGAAACGGGGCGCGCTTAAGTTAAGCTCACGCTGGGTACTGGAAGCCGGCGAGCGCTTTATCGACCTGAGTTTCGAAGACAACGGCAGTGGCTTCTCTGAGCAGGTTCTGGAGCGCCTGTTCGAGCCCTATGTAACGACCAAAACCCGCGGTACCGGTTTGGGGCTGGCGATTGTTAAAAAGATCGTTGAAGAACATAATGGGCAGATCAGGGCACATAACAATGCCGAGCACCACGCCTGTATCGAGATTCGTTTTCACGCCGAAACACAAGGCGCTGTAACCTGATCAAGGCTGCTCTATAATGGCGGCAGGTGCGCAGTTGGAAAGCCCCGTTCCGGACACTACAAGAGAAACAGGAATCGCTATGTCATCTGGCCACATCCTGGTGGTAGACGACGAACCGGATATCCGTAATCTGGTCAAAGAAATCCTCGAAGACGAAGGCTTCGAGGTGAGTGTTGCCGATAGTGGTGAATCGGCGCGCAAGGCGCGTCGTACCCGGCGTCCGGATCTGATCCTGCTGGATATCTGGATGGATGACGTCGACGGTATAACGCTGTTGCGCGAATGGTCCGAAGGCGGTGGCCTGCCCTGCCCCATCATCATCATGTCCGGACACGGCACGGTGGAAACGGCCGTGGAGGCCACCCGCCTGGGCGCTTACGATTTCATTGAAAAACCGATTTCACTGGCCAAGTTGCTGCTGGTGGTCAACAGGGCGCTGGAGACGGAGCGCCTGCAGCAGGAAAACCAGGGCCTGAAACGCCAGATCCAGCCGGTATCCGAACCGGCCGGCAAGAGTGAAGTCATGCAGGCGCTGCGCGAGCAGGCGCGCAAAATCGCCCAGCACAATACCTGGGTCCTGATCAGCGGCGAAGCCGGTGCCGGCAAGGAGGTGGTGGCACGCTACATCCACACCCAGAGTCTGCTGCGTGACCGTCCCTTTGTCGAGGTTGCGGTCGGTTCGATGTTGGCCGAGCATTCGGCTGTCGAGCTGTTTGGCTCGGAAGAGGGTGAGCGTATCGTCTACGGGCGCCTGGAGCAGGCGAATGGCGGCACCCTGCTGCTGGCAAATATTTCCGATATGGACCTGCAGACCCAGTCGCGCTTGTTGAGCGTTTTTCAGACACATTCCTTTCTGCGCATGGGCGGCACCGAACCCGTGCCGGTCGATATCCGTGTGATTGCAACAACCTCGCGCGACCTGGAGCAGGAAGTGCGCGAGGGCCGCTTCCGCGAAGACCTGTATTACCACCTCAACGTAGTCCCCCTGACGGTGCCACCACTGCGCGATCACGCGGAGGATGTGCCGGAACTGCTGAACTTCTATGTCGACCGTTTCGTCATGCAGGAAAACCTGCCCTACCGCGAATTTTCCATTGCCGCGCAGAACCGGCTGCGTCACTACAGCTGGCCGGGCAATAACCGTGAGCTCAAGAACCTGGTGCAGCGCCTGCTGATACTCGGCCAGGGCCCGGTGATCGATATCGATGAGGTCGAGGGTGCCCTGCAGCATTTCACCGAGGCAGTCGACGTTGCCGGTACCGGCGCCAACCTGCCCCTCGACCTGCCATTGCGCGAGGCCCGGGAGCAGTTCGAGAAAGTCTACCTGGAGCACCAGTTGCAGGAAGTCGGTGGCAGCGTCGGCAAGTTGGCCAAGCGCGTCGGCATGGAGCGGACCCACCTGTACAGAAAACTGCGTGCGCTGGGTATCGACTTCAAGAAAGGCAGTGACTGAAAAGGCAGTAACCGGGTCCTATATTAAATGAAAATAATCATCCTCGGCGCCGGCCAGGTGGGTTCGTCGGTGGCCCAGAATCTGGCGAGTGAAGCCAATGACATCACGGTCGTCGACAGCCGGGCGGACATTCTGCGCGATCTCCAGGACCGTATCGATATCCGTACCGTCGCCGGACCAGCTTCGCATCCCGAAGTGTTGACGCGCGCCGGCGCGGAAGACGCAGACATGATTCTCGCCGTCACCAACAGCGACGAGACCAACATGATCGCCTGCCAAGTGGCCTATACCCTGTTCCATACGCCGATCAAGGTGGCGCGCGTGCGTGCCCAGGCCTACTTGCGCTATCCCAAGCTGTTCAGCCAGGAGGCACTGCCGGTCGATGTGCTGATCAGTCCGGAGCAACTGGTTACCGACTACATACACCGTCTGATCGAGAAGCCGGAAGCGTTGCAGGTGCTTGATTTCGCCGGTGGCCGCGTGCAGCTGGTGGCGGTGCGCGCCGTCCAGGGCGGCCCACTGGTAAACCAGGAGCTGCGCGAACTGAAGCAGCACATGCCCGGTGTCGAGGCACGGGTCGCGGCCATTTTCCGCCGCGGTCGGCCGATACTGCCGCAGGGTGATACAGTTATCGAGGCCAACGACGAAGTGTTCTTTGTCGCCGCGCGCAAGAATATCCGCGCCATCACCAGTGAGCTGCGCGACCTGGACAAGCCGGTCAAGCGCATCATTATCGCCGGTGGCGGCAATATCGGCCTGCGCCTGGCCGAGTCGATCGAGTCGCGCTACCAGGTCAAGCTGATCGATTCCGACCCCGAAACCGCGCGCCGCCTGTCCGAAGAGCTGGACAAGGCCATCGTCCTGCTGGGCGATGCCGCCGACGAGGAACTGCTCATCGAGGAAAATATCGAGAACACCGACGTGTTCTGCGCCCTGACCAACGACGAGGAAGCCAATATCCTCTCCGGCATGCTGGCCAAGCGCCTGGGCGCGCGCAAGGTCATGTCGCTGATCAACCGGCCTTCCTACGTTGACCTGGTACAGAGCGAAGCCATCGATATCGCCATTTCGCCGCAGCAGGCGACCATCGGCAGCCTGTTGACCCACGTGCGGCGCGGCGATGTGGCAGCGGTCCACTCCCTGCGGCGCGGCGCGGCGGAGGCCATCGAAGCCGTTGCGCACGGAGACAGCAACACGTCCAAGGTTGTGGGACGGGCGATCAACGACATCAAGTTGCCGCCGGGAGCCACCATCGGCGCAGTGGTACGCGGCGAGGACGTCCTTATCGCGCACGATGATACCGTCATCGAGACCGAGGACCACGTTATCCTGTTCCTGGTCGACAAGCGCCATATTCCCGATGTCGAAAAGCTGTTCCAGGTGGGCGTGACCTTCTTCTGAAGCCTTATGCGTTTCGCCACCATCCAGCGAATTCTCGGCCTGTTGCTCATGGTTTCCAGCCTGACCATGCTGCCACCGCTGCTCATTGCCCTGTGGCTGGAAGAGAACAGCCTGCTGGGATTCACCCTGACGCTGCTGGGCGTGCTGGTAGTCGGCGCCCTGTTCTGGCTGCCGGTACGCCGTCACCGCCAGGAGTTGCGGGTACGCGATGGCTTTGTGGTGGTGGCGTTGTTCTGGATGGTGCTGGCACTGGTCGGTTCCATACCGCTCATGCTCGCCGAGCAGCCGGAAATGGATTTCACCGATGCCATGTTCGAATCGATGTCAGGCCTGACCACGACCGGCGCCACGGTGCTCACAGGGATAGACCACCTGCCGCGCTCCATTCAGTTCTACCGGCAGGAGCTGCAGTGGCTGGGCGGTATGGGCATTATCGTGCTGGCGGTCGCGGTGTTACCGATGCTCGGCATCGGCGGCATGCAGCTCTATCGGGCCGAAACACCCGGCCCGATGAAAGACAACAAGCTGACGCCGCGTATCACCGAAACGGCCAAGGCACTGTGGTATATCTACCTGGGACTGACAGTCAGCTGTGCCGTGGCTTACTGGTTTGCCGGCATGGATGTGTTCGACGCCGTGTCGCACAGTTTCTCGACCGTCGCCATTGGCGGTTTTTCACCGCACGACCTGAGTATCGGTTACTTCAACAGCCCGACCATCGAACTGGTCGCCGTGGTGTTCATGCTGCTCGCCGGGGTAAATTTTTCACTGCACTTTCTCGCCTGGCGCTCGGTCAGCGTGCTGGCCTATTTCCGCGACTCGGAGTTTCGGGCTTATATAACAGTATTGTTGCTGGCAGCGGTGGTCACCGTATCTTATCTCTACCTGAACGGGACGTTCCCCAGGCTCGGCGACGCCTTGCACCATGGCATCTTCCAGGTGGTCTCAATCGGCACCACCACCGGTTTCACCACGGCGGCTTATTTTCACTGGCCCGGTTTTCTGCCGGTCATGCTGTTGTTTATCAGTTTCATCGGCGGTTGCGCCGGGTCGACCGGTGGTGGCATGAAGGTGATCCGCTTCCTGCTGTTGTTCAAGCAGGGCATCCGTGAAATCAGCCGACTGGTACATCCCAACGCCCAGATACCGGTCAAGGTGGGAAACAAGGCCATGCCGGAGCGTGTTGTCGAGGCTGTGTGGGGATTTTTCGCCACCTATGTCGGCTGCTTTACGCTCATGATGCTGGTGTTGCTGGCCACCGGGCTGGACCAGGTCACGGCCTTTTCGGCCGTGGCGGCCTGCTTGAACAACCTGGGCCCCGGCCTGGGAGAGGTCGGTTACCACTACGGCGATATCAATAACACGGCGAAATGGGTGCTGAGTTTGGCCATGGTCCTCGGCCGCCTGGAGATTTTTACCCTGCTGGTGTTGCTGTCGCCGGCTTTCTGGCGCCGCTGAACATGGCGCTACCTGCGCTCGAGACGGTGCCGGAATGGGTCCGCTGGCTGGCGCAGGACGCCGATGGCGTGTGGTGGGGTTATGAGGCCGAGCCCCTGCAGTACCATCAGGGCTGGTATGAAAACGAAGTTGGCCGACGTGTCCGGATTCAACGGGACACGCCCAGCAGCCGCTGGATGGAAACCCTGAGGCGTGCGCCATGGACCTGATCGAGAATTTCGAAAAAATGCTGGCGGCGGGCCAGGACTCGGCGTTGCTGCGTTACGGGCTGGGCGATGCCTACCACAAGGCCGGTGACCTGGCGGAGGCGCGCAAACACCTGGCCGAGGCGGTCAGGCAGGATCCGGGCTACTCGGCGGCGTGGAAGATGTACGGGCGCCTGCTGGCGGAAGCAGGGGATCCGGCTGCGGCCGCGGCTGCATTTGAGAAGGGTATCGCGGTGGCCGAAAGTAAGGGCGATATCCAGGCAGCCAAGGAAATGAAAGTGTTTCTAAGGCGGCTTACCAAGGATAAACCGACTGATTGAATTATATTAACCACATTGTTTTCTATAATTCGTTTTGTATGTAATAAAATACCCACTATATTGTATATTTTCCCGTTAATTGTAAATTGTGGTAATAAATCTATAAAAATGGCCAATATATTGGTAATTGTGGGTATCTTCGGCGCAAAATCTGGGTCGTTTCAAGATTGGCTGGTGGCCGTGTAGTTTCAAATTGCCGCTCCGGCGTATCAATTCTGCATGCGCAGCGTTATTGCCGGGCATCTATACTTGGTTGTGATAATAAGCAGGGGAAGTCGCCATGGAAGAAGTGAAAACCGTTACACCCCAGGAAGCCTGGCAAATTGTGCAGGATGAGCCGCGTGCTGTGTTGGTCGACGTGCGTTCGGACATGGAATTTCTGTTCGTTGGCCACCCGGTCGGCGCCGTTCATATTCCCTGGATCGATTACCCGGACTGGAAGCTGAACCCCAACTTCGTGACCGAGGTGCGCAAGTTGATGCTTGGCGGTATTTGCCACGAGAGCGCCAATAAGGGCGCGCCGGTGCTGCTTATCTGCCGCAGTGGCAAGCGCTCGTTCGAAGCTGGTATGCTATTGATAAAAGAGGGTTTTTGTGATGTTTACAATATCGCCGAGGGGTTCGAGGGGGAGCTCGACGAGCACCATCACCGCGGCACCATGGGTGGCTGGCGATTCGCCGGTCTGCCGTGGGAGCAGTGCTGAGGCAGTTATACGTCTGTCCGAAATATGCTGCCAATTGTTTGACCCTGTAAAAAAGCGTTCATATAATCGGATGATGGGTGCCACCCCCCTGCCATTCTGCCCGGGTATTTATGTTCATCAGTCGCGGGCTGTTGTGTAGATTACTGATCAAGGTACGGGCGCGTCCCTGAATAACGACACATCCTAAATTACACGATTAAACGACTATCCGTGATAGTGCGGTTAGGGAGGAAATACTGATGTCAACGACTGCCGAAAGCATGAACGAAGCGCAGATGGACGAGTGGCTGAATAAAAAGCTGGACGAACTGCTGCCCACCAAACTCCAGGAGATCGATGATGCGCGTACTCCGTCGATGTCGATCATTGCGACCAAGGGTACGCTGGACTGGGCCTATCCTCCGTTCATTCTGGCCTCCACGGCATCAGCCCTTGGCTGGGACACGACTATTTTCTTCACATTCTATGGCCTGTTACTGCTGAAGAAGGAAATTCCTTCCGAGGTCAGTCCGCTCGGTAACCCGGCGATGCCGATGAAAATGCCCTTCGGACCCAAGTGGTTCCAGGATTTCAACTGGCCCATGCCGAACCTGCTGATGGCGGGTGTTCCCGGCTTCGAGAAAGTTGCCACCGGCCTGATGAAGAAGACTTTCAAGAACAAGGGTGTGGCCACGGTTGAAGAACTGCGTGACCTGTGCCTGGAAGCCGACGTCAAAATGGTCGCCTGCCAGATGACGGTCGACGTATTCGGCTTTGAGCAGAGTGAGTTTATCGACGAAGTGAGCGACTACGTGGGTGCGACCTACTTCCTGCCCATCGCCAAGGATTCCGACGTCTGCCTGTTTATCTGACGGCAATACGGAAAACCGGAAAAGGCGCGCCTTGTACGGCGCGCCTTTTTTTATGCCAGAATGCAACGCCATGAGAGGTTTGTATCCGGCGATTGAACCCTACGTGCGGCACAGTATCCAGGTCGATACGCCCCACGTGGTCTACGTGGAGGAGTGCGGCAATCCGGCCGGCCTACCTGTGCTGTTTGTTCATGGTGGGCCGGGTGGCGGGTGTGAGGCCTGGCACCGGCAGTTTTTCAATCCGGATCTTTACCGCATCGTACTGTTCGACCAGCGCGGCTGCGGTCGCTCCACGCCCCACGCCGAACTCGCTGTCAATACCACGCCGCACCTGCTGGCGGACATCGAGGTCATTCGGCAACGCCTGGGCATCGATCGCTGGCTGGTGTTCGGTGGTTCCTGGGGCTCGACCCTGGGCCTGTTATATGCAGAACAGTACCCGGAACAGGTACTGGGGCTGATTCTGCGCGGTATCTTTCTCTGCCGATCGCAGGATATCGGCTGGTTTTACCAGTCGGGCGCCTCGCGGTTGTTCCCGGACTACTGGCAGGATTTTCTGGCGCCCGTCGAACAAGGTAAACGCCACGATATGGTGGCGGCATACTATGATTTGCTGACCGGTGATGACGAGGTAAAACGCCTGGCGGCCGCCAAGGCCTGGTCGGTGTGGGAAGGACGTACCTCGACCTTGCAGAGCAAACCGGCACTGGTCGAGCACTTTGCCGGCAGCCAGGTAGCGCTGAGCATGGCGCGCATCGAATGCCACTATTTTATCAATCAGGCCTTCATCCAGCCGGATCAGATCATTCGGCAGGCACATCGACTCAGCGGCACGGACGGGGTCATTGTGCATGGCCGCTACGACGTGGTGTGTCCCGTCGACCAGGCCTATGCCCTGCACCAGGCCTGGCCGGATGCCCGCTTACATATTGTTCCCGGCGCCGGCCACTCGGCCGGCGAACCGGCGATTGCCGATGCGCTGGTGCGCGCCACGGATGAGTTTGCGGAACGCCTGCGTTGATCGCGCTGCTGCAACGGGTAAGCCAGGCCTGGGTAGACGTCGAGGCCACGCGTATTGCGGAAATCGGTGACGGGTTGCTGGTGCTGCTGGCCGTCGAGCAGGGTGACAGTGAGGTCGAGGCGGACCGCCTGCTGGAACGTCTGCTGGGTTACCGGGTTTTCGTGGATGCGGAAGGCCGCATGAATCTCAGCGTGACGGACAGCGGTGGCAGCCTGTTACTGGTGCCCCAGTTCACCCTGGCGGCCGATACGCGCAAGGGGAGGCGGCCGAGTTTCACCTCGGCGGCGACACCGGCTGAAGGGCAGCGTTTGTTCGAGTACTTTCTGGAGGGTGCGCGAACGCGCCTCGGCCCGGTCGAATCCGGGCGTTTTGGCGCGGATATGCAGGTGGGCCTGGTCAACGATGGCCCGGTGACATTCTGGTTGCAGGTGGCTCCCGGTTCAGCCTATGACTTGACGGAATCGCATGGCCGCTGAAAATAGCAGGTCAGCGCGCAGGTGGCGGATGTCAGCAGCCAGAACAGGAAAAACCCAATGGTGTAGACGCCGGTGCGGCTGATTTCCGGGTAACCGATCAGGGCGGCCAGGTCGAGTGGGTCGAAGGCGGTGAAGAACAGGGCGGTCGCCAGCCCGGCGGTCAGGAAAGACGGCCACAGCACGGCGACGATGCGCTGTATCACTGGAATGTCCGGCGATGACCTGTCGGCCGGTAACTGTTTGTGCTCGTTCATGTGCCGTCTCGCTCCTCCGGGTGTTTATTTCTTATCAGGATACCGGCGCCAGGTAGGCCTGGAAAGGGCCGTCGATGCTGATCCGTGACCGGATTTCCCACGTCTGTTCCTGATTCTGCACTGTCAGGTACCAGTTGCCTTTCGGCAGTGTCGCCAGTGGCGCCCGGTAGGTGCCATCGGCGTCGCGTTGCAGCAGTACTGTCCGATCGAGTTCGTGGCGGGTGGCGTGAATTACCTGTAACACCAATGTTTTGTCATTAACCGGTGCGGCGGCGGTCAGTTCAACCGAGACACTGGCGGCGTTGTTGCGCAGGATGCCGGTGAGCTGCATGGCGCTGGCGGTAGCCGAGCGTTGCTTGTCCTGGTTGATCGCCAGGCCTTCCTTGTAGTAGTCGTCGACTACCAGCGAGTTCGGGCTTTGTACGGCGATGATAATGGTGGCTATACCGCCGATGACGGCACTGGCCGGCAACGCGATCAACAACCAGGGCCAGCCCTGCCGGTACCACGGCCGGTCGTCTTGCAATGTTGAATGGCTCATCGGCGTTACCTCGACAGGACGGGTCCCAGGAAGCGCGCTTTCTCGACGCGGCGGAGTTCGTGGTTGTCCCTGGCGTAAATAATGAATTCAATCTGGTTGGCGGCCCGCTGCAGCTGCACGGGATCGATGCGCACCGATACCGGCAGGTTCAGCACTTCACCGGACGGGACTTCAACCAGTTCGTTGTCTTTCACCAGTTGCATATCCTTCAGGCCGCCTGCTTCGCCGGAGACTTCCAGGACATACTGGTGCGCCTGATCATCCATGTTGATGACCTTGAGGGTATAGACGTTTTCCACCAGGCCCGTATTGGTTTCCCGGTAGAGACTGTTGCGGTCGCGGATCACGTCCAGCTCCAGCGGCAGGCGCTGGCTGATGGCATAGACAAGCCCGGCCATGAACGCCAGCAGAATCATGGTGTACATAATGGTTCGCGGACGCATGATATGCGATGCCTTGCCCTGCATGGTGTGTTCCGTGGTGTAGCGTACCAGGCCCTTGGGGTAACCCATCTTGTCCATCACCTGGTCGCAGACGTCCACGCAGGCGGCACAGCCGATACACTGGTATTGCAGGCCCTTGCGGATATCGATACCGGTCGGGCAGACCTGCACGCAGAGCGTACAGTCGATGCAGTCACCGAGGCCGGCCTCGCGGGCGTCGGTGCCGCGCTTGCGCGAGCCGCGGGGTTCACCGCGCTGTTCGTCGTAGGCGATGACCAGTGTATCGCGGTCGAACATCGCGCTCTGGAAGCGCGCGTAGGGGCACATGTAGATACATACCTGTTCGCGCATCCAGCCGGCGTTGCCATATGTGGCAAAGCCGTAGAAGAAAACCCAGAAGGTTTCCCAGGGGCCGAGATTGAACTTCAGCATCTCGGTGGTCAGTTCGCGGATCGGCGTGAAATAGCCGACGAAGGTGAAACCGGTAAACAGGGAAAACGCGATCCAGACAAAATGCTTGGTGGCCTTGACGCGGAATTTGGCCGGCGTCATTTTGCCCGCATCACGCTTCATCTGCTGATTACGCGACCCCTCGATCTTGCGCTCCATCCAGAGAAAGATTTCCGTCCATACCGTTTGCGGACAGGCATAGCCACACCACAGGCGGCCGGCCAGCGAGGTCACGTAGAACAACAGCAACGCGGCAATCACCAGCAGCCAGGCAAAATAGAAAAAGTCCTGCGGCCAGAACGTCAGGCCGAAGATATAGAACTTGCGCGCCGGCAGGTCCAGCAGCACCGCCTGGTGTCCATCCCAGTTCAGCCAGGCGACGCCGTAATACAGGCCCAGCAGCACGGCCACACCAAGCGTCCGCAGGCTGGCGAAAATGCCGTGTACCTCGCGGGGGTAGACCTTCTGGTGCCTGGCGTAGATCTCCTCACTGGCCGGGTCCGCGGCGGGACCCGGTGCAGTGTTTCTACGTGCTGAT
>CBEUNK010000031.1:0-22543 GCA_965544455.1 uncultured Thiogranum sp.
CGACGAAAAACAGATCCGGGCACTGGGCGTCCCCGACCCGGAACAGGACCTGCGCTACGTAATGGACGCGGTGCGCACCATCCGCCGTGAACTCAACGGCCGCGTACCCCTGATCGGCTTTTCCGGCAGCCCCTGGACGCTGGCCACCTACATGGTCGAAGGCGGCTCCAGCAAGGACTTCCGCACCATCAAGGCGATGATGTTCGAACGTCCGGAACTGGTCGACACCTTACTGGATACCGTGGCACAGGCAGTCGCGCTGTACCTCAACGCCCAGATCGCGGCCGGCGCGCAGACAGTGATGATTTTCGACACCTGGGGCGGCGCCCTGACCCCCGGTGATTACTGCCGCTTTTCACTCAAGCCGATGGAACGCATCATCCAGTCACTGACGCGGGAACACGAAGGCCGCAAGGTGCCGGTGATCCTGTTCACCAAGAACGGCGGCCAATGGCTGGAGGCCATGGTGGACACCGGCGCCGACGCCCTCGGCCTCGACTGGACCACCGACCTCGGCGATGCCCGCCGCCGCGTCGGCGAGCAGGTCGCACTGCAGGGCAACCTCGACCCGTCGGTGCTGTACGCCTCGCCGGCAGTTATCCGCGAACAGGTAGCCAAGGTACTGACCAGCTTCGGCAAGGGCAACGGCCACGTATTCAACCTGGGCCACGGCATCCACCCGGGCATCAACCCGGAACACGCCGCCGCCATGGTCGAGGCCGTGCACGATCTCAGCAAGCCCTATCACCTCTAGAAAACCACGACCCGCAAACTGACACCGCTCTCAAAGCCGCTGTCATGGGGGAGGGGGGTTTCGGTGCCTGCGCTCGCGCCCTAAGCCGAAAACCCCCTCCCCCATGACAGCGGCCTGCACCCTGCGTATCCGTTTCGAGCCGGCTGGCGAACTGAGTCGAGGTTTGAGCCGGTACCCCCTCGACGGCTTAGGGCGCGAGCGCATGCACCATCGAGGGGGTACCGGCCCAAACCTCTGGGTCAGCTTATTACTGAAGGGAACCAGGTAATTTTTGATTAATACCGTGTGATATCAATCGTGTCTCAACCGACTTCGCTCAACAAACCCTCGATCATCCCCTGCGCCTGTGACAGGTAGCCGCCACCGAACAGGTTGAAGTGGTTGAGCACGTGGTAGAGATTGTAGAGTTTCTTGCGTGTCGCGTAGCCGGTATCCAGCGGCCAGGCGTGCCGATAGGCCGCGTAGAATTCGCGGCTGAAACCGCCAAACAGTTCGGTCATGGCCAGGTCGGCCTCGCGGTCGCCATAGTAAACGGCGGGATCGAACAGGCTGGGTTCGCCGGCACGGGTGAACGCATAGTTGCCGGACCACAGGTCGCCGTGCAGCAATGACGCCTCCGGCTCGCGGCCGTCGAGCAACGCCGGCAGGGCCTCGATCAGGCGCTCACCACGTTCGTGCAGGCGCCCGCCCCCGCCGTGCGAAACGGCCAGCTCCAGCTGGAAGCCAAGACGGTGTTCTCCCCAAAACGTCTCCCAGTCGTCGCAATGCCGGTTACGCTGGTGGGTCGATCCGATGGTGTTGTCACGGTACCAGCCGAACTGGTCGGCCGTCACGCGGTGCATGGCCGCCAGGCCCTCGCCCAGTGCCGTTGCCGATCCGGAACCACCGAGATCCAGGTACTCCATCGCCAGGAAAGCCTGCCGACCTGCAAGTCCCCAGCTCACGGGTCGGGGAATACGCAGCGACTCGGCCTGGCGCAGCTCCTCCAGGCCCTCGGCCTCGGCATTGAACATCTCCAGGCCATCGGCGCTGTTGAGCTTGACGAAAAACGGTCCCTGGTTCGAATCGACACGGTAGGCCTGGTTGATGCTGCCG
Organism: uncultured Thiogranum sp.; assembly: GCA_965544455.1. Classification (GTDB taxonomy): domain Bacteria; phylum Pseudomonadota; class Gammaproteobacteria; order DSM-19610; family DSM-19610; genus Thiogranum. Next base: position 1,850 of record CBEUNK010000031.1, read on the forward strand.
CCACCGACACTGCGCGGCGACTGCAGCCGGACATCGCCGCCCAGGGCCGCACTCAGCGATTGTTCGATTTCCTGCCAGGTATCCATCAAGAAAACCGGGGACAGATTTCAAATCTGTCCCCTGCACGGTATCCAACTTACATTTTCAGGCGTTCGTGAATCGGGCTGCTGCGCGGAAAGTGCGCGCGCAGAAACTCCATCTGGTCAGTAAGCACGCGCTTGCCCTGCAGGTAGATGTACTCGGCGTGGGTCGGCTTGAAGGGTACTGCCAGCAATTCCATGCCGGCTTCTTCCGGCCGCCGGCCGGCCTTGTGATTATTGCAACGCCGGCAGGCCGTTACCACGTTGGTCCACACATCCAGGCCGTTCTGGCTGATGGGGGTAACGTGATCGCGCGACAGGTCACGCACCTGGAAACGCTCACCGCAGTACATGCACAGGTGGGCGTCACGTTTGAACAGGGCGGGATTATTCAGGGGCGGTACGTAACGGTGACGCGCCTTGGTCAGCACCTTGTTGCTGCCGTAGGTGGCGATAATCGAATTGACGTCGATGTGGCTGCGACGACCGGTGCGCGCACAAATGCCACCGTGCACGCGATACAGCAGACTGCCGCAACTGTAGGCCACTTGTTCCAGGTGATACAGGCGCACCGCCTCCTGGTAATTGACCCACTCCAGCGGCATGCCCGACGCATCGGTCCGCAGCACCTGATGACGCAAATCGTACACGCTCTACCTCCCACTACCGGGGTTTAGTCCCTTATCTCAGAAATTCCGCATCATGTAAATGGTTAGACCACAGAATTCATGCTTTTGTCCCCCTGAGAGGGTCGTTTCATCGCCCGTTGGAATCCAGTATCATCGCGATTTTTGCTGGATTTGAACCATCGCGCCCGGTAAATCCGTTGGCAAGACGGTGAAACACGAATAAAGACACAGTACCCGCGCAGGGTATGCCGTTAACAGCATACCGGCGACGGTACGGGAGATAACGATGCCAATACGTCTGGGCGTCCCCAAAGAAATCGAGGAAGGCGAACGCCGCGTGGCCATGGTGCCGGCGATTGCCGAGCGCTTCAGCAAGCTGGGTGTCGAGGTGCTGGTGGAAAGCGGTGCCGGCACCGGTGCCTACTACCCGGATGGCGCCTACGGTGGCGCCACCATCGTCGCTTCGGCCGCCGAGCTGTACCAACAGGCCGACCTGGTGGTCAAGGTCCAGCCACCTACCGAAAGCGAAGTCGGACAGATGAAAGACGGCGCGGTCGTGGCCGGTATGATGCTGCCCTTCCGTTACCCCGAACGCGTAAAAAAACTGCGCGATCACAAGATCCTGAGCTTCGCCATGGAACTGGTGCCGCGTATCTCCCGCGCCCAGGGCATGGACGTGCTGTCATCGCAGGCGGCGGTCGCCGGCTACAAGGCGGCGCTGATGGCCGCCGACCTCAGCGGCGTGTTTTTCCCCATGCTGACTACCGCCGCGGGCACCATCCGCCCGGCGAAAGTGCTGGTTATCGGCGCCGGCGTCGCCGGCCTGCAGGCGATTGCCACGGCCAAGCGGCTGGGCGCCATGGTGGAGGGATATGATGTGCGCAGCGCCACCAGGGAACAGGTGGAGTCTCTGGGAGCCCGGTTTGTCGACACCGGCGTCTCGGCCGAGGGCAGCGGCGGCTACGCACGCGAACTCACCGACGAAGAAAAACAGAAGCAGCAGGAAGTCCTGGAAAAACACATCAGTGACGCCGACGCCGTTATCACCACGGCCGCGATTCCCGGCAAACCCTCGCCGAAGATCATCCGCCAGGCCGTGGTCGAGCAGATGAAACCCGGCGCGGTCATTATCGACCTGGCGGCCGAAGGCGGCGGCAACTGCGAAGTCACCGAACCCGGAAAACGGATCGAACATAACGAGACGATTGTCTATGGGCCGCTGAACGTGCCGAGCGAACTGCCGGTGCACGCCTCGGAAATGTACGCCAGGAACCTGCTCAATTTCCTCAGCCCAATGATCGAGGACGGCGAATTCAAACCCGACTGGGACGACGAGGTGATCGCCGACAGCACGTTGACCCGGGACGGCGAGATCAAACACGCAGCGACCCGCGAACAGGTCGAGGGATCAGCATCATGATCGAAGGTTTTACCGCACTTTATATCTTTATGCTGGCCGGTTTTACCGGCTATGAAGTTATCTCCCGTGTTCCGGTGATCCTGCACACGCCGCTGATGTCCGGTTCCAACTTCGTTCATGGCATCGTGCTGGTCGGCGCCATGGTGGCACTGGGACACGCCGAAACCGATATGGAAGTGGTGGTCGGCTTTATCGGTGTCCTGCTGGGTGCGGGTAACGCGGTGGGCGGTTACGTGGTCACCGAACGCATGCTGGAAATGTTCAAGAGCAGCAAGGAGGCCAAGTAAATGAACCTCCTCGTCAATGCCAGTTACTTTCTGGCCGCTGCCCTGTTTATCCTCGGCCTGAAGCGCATGAGTTCGCCGGTGACAGCCCGGGGCGGCATTGTCTGGGCGGGCGCCGGCATGGTGGTCGCCACCCTGATCACCTTCACGACGCCGGGCCTGCACAACTTCGGCTGGATGATACTGGCCCTTGCGATCGGTGGCGGACTGGCCTGGTACACCGGCAAGAAGGTCGCCATGACCGACATGCCGCAGATGATCGCTATCTACAACGGCATGGGCGGCGGTGCGGCAGCCGCTATTGCCGCCGTGGAACTGATGGGCGGTGAGTTTTATTCCCCGACCTTCCAGGTTCTGGCCGTCATCGGCGCCCTGATCGGCGCAGTTGCCTTTTCCGGTTCGATGGTCGCGTTTGCCAAGCTGCAGGGCCTGATGAAACGCTCGCTGGTGTTCAACGGCCAGCAGCTGTTCAACTTGCTGGTGTTCGCCGGCGCACTGATTTTCGGCTTCATGCTGATGGGCGCCGATCACCCTTCCAGCTTCAGTATCCTGGTATTCTTCGGCCTCACCCTGTTGTTCGGTGTCATGATGACGCTGCCCATCGGCGGCGCCGACATGCCGGTGGTGATATCGCTGTACAACGCCCTGACCGGCCTGGCAGTCGCCTTCGAAGGCTTCGTGCTGGGCAATGCCGCCATGATCATCGCCGGTACCGTGGTGGGTTCGGCCGGTACCCTGCTCACCCAGCTGATGGCCAAGGCCATGAACCGCTCGCTGTCGAACGTGCTGTTCTCGGGCTTCGGCTCAGGCGTCAGCGCCGAGGCCGAGACCGGTGGCCCGGAAGGCGCGTTGAAGGAAATCGACGCCACCGACGCCGCGGTAATGATGGCCTATGCTGAAAAAGTCATCATCGTCCCGGGTTATGGCATGGCCGTGGCCCAGGCCCAGCACAAGGTCTGGGAATTCGTCCAGCTGCTGGAAGCACGCGGTGTCACCGTGAAGTTCGCCATCCACCCGGTTGCCGGCCGCATGCCCGGCCATATGAATGTGCTGCTGGCGGAGGCCGGCGTGCCGTACGACAAGATCTACGACCTGGAGGAAATCAACAATGAGTTCCCGCAGGCCGACGTAGCGCTGGTGATCGGCGCCAACGATGTCGTCAACCCGGTGGCCCGGACCAATCCCGACAGCCCCATCTACGGCATGCCGATCCTGGATGCCGACAAGGCCAAAAACGTTATCGCCGTCAAGCGCGGCCGCGGCAAGGGCTTTTCCGGCATCGAAAACGGCCTGTTCTTCCTCGACAACACGCGCATGCTCTACGGCGATGGCCAGGAGGTCGCCGGCAAGCTGATTGCGGAAATCAAGCAACTGTAAGCGCTACCGGCCACCCGCAACAGCCCGGCAAGGCATCGCTTTACCGGGCAGTTTCCGGTATAGTAGACATCAGTCCGGTGCACTTCGGTCTGCACCCGTATACTCGCGGTAACCCCTTCCGGCAAACCTCGAACAACCAACAACGGTATTGCGCCTAGACCGTCCAGCGACAAGTGTCGCCGGTAGGCCCATCCTGGAGTACTCCATCGCATGTCATTTGATACCCTCGGCCTGTCAGCCGAACTTCTGCGTGCTGTCGCCGAGCAAGGCTACAGCGAACCCACACCGGTACAGCGCCAGGCGATCCCTGTCATTCTCGAAGGACGGGATATCCTCGCCGGTGCCCAGACCGGTACCGGCAAGACCGCCGGTTTCACCCTGCCGCTGTTGCAGCGCCTGAACACCGCCAAACCGGCCGGGAAGCAGCGCGCGGTGCGCGCCCTGGTCCTGACACCGACGCGCGAACTGGCGGCACAAGTGGGCGAGAGCGTCAGCAACTACGGCCGGCACCTGCCGCTGACCTCGGCGGTGATTTTCGGCGGCGTCAAGATCAATCCGCAGATCAAGCTGCTGCGCCGCGGCGTGGATATCCTGGTGGCGACACCGGGACGCCTGCTGGATCACGTGTCGCAGAAAACACTGGATCTTTCGTCGGTCGAAATCCTGGTACTGGACGAAGCCGACCGCATGCTGGACATGGGTTTTATCCGTGACATTCGCCGGATTCTCGCGCTGCTGCCGAAAGTCCGGCAGAACCTGTTGTTCTCAGCCACCTATTCCAATGACATCCGGAAACTCGCCGACGGCCTGCTGAACGCACCGGCACTGATCGAGGTGGCGCGGCGCAACACCACGGCGGAACGGGTTTCGCAGGTTATCCATCCGGTGGACCGGGAACGCAAGCGCGAACTGCTTTCATTCATGGTCGGCTCGCAGAACTGGCGGCAGGTGCTGGTATTCACCCGCACCAAGCACGGCGCCAATCGCCTCTCGCAGCAACTGGAGAAAGACGGCATCAGCAGCGCGGCGATCCACGGCAACAAGAGCCAGGGCGCGCGTACCCGCGCGCTGGAGGGTTTCAAGTGCGGCAAGGTGCGGGTACTGGTGGCCACCGACATTGCAGCGCGCGGTCTGGATATCGATCAGTTACCGCATGTGGTGAACTATGAACTGCCGAATGTGCCGGAAGATTACGTACACCGTATCGGCCGCACCGGCCGTGCCGGCAACGAAGGCGAGGCGCTGTCACTGGTGTGCGTGGATGAGCACAAGCTGCTCGGTGATATCGAGCGTCTGCTGAAGCGTGACCTTCCCCGGGTGGTGATCCCGGGTTATGAACCCGACCCGTCGATCCGTGCCGAACCGATTCAGAAGCGACGCGGTGGCGGCGGTGGCGCAAAACCCGGATCCCGCAACGGCAACGGCCAGCCACGCCGCAAAAAGGCCGGCGCTTCGGCCGCCTGCGGCAAGCCAAAGAGTGCTGCCCGAGCCAACCCTGGCCAGGCGCCGGCCTCCGGCAAATCGCGTCGCCGCCGCGCGGCGGCACCGGCGTAACCAGAGCCTGCTAACACTGAGCGAATAGCCTCTAGCCTCGCCGGCGTCCGCGTTTGGCACGCGGGTCTTCAAAGCGTACGCGCAGAGACCGGTCACCTCCCCCGACCGTGTTTCCGTCCAGTGCCGCCTGCGCGGCACGGGCTTCGTGGCCTTCCATTTCGATGAAGCCGAAGCCCTTGCATCTACCCGTGAAGATATCCGCAGCCACGCTGACGGAACGCACAGTGCCGTATGCGGCGAACAGTGCGCGGACGGATTCCTCGGTGGCATCCTGTGGCAGGTTGCCGACAAACAGCTTTTTCATGTGCGTATCCTTTTTGAAGGCGGACAGAGGGGCTGTCCTGCAGCAGAAAAAAAAGAACCCCGCAAGCGGGGTTCCTTGATTTTGCCATAGCAGCCTTTATCAGTTTGCCAGCGTGACGTTGGCAGCCTGCAGTCCCTTGGGACCTTTTTCCACGTCAAACGTGACCGACTGCCCTTCCATCAGCGACTTGAAGCCACCACCCTGGATGGCAGAGAAATGCACAAACACATCGTCGCTGCCATCGGCCGGGGAGATGAAGCCGAATCCCTTGGATTCATTGAACCACTTAACGGTACCTGTAGTCATGTAATTTACCTTTTAAAATATGAATGTAATCAATTGCAGATCTCAATAAAGGTGAGTTACAGGAGATACTGGAATAGAGCTTCCGAGAAAACTTAGAGGATGTGCAACCAATTTGTAGTGTCGGCGAGTATATCTCAAGACGGTGGTGTCGGATCAATCAATCGCCAAGCAAATCATAGTATATACGAAAACCGGTGCCGGATCTTCTCTTTTGCGCGCCCATAACCACCCCGGTAAAAAAATCGCTTTTCTACTCATCATGCTTCTGCTGCCAGCGCTGTTTCGCTTTCTCGCGCTGCTGCGGCGACATGTTGTTCCAGCGCCGGCGCTGCCTGTCCCTGAAGGCACGCTGTTCTTCCGGTGACATGCCCTGCCATTTTTCGCGCAACGCCTTGCGTTTGTCTTCCGGCAGTTGCCGGAACCAGTCGCGGCGCTTGCGCAAGCGTTCCTGCTGTTCCGGCGGCAGGGCTTTGAAGCGCTCGTAGCGCTCGCGCAGCCTCGCCCGCTGCTCGGGCTTCAGGGATTGCCAGCGCTTGAAGCGGTCCCGGGCCTGCTCGCGCTGCTCCGGTGTCATGTCTTTCCAGCGCGCGGCGCCGCGTTGCAGGATTTCCTGGCGCTCGGCGGGCAACTGGTCCCAGCGGTCTTTCAGAGGCGCCAGTACCTGTTGCTGCTGGTCGTCGAGCGTCTCCCATTCGATCCCGGCCGCCTTGACCGGGTGGGCCGTTGCCAGCGCCGCCGCCAGCAGGCCGGCGAGCATCAGCTTAGTCTGTGTCATGTTGCCGCTCCGCCTCATTGTCGAGTGACTGCCATTTCGGATCGTCGAATTCCAGTGGATCCTGCCAGTTACCCTGTTGATCTTCCCACTCACCGAGGAACTCCAGAAAGGCCGTGGGCAAGTCAGCCCCGGCTGTCGTTTCATCGTCGCGTTGTGCGCCGTTCGCCTGCGCCGACACGCCGACCAGCAGGCACAGCACGGCGCTAACCGTTCGGCTGCGTCTCTTCCAGCCAGGCATAGAAATCCAGCTCCTCGATAACCTCGAACTCGTCCTGGGCCACCCACATTTCCCAGTCGGTATCCACCTGCTGTGCCGGCTGCATCAGCAGCAGCACGGCGAGCAGCGCCGCGGCGGCGGTGGCCAGACCGGCTACAGGCAGCCAGCGGCGCGGCCGGTGTTCAGCCCGCTCCAGGGCACGCCGCCGTGCCGCACCCAGGCGTGCGGCCGTCAGCTCGTCGACGCTGTCTGCGTGTGTGTCCAGCCGGCGCTTCACCTGTTCCAGAAACTGACTGTCGTTACCCGTGTTCATGGCCAGTGGTCTCCGAGTACGTCGCGCAACCTGTGCACGGCTCTTGAATAGTGCGTTTTAACACTGCCTTCGCTGCAGCCCATGGCAAAGGCGGTGTCGGCCACATCCAGGCCTTCCCAGCAACGCAGCAGAAAGGCCTGCTGCTGGCGCACCGGCAGGTCCTGCAGTGCATCCTGCAAGCGGTCAACTGCGGCGGCCTGCTGCAGGCGGCTGACGGTATCGGGTTGCCGATGGTCGACCGCTGTCTGGATGGGGTCAACCGCAGCGGCTTCGTCAGACCCCGCCCCGAACCTTAGCCAGACACGGAACCGGTTACGCACTTGCGAACGCCGGTACCAGTCGTTGATCCGGCTTTGCAGGATGCGGTGAAACAACGGTGCCCAGTCGGCTTCGTCCCGGTCGGCATAAGATTTCACCAGCCCCATCATGGCGTCCTGTACCAGGTCGAGGGCGTCGTCCCGGTTGCCGGTGGCCAACTCGGCCATGCGGAACGCACGCCGTTCGATACCGGCGAGAAAACGGTCCAGGGCGTGCGTGCGTTCCAGGGTCGACTCCTTGCGGCCAGGCGCTCAGGCGCGTCGTGAATTCTAGCGCTTTGCCCGCTGATTGACATAGTGCTGTGCGCGATTGCCCTTGCGGTCGAAGTGCCGGTCAACGCGCTGCCCCTTGTGATCCAGGCGATGATCGATACGGTCGCCCTTGACGTCCAGGCGGTGGTCGATGCGGTCACCCTTGCGGTCGAGCCTGGTCGCGAGTCGGTCGTTACCGTGCGCGGAGGCCCGGTCGGAGGCGTGATCCAGACGCCGGTCGATACGGTCACCTTTCCTGTCCAGGCGATAATCCACCCGGTCACCCTTGCGGTCCAGCCGGTGTTCGATACGGTCACCCTTGTGGTCGAAGTACCGCTCCACCTGGTCATCGGCGCGGGCGGTGCCGCTGCCCAGCAGTACCAGGCTGGCCGTCAGAACCGGAATCAGTTTTCGTGTCTTCATCGTTATTCCCCTTTGCAATGTGTTGTGTTGGTTTTTTACCTGGCTTACACCCCCTACAACGCACCACCCGGGTGGCGGTTGACACCAGCCCCCGGCCGTTTGTGCAGTTATCCTGTTACCATTAGCCTCCAGCGCCCTGGGCCGCCGGCCAGCGCGTACGCAACTGATTGATTAAAAAGGTAATCTGATAAATTAATGGCCCGTCCACCGGTCATCCTCGATATTGCCGTGCCGTCGCCCCTGTATCGCTGTTTCGACTACAAGCTGGCGGCCGTGACCCCGCCGGCACCGGGCACCCGCGTGCTGGTGCCGTTCGGCCGGCAGCGGCTGGTCGGCATTGTGCTGGGCAGCAAATCGCGCAGTGCGCTGGACGCCGGCAAGCTGAAAGCCGTCATCGAGGTGCTCGACGAGCAGCCGGTGTTCGACGCCGAACTGCTGGCGCTGCTGCAGTGGGCGGCGCGTTATTACCATCACCCCCTCGGCGAAACCCTGGCCACTGCCCTGCCGGTGCTGTTACGCAAACCCCGGCCACCGTCCGACAAGGCCGCCGGCCACTGGCGCCTGACTGCGGCGGGCCGCGAGCAATCACCGGCACGCGCCGCGCGCCAGGCCGAGGTTATGCGTATTCTGCAGGCACACCCGAACGGCGTGGCCCGCGAGACCCTGCCGGTTCCACTGTCGGTACTCAGGGCCCTGCAGGCGAAAGGCTGGATCGAATGCGTTGCCGCGGCCACCGGGGAAAGTCACGCGCCACCGGCCACGACCGGCAAACCGCTGACACTGACAGCGCCACAACGCCGCGCCGTCGACAGCGTGCACGCAGCCGCCGGCAGTTTCGGCCCCTTCCTGCTCGAGGGTGTTACCGGCAGCGGTAAAACCGAGGTCTACCTGCAACTCATCGCCCCGCTGCTCGAGGCCGGCCGGCAGGTGCTGGTGCTGGTCCCGGAAATAGGCCTCACCCCGCAGCTCATCGAACGCTTCCGGCAACGTTTCGCGGCGACCGTCAGCGTGCTGCACTCGGGCCTGAGCGACCGCCAGCGCCTGCAGGCCTGGCGGCAGGCCGCCGGCGGCCAGGCCCGCCTGATCCTGGGCACCCGTTCGGCGATTTTCACGCCGCTGAAAAACCCCGGCCTGATTATCGTCGACGAGGAGCACGACGGTTCGTTCAAGCAACAGGACGGCCTGCGCTACTCGGCGCGCGACCTGGCGGTGTGGCGGGCACGCCAGCTGAATATCCCGGTACTGCTGGGGTCGGCGACGCCGTCGCTGGAGAGCCTCTATAACGTGGCGCAGGGCCGTTACCACTTGCTGCAACTGCCGGAACGCGCGGGTAATGCCCTGCATCCCCGTATACGTTTACTCGACCTGCGCAACCAGGGCATGCGCGAGCTGCTCAGCGACACGCTGGTGCAGGCCATCCACAGCCACCTGCACAGCGACGGCCAGGTGCTGCTGTTTCTCAACCGGCGGGGGTTTGCGCCGGTGCTGTTGTGTCATGCCTGCGGCTGGGTCGCCGAATGCCGGCGCTGCGATGCGCGCATGACGCTGCACCAGCAACGCGGCGAGCTGCGCTGCCACCACTGCGGCAGCCAGCGGCCGGTGGACCGCTTCTGCCCGGCCTGCGGCAGCAGCGAACTGCTCGGTATCGGCGAAGGCACCGAGCGTGTCGAACAGGCACTGCAGGAGTTGTTCCCCGAACAGACGGTGTTGCGCATCGACCGCGACACCACGCGGCGCAAGGGGGCGCTGGAAGACGCGCTGTCGGCCGCCGAAAGCGGGCGGGCGCGTATCCTGCTCGGTACACAGATGCTGGCCAAGGGTCACCACTTCCCGCGCGTTACCCTGGTGGCGATCCTGGACGCCGACCAGGGCCTGTTCAGCACCGATTTCCGCGCCGGCGAACGCATGGCGCAGCTGATCATCCAGGTCGCCGGCCGGGCTGGCCGCGCCGACCGGCCCGGCGAAGTGCTGATCCAGACCCATCACCCGGACCACCCGTTGTTACTGCAACTGGTGGAAGACGGCTACCCGGCATTCGCCGCGGCCGCCCTGGAAGAACGTCGCGAGGCGGGCCTGCCACCTTATACCAGCATGGCGTTGCTGCGCGCCGAGGCAACCGGCGCTGACGCACCAAGGGTGTTCCTGCAACAGGCCTGCGAACTGGCCGGGGAACTGCGTGAGACGGACGTGCAGCTGTGGGGACCGGTGACCGCCCCCATGGAGCGCCGCGCCGGCCGCTACCGCGCCCAACTGCTGCTGCAGACGCCGCAACGCCCGGCGCTGCAACGCCTGCTGCAGGACTGGGTGCCGCAGCTGCACACGCTCGACAGCGCCCGCCGGGTGCGCTGGTCGATCGACGTCGACCCGCTGGATACCTACTGAAAGCGGTACGTCAGCCCGGCATTCCAGTAATTGAGATCGGCCTCGACCAGGGTGCCGTCCAGCTGTACGCCCCACTGCGGCGTGATCATCCAGCCCAGCGCCGCACCCCAGGAACCACCGGTGTCCGAGTCATTCCGTGACACACCGGCAACCTTGATGGAAACATCTTCCCGCAGCACGCCGTAGCGCACCTTGATATAAGCGCTTTCACCCAGCCGCGCCGCCACGTAGGCGGCCTGGGTGTCGATGTCCCAGTCGCCCCTCAGTCCGTTGATGGTGACGTCACCATCGGACACCGTGGTGGTGGCCTCGGCCTCCAGCGACACCGAAAAAATATCCCGGGTATAAACGTCAAACCCCGCCAGCACACCGGCGTTGGTCGCGTCGTCAAACCCGGCGACGTCGTTATCCATAATGCCGATCGATGCCCCCAGGTAACCGCCGGCCTGTACTGCCGCGGCTGTGCCCAGTAAAACCAGGCCAACTGCTGTCTTTGCTGTTCTCATGGTGAAATACACACCCGTCTGGAAAATAAGTGGCTGATGATATTGAATACCGCCCTGCAGCGCGGATAATAGACGCCTTTGCCACAAACCTGAAGTCGATGAAATCGCTCCTTTCCCAGCTGCTGTCCGAAGCGGTACAGGCCCTGCAGGCGCAGGGTGACCTGCCCGGCGACGCCGATATTGCCATTTACCTGGAACGTACCCGCGACCGGCAGCACGGTGATTTCGCCAGCAACCTGGCGATGGTGCTGTGCAAGGCGGCGCGCAGCAAGCCGCGTGACCTCGCCGAAAAACTGGTGGCCGCCCTGCCTGCCTCCGAGCAGGTGACCCGGGTGGAGATTGCCGGACCGGGGTTTATCAACTTTTTCCTCAGCCCGTCGGCCTACCATGCCGCGGTCGGCGAGATTCTCGACCAGGGAGAACAGTACGGCCGCAGCGACCTTGGCCAGGGCAAGCCCGTGCAGGTGGAATTCGTGTCCGCCAACCCCACCGGCCCGTTACACGTCGGCCACGGCCGTGGTGCCGCCTACGGCGCGACGGTCGCCGACCTGCTGGCAGCCATCGGCTACCGGGTGCACCGCGAGTATTACGTCAACGACGCCGGCCGGCAGATGGATATCCTGGCGACCAGCGTTTACCTGCGCTACCTGGAACTGTGCGGCGAGGAACTCACCTTCCCGGCCAACGGTTACCAGGGCGACTACGTCTGGGACATCGCCGCCACCCTGCACCGCCAGCACGGTGATGCACTGCGCTACCCTGTGGCCGACGTGTTCGACGGCGTACCCGACGACGAACCCGCCGGCGGCGACAAGGAAGCGCACATCGACGGCCTGATCAGTCGTGCCAAGGTGCTGCTCGATGACCGGCACTACCGGGAAGTGTTCGATCTGGGACTGAACGCGATTCTGGACAATATCCGCCAGGACCTGGAAGCCTTCGGCGTGCACTACGACGAATGGTTCTCCGAGCGTTCGCTGACGGGCAATGGCTCGGTGGACCGCGCCATCCAGCGCCTGAAAGATGCCGGTTATGTGTACGAGCAAAAGGGCGCCCTGTGGTTCCGTTCCACCGACTTCGGTGACGAGAAAGACCGCGTGGTCGTCCGCGACAATGGCCAGACCACCTATTTTGCCTCCGACATCGCCTACCACATGAACAAGCTGGAGCGCGGCTACGAACGCGTCATTGACATCTGGGGCGCCGACCACCACGGCTACGTGCCGCGGGTCAAGGCGGCGCTGACGGCACTGGGTGACGACGCCGACAAGCTCGACGTGCTGCTGGTGCAGTTCGCCGTGCTCTACCGTGGCGGTGAAAAGGTGCAGATGTCGACCCGCTCGGGCGAGTTCGTCACCTTGCAAGAGTTACGTCACGAAGTCGGCAACGACGCCGCGCGTTTTTTCTACGTGATGCGCAAATGCGAACAGCACATGGACTTCGACCTGGACCTGGCAAAATCGCAGTCAAACGATAACCCGGTGTATTACATCCAGTACGCCCACGCCCGCGTCGCCAGTGTCTTCCGCCAGATGACCGAGAAAGGCATCCGGTGGGACGCGGCCAATGGCGCAGCGCAACTGCACCGGCTCAGCGAACCGCACGAGGACGCCCTGCTGGTCAGCCTGTCGCGCTACCCCGACATTGTCGAGGCGGCCGCCGTTGGCCACGAACCACACCAGCTGGTGCACTTCCTGCGCGACCTGGCGAACGAGTTCCACACCTATTACAACGCCCACCAGTTCCTGGTGGACGAGCCTGACCTGCGCGACGCGCGCCTCAACCTGATCACGGCCACCCGCCAGGTGATCGCCAACGGCCTCGGCCTGCTGGGCGTATCCGCGCCGGACAGCATGTGAGTACCACCGGCTGACCCATGGCCAGAACCCGCCGCCGTCGCACCACCACCCGCCGGAAACCGGCCCCACCCTGGGTCTGGACGATCGCGGGACTGTTCGTCGGCCTGCTGGTCGCCTTCCTCGTTTTCCTGCAGATGCGACCGCAACAGACCGTGAAACACGAAGCCCCCGTCGCGCTGCAGGTCCCCGATGAACAGGATCGCCAGGTTGTACAAAAAAAGAAGACCGCCCCCGTACCTCCGCCCCCGAAGCCACGCTTCGATTTCTATAACCTGTTACCGGAAATGGAAGTCATCGTCCCGGACGAGGACATCCAGGGTACGCCCATGCGGGAAGGCGTGAAGAAAGTCGAAAAACCCGGCACCTACCTGTTACAGGCCGGCTCCTTCCGCAGCCGCAAACAGGCGGACCAGCTACGCGCCAAACTCGCCCTGCTGGGCCTTGAAACCAGCGTCCAGACTGTCAGCGTCGACAGCCGCCAGGCCTGGCATCGCGTACGTGTCGGCCCGTTCAACAACCTGCATGACCTGAACGAAGCACGCGCCCTGCTGAAGAAGAACGGCGTGGATGCCATCCTGATCCGGTTGAAGGGTTGATCGTCAACCCAGGGTATTACGCTACCTTTGTATATGAAAACCTGGGCGACACTGACCTTTCCTTGTCACAACCGGCAACCTTGATGCAAAATTGCATTGCTTGCCATGCTGTATATCGTATCGATATTTCAAGCGATTAATCCGCCAGCAGGGACATGACGTGACTGTTAACGATGACATAGATTACGGACCACTGGGAAATCTCATTGGAACCTGGAAAGGTGACAAGGGTATGGATATAGCGCCGGAACCGGACGGTGCCGAAAACAACCCCTTTTATGAAACCATCGCTTTCAGTGCCGCCGGCGATGTCACCAATGCCGAGTCACAGGTATTGGCAACGGTCCATTACCGGCAAATCGTCCACCGCAAGTCGAATGGAAAAATATTTCACGATGAGACCGGCTACTGGATGTGGGATGCCAGGGCGGGGATCGTCATGCATGCCCTTACCATCCCCCGCGCGGTCAGCGTGCTTGCCGGCGGGGCGTTTGATGGCGAAAACGATGATGGCGGTATCACGCTGGAAGTTTCCGCAAGCCGGAATGACAAGGACTGGAATATCATCCAGTCACCCTTTATGCAGAACAACGCCTGTACCACAGAGTTTCGTCAGCGGGTCACCGTAAGGGATAAGCAGATGTTCTATGCGGAAACGACGATTGTGGACATCTATGGAAAACTGTTTGAACACACTGACGAGAATGAATTGATACGTCAGTGACACGTCACCTACCCTATTGGTCTCATGGAATTGGCGTCTGGCCGTGACCCGGTGATGTCGGCCATAATCGTGGACTCCGTTCGCCGGACGACTGTACGGCAATCATCGGGAGTCACTCGTGTTCATCAGTGTCCTGGAGCTTTTCAAAATCGGCATCGGCCCTTCCAGCTCGCATACCCTGGGACCCATGGTGGCTGCCGGGGATTTTGCCGACCGCGTCAGGCAGTATGCGCTGGCGCACCCCGCTCATGGTGAACTATCCATACGTTGCACCCTCAAGGGCTCTCTGGCCTTTACCGGCAAGGGGCATGCAACCGACCGTGCCATCATGCTGGGGCTGCACGGTCATTCCGCTGAGGAACTGGCAGATCGCGATGTTGAATCGTTGACCCGACATATCCGGGGCAGTCACAGCATTACGCTGGACAAGGATTGCGCGGTCCACTTCCACCCCGAAGAAGATATTGTTTTTGAGCGCGGCGACCCGCTTCCCGAACACCCGAACGGTATGATCTTCGAGCTGCTGGACAGTTCGGGAAATAATTTGCTTTCGGAGACTTATTTTTCCATCGGCGGTGGTTTTATCAGCACGCTGGCCGAAATCAACCAGGTGGTTGCGCCACTCAGGATGACGCCGGCCGCGGCCTGCCCCTATCCGTTCGACTCGGCCCGCTCGATGCTGGCCATGTCCGAACGCAGTGACTTGTCCGTGGCGGACATGAAACGGGCCAATGAACTCGGATTTATTTCACCTGAGCGGCTGCACCAGGGGCTGGACGCGATCTGGGAGGCCATGCGGACCTGTATAGAGCGGGGACTGCATGCCCGGGGCACGCTGCCCGGCGGCCTGAGCCTGCCACGGCGCGCGGGAGAACTGTACGCGCAGCTGCAGGACAATCCCGGCGGCGCCAGCGTCAACGACTGGTTATGCGCTTATGCCATGGCGGTCAACGAGGAAAATGCGGCCGGCCACATGGTGGTGACCGCTCCCACGAACGGTGCCGCGGGCGTCATACCGGCTGTGCTTTATTACCTGGTGACCCACGAAAACGGCACCCGGGAACAGGTTCGGCAGTTCCTGCTCACGGCCAGTGCCATCGGCGGCCTGATCAAACACCGCAGCTCGATATCCGGCGCCGAGGTGGGCTGCCAGGGGGAGGTCGGCTCGGCCGCGGCCATGGCCGCGGCCGGCCTGTGTTCCGCACGCGGCGGCAGCCCCGAAAAGATAGAAAACGCGGCGGAGATCGCCCTGGAACACCACCTCGGCATGACCTGCGACCCGGTAAACGGTCTCGTCCAGGTACCCTGTATCGAGCGCAACGGTTTCGGTGCGATCAAGGCCTACACCGCCACCTCGCTGGCGATGCGCGGCAGCGGCGATCATTTCATGCCACTGGATAACTGCATCGCCGCCATGAAACAGACCGGCCTGGAAATGTCGCATAAATACAAGGAAACCTCACTGGGAGGACTGGCTGTCAGTATCACCGAGTGCTGACAGGTACGCCAGCCGCGCTTACCTGCGCCGCTATGTACATAGCACCCCCAATTCCCTAAAGTATCCCCTGTTCGCCCGTATTGCCGGGAGCGTGGCATTTGGCCTGACCTGCTGGCGATTTTGTCCAACCCGAAAGAAAGAGATTACCATGAGCGGTTTACCCCCTTGCCCGAAATGCGGCTCCGAATACACCTATGAAGACGGCACACTCTATGTCTGCCCCGAGTGCGCGCACGAATGGTCGCAGGATGCGGCTGCGGACAGCGGCGACGAACTGGTCGTCAAGGATGCCCACGGCAACAGGCTCACGGACGGCGACACCATCACCGTGATCAAGGACCTCAAGGTCAAGGGCTCCTCGTCGGTGGTCAAGGTCGGCACCAAGGTGAAAAATATCCGGCTTGTCGAGGGCGATCACGATATCGATTGCAAGATCGACGGCATAGGCGCGATGAAGCTGAAATCGGAGTTCGTCAAGAAGGCGTAACGCCCGCAACCGGGGGAACTAACATCAAGGCTCTGCTCAGGTCCATGCGGCCATCGTTCCTGGTACTGACGCCCGTCAGCCTGTTTCTGGGTTTCTGCACCGCGCTGGCATCCGGTGCGACGATCTCTGTTGATGATGCATTAATGGTACTGCTCGGCGCCCTGTCAGCACACATCTGTGTCAATACGTTCAACGAATACCTGGATTTTAGCAGTGGCCTGGATGCCATGACGAAGCGGACACCGTTCAGCGGCGGAAGCGGCGCCCTGGTCGATGACCCGGGTGCCGTTAACGGCGTACTGTACCTGGCGCTGACCACCCTGTGCGTGACCATCCTGACAGGAGTCTACCTGGTTTACCGGCACGGCCTTTCGCTCCTGCCGATTGGTCTGATCGGCGTGCTGATCATCCTGACCTACACGCCCTGGCTGAACCGCCGTCCCCTGTTATGCCTGCTGGCACCCGGCCTGGCCTTCGGGCCACTGATGGTGGCCGGCACGCACCGGGTACTGTCAGGTGACTATGCACCGGTTGCCATTTTTGTCTCGCTGGTGCCGTTTTTCCTGGTCAACAACCTGCTCCTGCTGAATCAGTTCCCCGATGTCGACGCCGACCGGCAGGTCGGGCGGCGGCATTTCCCTATCGCCTACGGCCTTAAAAACAGTACCCTTGTATACGGCCTGTTCGCCACGGCCGCCGGCCTGGTGATCGTGGCCGGTGTTTTCCTCGGCATGCTGCCGCGGGCGAGTTACCTGGCCCTGGTGCCGCTGCTTGCGGCGCTGGCCGCCTTTGGCGGCGCGTGGCGGCACGCCGGGAATACAGCGCAATTGACGCCCTTCCTCGGCATGAACGTGCTGGCGACGTTGACTACGCCGGTAGTGCTTGGCCTCACGCTGATCAGCGGCTGATCGGCTACAGCTGTCGCCCCGGCCACTAACGCAACAGGACACCGATGGTTCAAACGCTGTTCGTCATGTTTTTTC
Source organism: uncultured Thiogranum sp. (assembly GCA_965544455.1). Taxonomy (GTDB): domain Bacteria; phylum Pseudomonadota; class Gammaproteobacteria; order DSM-19610; family DSM-19610; genus Thiogranum. The sequence continues at coordinate 19,136 of CBEUNK010000031.1, forward strand.
TGATCGGGTTCGGCCTTTACTGGGCCTACCAGAGCCCGGGCCGGCTGGAACCGGTACTGATACGCAAGGTTCTGACGGATACCGTCTATTACCTGTTCCTGCCGGCACTGGTCTTCAATGTCCTGTGGCAGGCGGACCTCAACCTCGACTCGGTAAAAATCGCCTCCGGTGCCGCCATCGGCGTGCTCACCGCCATCGGCCTGAGCCTGCTGATTTGCAAGCGCTGCGGCAAGTCATCCGCAGTGACCGGCGCCATCGTGCTTGCCAGCAGTTTTCCCAATGCCACCTATCTCGGCTATCCCCTGCTGATCAGTGCGCTGGGCGAACCCGGGGGCGCCATCGCCATTCAATATGACCTGTTCGCCTGCACACCGTTGCTGTTGACCGTCGGTATTCTGCTGGCGGCCCGCCTGGGCCAGACAGATGAAAAAATCAATCCGCTGAAAACCCTGCTGCGGGTACCGCCGCTGTGGGCGGCCATCATTGCCACGGGCTTCAACCTGGCGGGCGTCGAACCCGGCGGGTTTCCGCTTCAGCTCAGTCAGACCATGGGTGCCGTGGTGGTGCCGATCATGCTGTTTGCCATCGGCCTGGCGCTCAAGCAGGGGTTTTCAGAATTGCAGCACCTGTCATCGGTGATACCGGTCGTCATAATCCAGCTGGTGCTCATGCCGGCCCTGGTTTACGCGGTGGCGCTGGTGCTGGAACTCGAGGGTGTCAACCGTACCGGCACGGTGCTGGAAGCGGCCATGCCCAGCATGGTACTGGGCGTGGTGCTCTGCGACCGTTTCAAGTTAAACAGCGGTATCTATGCAACGGCCGTTACGACAACCACGCTGCTCAGCGTGATAACACTGCCCTTGTGGTACGCCTTCCTTATTAACCCGGCCGCCTGAGACACCGGCCGGCGCTTATTGCGGATTCAGGCCCGGCAGCTCGCGCGACACGTGTGACACGATACCGCACTGACGAAAACGGATGGGAAACAGGCCGGGCTTGATCTGGTTTTTGAACTCGCGTTTCCAGCGCGGGAAGGATCGCATGGGCTTGTTGCCATAGACCGCCTCGTCGAGTTCCACCAGCAGGTGATCGACCTGTTCCGCGTTGGCGCGCGGATGACAGCGGACGATACTCTCGCCCAGTTGCCGCAGGTGCGACTGGGGACGGACGCCAAGATGCTTGGCCGCCAGAATCTGCAAGGCCTGTGCCCACTCGGCCGGGTCTTCTTCCCGTCCAACGGCACGCAGGCAAAACCACAGCTTCCACGAGATCGGCAGCTGACGTCCGGTCCAGGTGCGCAGCCGGTGAAAACTCCGCCGCGGCGAAAAGCGGTTGGCAAACGCCACCAGGGGAGCGTACAGCTTGCCGAGTACCGGCTGAAACAGGGCCTTGATCGACTCGGCCCCCGGCAGCCGGCCATCACCCATGAAAGCGGTCAACCAGCCGAATGCCAGAACCCCCAGCGCAATACCCATGGGCAGCCAGAAGAAAGCCGCGCTGACCGAACCCGAACCGGGACCGCCACGCTCGGGATCGGCCGGTCCCATGACGTTGATCTGGTCGGTGATCAGGGCAGCCACCTCGGGCCGGTTGTAGCGCACGTTCCACCAGTTAAGCGAGACACTGGGCAACTGCAGCCAGCCACCGTAGCGTGGCACCAGGGTAAAGGTCTCCACACGGCGCCCGCGCAGCGTCCGGCCGTCACTCGAAACGTTACCTTCACTGACGCTCTTGCCGGGGTAAATACGGAAGTCCTTGCTTTTCAGATAACCGGCGATCGACGGTATCTGTGAACCGGTGGCGCCGACCGCCCGGGTCTCCACTTCCATTTCGATCGGGTTGCCGGCCGCCGGCGCTTCGTTGCCGCGCACCCTGGCCGTCATTTGCAGTTTGTACAATGGCAGCCAGGGCTGGACTGCGTCGGTCGCCGGCCGCACGCGCATGATCACTGCCTTGCCGGCGACATCGAAGGCGGGGCCCTCACCGCCTGCAGTGGTACTGAAGCGACCGCTCACACGGGCCGCCGGTATTTCGATGGTGCCGCTGGACAGGGGCATTAACAGGTAACGGTACTCGGTCACGAATTCATGGCTGGCGCCCTGTTTGCTGCTTTCGCTCACCGGGTCACCCAGCGAGCGCAGCACCACTTTGCTGCTCTGCGGCATGACGGGCGCGACGGTTTTCAGGTTGCCGCTGCTGATGACGCGTATCCGGTAGATGAGGCTCTGCTGCTCATAGGGTGTGGCATCGCTGACAGAGGTCTCGACACGCGGCGGCTCGTAGTGCGGTTGTTGTACCTGCTGCTGGTAGGGATACCAGTATTGCTGCGGCTGGCCGGTATTGCGGTTGTCGGGATACTGGTATTGATACTGCTGCTGCGGATAGCCCCCCTGCGGCTGCTGGTAGCCGTAAGGCGGGTAGTAGGCCTGCGCCCCCACCTGGGCGCTGACCGCCGCCAGCAGGCCAAACAGGGCCAGGTATAAAAACCGTTGCATCATGTCGTGCATCGTCATCACTCCATCTTCACCAGGGCCGGGATTCATACAACGTCCCGCCCTTCTGGCTCATGCGCTGTTCTTCGAGCCGGAACTGGTTCCGCATCAGGTAGGCGGGATTGCCCTCCACCTGCTCGAGCAGTTGCTCCATGACTATCAGCGTGGAACGACCACCCTCGCCTGGCAGCTCACCGGGCTGCGCCGTCTCATCGCCTTCCGGACCAGCCGGGTTGCCGAGCTGGTCAAACTGCTCGATCGCCCCCCGGTCCATACCCGCCATGGAGGGATCGAAATCACGGGGATCATTGGCCTTACCGGGCTGTTGTCCGCGTGGCTCACGCCCGCCGCCGTCGGCCAGCTCGTCTTCCTGTTCGCCACCGGTCTCGCCCTCTGCCTGTAAGTCTTCCCGGTCGCCCGAGTCGCCGGACTCCCGGTCACCGGCATCCGCAGCGGTGGTATCGGTTTCGTCGGCCTGTTTGCCGCGGCCGCGGTCTTCCGTTGTCGCGTCCTCGCCCGGTTTGTCTTGATCCTGCGACTGCTCCTCCATGCCACTGTCGGCCTGCTGCTCGTCGGCAATCTTTCCCTCGGCAGATTCATCGGGTTGCTCGGCACCGTCGGACGCCTGCTCGATCTGCTCCTGGCCCGTGGCACCCTGTGTTTCCTGCCGATTGTCGCTGCCTTCCTGCTCCTGACTGGACTCATCCTCACCGGAAGACTGTTGTTCCTCGGACTGTTCGCCACCGGACTGCTGCTGTTCGTCTGATTGCTCGCCGGACGATGACTGTTCACCGCTCTGCTGCTGGCCGCTTTGTTCCTGGTCTGATTCCTCATCACCGGACTGCTGCTGTTCGTCTGATTGCTCGCCGGACGATGACTGTTCACCGTTCTGCTGCTGGCCGCTTTGTTCCTGGTC
>CBEUNK010000032.1:0-22477 GCA_965544455.1 uncultured Thiogranum sp.
AATTTTGAGTATTGTTGGCATATTACGTAGTCACCTCATCATCCTTGATCGCTAACGGTTGAGCCAAGGGGCGCGAGCCGCTAGGCGAAGCGTCCCAGCCCGCGTAGCGGGCAACTTGGGCGATTGGTTAGATTGCCGTAACGCCTTACACATCGTTACGCCTTCTCCATGCTAGAACTAACGGCCCCAGCAGCACCCCTGGAATAGCAAGAAGCGGAATGTAGATCGCGTACCACGCACTGTCCCCTGATGCAGCTAGCCCAAAGAATAAAATACCGAACAAAAGCGCATAACCGATAAAACCAAGGATTACATGGGCACCTAATGTTCCCATTCGGTCTCCTACAGAACTGCCTTCTTTAGATTGGTTTTTGGTCTTTTCCATATCTCTTTGCTAGGCAATCTAACTATTATTAGACGGCTTACGCCGTATAACACTCCGGCTCGGTAGTATGCGGGTTAACACCGGGAATCCGGTGGCAAATACGGCGTGCGCTATTTATCATGACTGTCCCTGTGTCTTGTTGTCTTTCCAACTGCCTGCAATTCTTGCGCTTTTTACCGCGCAAGGCAACAACGGTTATTAAGCGTCTTATGCGCGGATAAGTGCTGTATTTCTGCATTAAACAGCGGCTGCCGTATAACACAACCTTTTTACCAACCAACGTGGCAGAGATAAACGCCTGTATTGGCTGTTGAAAGCGAATCCTGCCGCGTTTTTTTCGCAGTTGAACGCGCGCGCCGGCAAGGCTGGCGACAGCGGGGTGTTAGACGGCAGGACGGCCTGTCCGCGATGAAAGGAAGGTGTTTGTTACGAACGCTTTCAGCCGGCCGGCTGCTGCGCGGCCTTGGTGGTGGCACGCCGTCTGAACTTTGGCAACCGCGTCGCCAGCAGTACCCCAAGCAACAGCGCATAAATCGCCGGCTCGAGGATATCGGCCTTGACCAGCCACCAGAAGTGCACCACGCCCAGCACCGGGACCACGTAGGCCAGGCGGTGCAGGCGCTTCCACTGGCGGGCCAGCTTCTTCACGGCATAGCGGTTGGAGGTGACGGCCAGCGGCAGCAGCAGCGTAAAGGCCAGCATGCCGACAGTGATGAAGGGCCGGTCGAGGATGTCCAGCCAGATTTCGTGCCAGTCGAAGAACTGGTCGAGCCACAGGTAGGTGGACAGGTGCAGGCAGGCGTAGAAGAAGGCGAACAGGCCCAGCATGCGGCGCACGCGCACCGGCCAGTACCAGCCAGTGATACGTTTCAGCGGTGTCATCAGCAGGGTGATCAGCAGCAGGCGCAGGGTCCATTCGCCGGTGCCGCGGGTGATGGCTTCGATGGGGTTGGCGCCGAGCGCATCGGCAGTGAACTGCCAGCCAAGCAGCCCCGCCGGAACCAGGCAGAGCGCGAACAGCAGGGGCTTGACGAGGTGTACGGGCATAAGCGGGTTAGCGGGGCCTAGAAGTATTTCTTCAGGTCCATGCCGGTATACAGCGCGGCCACCTGCTCTTCGTAGCCGTTGAACATCAGTGTTTTGCGCTTGCGGAATTCGCCGATGCGGCGTTCGCGCCGCTGGCTCCAGCGCGGGTGGTCGACGTTCGGGTTGACGTTGGAATAAAAGCCGTATTCCCGCGGCGCGGCCTTTTCCCAGGCGCTGAGGGGTTGGGTTTCGCGGAAGCGCACCTTGACGATCGACTTGATGCTCTTGAAGCCGTATTTCCACGGCACCACCAGGCGAATGGGCGCGCCGTTCTGGTTGGGCAGCACGTCACCATACAGGCCCACGGCCAGCAGGGTCAGCGGGTGCATGGCCTCGTCCATGCGCAGGCCCTCGACGTAGGGCCAGTCGAGCACGCGGCGGCGCTGGCCGGGCATCTGTTTCCTGTCATGCAGCGTTTCGAACTCGACAAACTTCGCCTTCGCGCTGGGCTGAAAGCGCTTGATGAAATCGGCCAGCGGGAAACCCACCCAGGGGATGACCATCGACCAGCCCTCGACGCAGCGCAGGCGGTAGATGCGTTCTTCCAGCGGGTGGGGTTTGAGGATGTCTTCCAGCGTAAGCACGCCGGGTTTGGCGCATTCGCCCTCGACCGTCACCGACCAGGGGTCGGTTTTGAAATCCTGGGCACGGATCGCCGGGTCGGACTTGGCGGTGCCGAATTCGTAGAAGTTGTTGTAGCTGGTGACGTCCTTGCGCGGGGTTTTGTCTTCCGTGGTGCTGAAGGGGCCGGGGGTTATGCCGCCCAGTTTGACCCTGGCCTGTGCCAGCCAGGGGAAACCGAGCGCGGCAGTGGCGGCGACGCCGGCCTGGATGAAACGGCGGCGCTCCCGGTAGATCTTGTAGGGGGTGACGTCGTTTTCGGTGAGGTCGGCGGGTTTTTTGATCAGCATGAGGAGTCCTGGGTTATGCGGTGTTCCGGGTTTTGTGACCCTGGTAACGGCCGAGGGTTCCGGTGGTGAGGGTCAGTAATACCATCAAGTTATCACTAAAGTATCACTGGATAGCGGGGCACTGGATCCCGGTCTGCGCCGGGATGCCGGAATATGACGATGGGGGGCAGATCTGCAGTCTGCCCCTTTTTTAACCGGCGTACACGCGGGCGTTGCGGAACAGGCGCAGCCAGGGGCCGTCTTCACCCCAGTCGTCCGGGCACCAGGAATGCTGCACGCCGCGGAACACGCGTTCGGGGTGCGGCATCATGATGGTGAAGCGGCCGTCGGCGCTGGTCAGGCCGGTGACGCCCTGCGGCGAGCCGTTGGGGTTGAACGGGTAGGTTTCGGTCACGGCACCGTAATGGTCGACGTACTGCAGGGCAACCTGGTTGCCGGCCAGGGCCGCCTGGGCGGCCTCGGCGGAAGCGAATTCGGCCCGGCCCTCGCCGTGGGCCACGGCGATCGGCAGGCGCGAACCTTCCATGCCCTGCAGCAGGATGGACGCCGAGGGTTTGATCTCCACCAGGCTGGCGCGCGCCTCGAACTGCTCCGAACGATTGCGCAGAAAACGCGGCCAGTGTTCGGCGCCGGGAATAATAGCTTTCAGGCCCGACAGCATCTGGCAGCCGTTGCACACGCCCAGGCCCCAGCTGTCGAGGCGCTGGAAAAAGGCCTCGAAGGCCTCGCGGGCACGCGGGTTGAACAGGATGGACTTGGCCCAGCCCTGGCCGGCGCCGAGTACGTCGCCGTAGGAAAAACCACCGCAGGCGACCAGGCCGGAAAATGTTTCCAGGTCGGTTTCGCCGGCAATCACCTCGCTCATGTGCACGTCGACACAGGTAAAGCCGGCGCGGTCGAAGGCGGCAGCCATTTCCACCTGGCCGTTAACGCCCTGTTCGCGCAGGATGGCGACGCGGGGCCGCACACCCGTGTTAATCATCGGCAGGGCCGGATCGACATCGGCGTCGAAGGTCAGCACCGGCTGCATGCCCGGATCGCTACCGTCGAGCAGGCCGCGGTATTCTTCTTCGGCGCAGTCGGCGTTGTCGCGCAGGGCCTGCACCTGGTAGCTGGTTTCCGCCCAGGCGCGCTGCAGCTCGAAGCGCTTTTCTTTCAGTACCACGCTGCCGTTGTACGTCACCACCACGCGGTCGTCGTCGCGCAGGCTGCCCAGCACGTGACTGTGACGCCCCATGCCGGCCTCGCGCAGCGATTCCAGCACGGTGTCGGTGTCGCAGTGGCGCACCTGCAGCACGGCGCCGAGTTCCTCGCTGAACAACGCCGCACGCGGGTCGTCGCCCAGTTCGTCAAGCTGCACTTCGAGCCCGCAGTGGCCGGCAAAGGCCATTTCGCACAGGGTGGCGAACAGGCCGCCGTCGGAACGGTCGTGGTAAGCCAGCAGCAGGTTGTCCCGGTCGAGGTCGCGGATTCCGGCAAAGAAGGCCTTGAGCATGTCGGGGTCGTCGAGGTCGGGCGCGTGATGACCGACCTGTTCATAGACCTGCGCCAGCGCCGAACCGGCCAGCCGGTTGCAGCCCTTGCCGAGATCGATGAGCAGCAGGTCGGTGTCGCCGCAATCGCGGCGCAGTTGCGGCGTCAGCGTGCGGCGCACGTCGGCGACCGGGGCGAAGGCGGTGATAATCAGCGACAAGGGGCCGGTGACCGACTTGTCTTCGCCGTTTTCCCGCCAGACGGTTTTCATCGACAGCGAATCCTTGCCCACCGGGATGGCGATGCCCAGGCGTGGGCAGAGTTCGGCACCCACGGCCCGGACGGTATCGAACAGGCCGGCGTCCTCGCCGGGGTGGCCGGCGGGCGCCATCCAGTTGGCCGACAGGCTGACGCTGCCCAGTTCGTGCACGTCGGCCGCCGCCAGGTTGGTCAGCGCCTCACCGACCGCCATGCGCCCCGAGGCCGCCGGTTCGACCAGTGCCAGCGGCGTGCGTTCGCCCATCGCCATGGCCTCGCCCAGATAGCCGTCGTAGTCGCTGCAGGTCACGGCGACGTCGGCCACCGGCACCTGCCAGGGCCCGACCATCTGGTCGCGCGTCACCTGGCCGGTAACGGAGCGGTCGCCGATGGTGATCAGGAACTGCTTGCTCGCCACCGCCGGCAGGCGCAGCACGCGGTAGGCCATGTCGACAAAATCGTCCGGCAACGCCAGCTCGGGCTTGGCGAAGGTTTTGTGGTGCACGTCGCGCAGCATCTTGGGCGGCTTGCCCAGCAGCAGCGCCAGCGGCAGGTCGATGGGCGTGTTGTCGAAGTAACCGTCGCCCAGCACCAGGTCCTGTTCCCCGGTGGCCTCGCCCAGCACCTCGAAGGGACAGCGCTCGCGGTCGCACAGGGCCTGGAATTCCTCCAGACGCCCGGCGGCCACGGCCAATACGTAGCGTTCCTGCGACTCGTTGCACCAGATCTGCATGGGCGACATGCCCGGCTCGTCATTGGGCACGGCGCGCAACTCGAAGCGGCCGCCGCGGCCGGCGTCGTTGACCAGTTCGGGCACGGCGTTGGACAGGCCGCCGGCGCCGACGTCGTGGATGGACAGGATGGGGTTGGCGTCGCCCATGGCCCAGCAGCGGTCGATGACCTCCTGGCAGCGGCGCTCCATTTCCGGGTTGCCGCGCTGCACCGAGGCGAAGTCCAGGTCCTCGGAACTGGCACCGCTGGACATGGACGACGCCGCGCCGCCGCCCAGCCCGATCAGCATGGCCGGCCCGCCCAGCACGATGATCTGCGCGCCGGCCGGGATATCACCCTTCTCGACGTGTTCGGCGCGGATGTTGCCGTAGCCGCCGGCGATCATGATGGGCTTGTGATAACCGCGGACCTCGGCGCCGTCGGGGCCCGGCACCTGCGCCTCGTAGGTGCGGAAATAACCGCACAGGTTCGGGCGGCCGAACTCGTTGTTGAAGGCCGCGGCGCCCAGCGGCCCGTCGATCATGATGTCCAGCGCCGAATCGATGCGCGACGGTTTGCCGTAATCGCGCTCCCAGGGCTGGACGAAATCGGGAATGCGCAGGTTGGATACCGAAAAACCGGCCAACCCGGCCTTGGGCTTGGCGCCGCGGCCGGTGGCGCCCTCGTCACGGATTTCGCCGCCGGCGCCGGTCGCCGCGCCCGGGAAGGGCGAAATGGCCGTGGGGTGGTTGTGCGTTTCGACCTTGATCTGGATGTGGACCGATTCCTCCTCGGCGCCGTATTCGCGGCTGGCCGGGTCGGGGATGAAGCGCCGTGCGCGGTGGCCCTGGATGACCGCCGCATTGTCTTTGTAGGCGGACAGGATACCGTCCGGACTGGCCTTGTAACTGGCGCGGATCATGTTGAACAGCGTGGTGTCCTGTTCCTGGCCATCGATGATCCAGCTGGCGTTGAAGATCTTGTGCCGGCAGTGTTCGGAGTTGGCCTGGGCGAACATCATCAGTTCGACGTCGGTGGGGTTGCGATCGAGCGCATTGAAACTGTCAATAAGGTAGTCGATCTCGTCGTCGGACAGCGCCAGCCCCAGCTCGCGGTTGGCGACTACCAGGGCAGCGCGGCCACCCTGGAGTATATCGACACTGACCAGCGGCGCGGGGTCGGCCTGGGCGAACAGCTCGCCGGTATCAGTGGCGTTTTCCAGCACCGACTCGGTCATGCGGTCGTGCACCCGATCGTGAATCCTGTCCACCGCCACTGCGTCCAGCGCGGCGCCGGCAGCCAGGCGGACATCGAAGCGGATGCCGCGCTCGATGCGGCGCACGTCCAGCAGGCCGCAGTTGTGCGCAATGTCGGTGGCCTTGCTGGACCAGGGAGAAATCGTGCCGATACGTGGCACCACCCAGCACTGGTAGTCGGCAGCGTCGGCCGGCGTGACGGCTTCACCCAGCAACTGCTTGAGGGTATCGAGCTCGCGCTCCCCGAGTTTCTCCTCGAGATCGACCAGGTGCACGTAGTGGGCACTGATGTCCTCGACCTGGCTGACGGCCCGTTGAATGCGCTCACGCAGCTTGCCGAGGCGGAAGGCGGAAAAGACAGGGGCACCGGGCAGTAACAGCATGAACAGTCTCGATTCAGCAGGGGGAACCGGACACCGCGTCGGCCCCGTTGGAAAGCCCGCAATGATACTGGATGGGTGTTGAGGGGTACAGGCGGCCGTGGGACCGGCCGGCGACGGGGACAGAATCAATTCTGTCCCCTTTGCGCTGGATCCCGGCATACGCCGGGATGACGGTACCGGGACTAAATCGGTGGCCCCCTAGACTTTAAACCGCCCGACCACGTCGTTCAGCCGCACCGCGATCTGGGTCAGGGACTGGAGGTCGTCGCTGCAGGCGCCCATCCAGTCGGCGTTCTCGGTTTCCTTGCCGGACATGATCTCGACGTTCTCGGCGATCTCGTGGCTGACTTCCGACTGCTGGCGCGCCGCCTCGGAAATCTGCTCGACCATGTCGTTCATCAGGTTGACGCTGTCGGTCATGGCCTGGATGGCCTGCTCGGTTTCGCCCACCGTGTCGAGCATGGAACCGCTGGCATCGGCCACCTGCCCCATGGCGCCCACCAGGTCCTGGTTGGAGCGCTGGTTACCTTCCATCAGCTCGCGGATCTGTGCGGTGGATTGCTGCGTCTTGGACGCCAGTTGACGCACCTCGTCGGCCACGACGGCAAAACCGCGACCGGCCTCGCCGGCACGTGCGGCCTCGATGGCGGCATTCAGGGCGAGCAGGTTGGTCTGCTCGGCGATTTCGTTGATCACGCCGATCATCTGGTGCATGGAGCGGCCTTTTTCCTCGATGGCATCGACGCTCTGTTGCAACTGGCTGATCTGCGAGGCCATGGCACGCGCCTTGCCCGCCATTGCCTTCATGGCACTGTTGCCGGTATCCGCCTGGGTGCGTGCCTGCACGGCTTCGCCGGCGGCCGTCTCGGCATTGCGCGCGATCTCCGCGCTGGTGGCCGACATTTCCTCGGTGGCGGCAGCCGTTTCACGGGTGCGCTCGGCGCCCTGGACAACGTTGGTCTGGACGGCGGACACGCGTTCGCTGGTCTGCTCAGCACCCTGTTCCACCTGCCGCGATACGCCGGCAATATCGACGACCATTTCCTGCAGGCCGGCCATCATCTGGTTGAAATACCCGGAGGCCTGGCCGAGTTCGTCACTGGACGCCAGTTTTACGCGCTGGGTCAGGTCACCCTCGCCGCGGGCCATGTCTTCCAGGATCTCCCGCAGTCGCAGGATCGGCATGGCGATCTGGTTGCTCGCCAGCAGGGCGACCAGCAGGCCGGCAACCAGGCCCACCACCAGCAGCACGGCGATGGAACGCGCGTTGCTGTGCAGGTCCGTCAGCAGCTCGCTGCTGGTACTGGTCGCCAGCTCACGCCGAGTGTCGACCAGGTCCTGCAGGACAGTATCGATCTGCTCCAGCAGGGGCCGGATTTCGGTGCGGATCAGGTGAATGTCGGTGCGCCATTTGCCGGAAGCCTCGATTTTCTGCATTTCATGGTAGCTGCTGACGAACTGTTTCTTCAGCTCCAGGAACTGCGTCAGCCCCTCGTCCTGCTCGAAGGTCAGTTCGTTCTCGAAGGCCGCCAGCCTGGCGGCGGCATCATCGACTGCTCCCAGGTAGAGCTTGATTTCATCCTGCGAACGCGTATTTCGGAAAGCGATATAGGCACGCACGCCGTTCATGACATTCGCCCAGGCGTAACGCATTTCATGAATCTGGTTGAGCAGCTCGCGGCGCTCGCCGCTGGCGTCTTCCTCGAACTCGCTCATCAGCATTTCCCCCGTCACCTGCAGCATCTGCTGGCTGATGGGATTGAGGTTCTGTGCCGCGAAACTCAGGCCGGCGACGTTCTTCGCCGGCGTGTCGACCAGCTCGACCATACGCGCTTCGTAGTCCTTGAAACGATCGACCAGCTCCTGCAGGGAGGCCATGGTTTGGCCCGCTTCCGGGTCGTCGCGGGTATTCAGGCGTTGCTGCAGGGCCCCGAGAGCCGCATCAACGTCGACCAGTGACTGCCGGTATTCCGATTTGGCGCCATCGTCCTGGGCCAGGAGAAACAGCCCCATCGCGGCGGTGGCGCGCGCCAGCGACTGCGACAGATCCTGGGAGGCCAGCATGGTGGGCTGCAGGTCCTCGACCACCAGGCCGAGCTTGCCTTCGACTTTTGACAGACTGCGGTAGGAAACCGCGGAAACCAGCAGCATCAATGCCAGGAGAATACCGAATCCGCCCCAGACTTTCTGGCGCACCGGCAGGTTGGAAAGAATCCGGAAATTGCCCACAGTGTTGTCCCTCATGGTACTCACTCAAACCACAGAATGGCCGGGACCACGGGAGGTTTGGGCACCTTCCATGTCCCATTGCAGGCCATCAGCCTGTTATAAGTAGTGGCAGGAAGGCGCTGATCCTTTAGCCGGAATCACGCCGGGGAATGAGCTAGTTGATGGTTAACCAGGGCATGCCGGCCGGCTGGTCGGCCGCCAGCAGGTCGAACCCGCTTTCGCCGACCGCGGCGGCCAGGCTGCCCAGCGCCAGTTGCGGCTGGTTATTCTGTTCACTGAGGTGGGCGGCGACCAGGTGCTGGAGCCGGTCTTTATTAATTTTCTGTGTAATTTCTGCAGCTTGCTGATTACTCAAATGGCCGTAAGGGCCGGCCACACGCTGTTGCAAGCGGGGCGGATAGGGGCCGTTGGCGAGCATGGCCGGGTCGTGGTTGCATTCCAGGATCAGGGCATCGAGACCGTCCAGCGCCTGCAGTATGTGTGCCGTGATGCTGCCGACGTCGGTGAGCAGGCCCAGCCGTCGCTGCGCCGCGGAAAACACGAACTGGCAGGGCTCGCGGGCGTCGTGCGGCACCGGGAAGGGTTCGATCTGTATGGCGCCGACGCGAAACGGCTGGTGACTGTTGATGCAGTGCCATTGCGCCAGCTCACCCCCCTTGTGCGCCGCCTCGGTACCCGCCGTCATCCATACCGGCAGACCGTAGCGCCGCGACAGGCGGGCGACACCGCTGATGTGGTCGCTGTGCTCGTGGGTCACCAGGATGGCGTCGAGATCCGCCGGCTGCAGCGACAGGCGGGCCAGGCGCTTTTCCACTTCCACACAGGAAAACCCGCAATCGATCAGCAGCCGCGTCCCGCCGGCCTCCACTACCGTGGCGTTGCCCTTGCTGCCGCTACCCAGTGAGGCAAAACGCATGCGTCTGCCGTGGCGTCTATTTCAGCTCGTCGTACAACAGGTTGAGTATGCGTACCGCCGTGACCGAGGGCTCGGGGTTACCCTTGTCGTCCAGCACCGTCACCCGGGTATCCGCAGCGTCGTCGCTCAACTTGATCTGGTAATGGGTGACCTGCTCCTCGTCACTGGACCAGAATGCCAGCTTGGACAGCAGGCCGCTGTCTTTCTGCTCCTTGAGCGGGTCGTTGTAGCGGACATAGTAAAGACCTTGCAGGCGGTCGCGGTCCTCGACGGCGAAACCGACCCGGTCCAGTACGATACCGACATTGCGCCAGGCCTTGTCGAACTCGTCGTGCATCACCAGGGTTGCCTGGCCGTTGTCCTGCTGGACCAGCTCGGCACGGGCCCGTTTTGGCGCGGCCTCGCTCACCTGTTGCGTGGCCTGCGCAGGCTGAACGCCGAGATAGATCATCATGCGTTTCAGCATTTCAGATTCCATGCCGGGATCCGGGGGACGCGGACCCCACTTGGTGGTGCCTTCGTCGTCGGTGTCGGCCTGGACGATCTCCTCGACACCCTGGTGGGTCACGAACAACTCGGTGGTACCCGGTTTTTCGCCACGCTCCAGGCGCATGCGAAAACGGTCACGGTAAGCGGACGTGTAAGCATTTTCGTAGACACGGCTGATAAGGCGGCGAATGGGGCCCTGGGGGATGGCCGCACGATTTTCGGCCCAGTCGGTTTCCAGCGTACCCAGCGCCGGGGCCTCGCGCATGATGAAGAACCCGTTCTGAATCCAGAATTCCCGCGCCTGGGGCCAGACCAACTGGGGATCGCCCTCGATCACCAGCCAGGCACGATCGCCCTGGCGTTCGAAGCTTACCGCGCCCGCTTCGGGCAGAACCGCACCGCTCCCCGGTTTATGCAGCGATTCCCGCGCACTGGTATATCCGGACAGCGTGGTCGACCCGGTAGGCACCACCAGCACATCCGTGGTCGGGGTAGCTGTCAGGTCCGGCGGCACTTCCAGTGACCGGGCCGGTTCGGCACGCTTGTAATCCTGGGTCTTGTCGGGAAAGGTTCTGTCCAGCCAGCTGCAGGCGGCAAGCCCGTGCAACACTACGAGAGGCAGCCCCAGTCGGCATACCGTTTTAATTCGAACCATAAGATAATTAATCCAGTTTATTCATTTCAGGCGTCGGCGGCTTCCAGTACGCCGGCCTGTTTCAAGGCGTCGCGCACCCGGTCATGATAGGCCGCATCCAGTGGCGTCAACGGCAGGCGCATACCCGCGGGAATCAACCCCAGTTCGTGCAGCGCCCACTTGACCGGGATCGGGTTGGACTGAAGGAACAGGTCGCGGTGCAGTGCACGCAGCGGGCGGTCCAGCTCCTCGGCCAGTTCACGGTCCCCGGCAAGCGCGGCGGCACACATCGCGTGCATGGCCCGGGGCGCCACGTTGGCGGTGACCGAGATGTCCCCCCGGGCTCCCAGCAGGATCAATTCCATGGCCGTGGCGTCGTCACCGCTGTACAGGTCGAGCTGTTCACCGCAGCGTTCGAGGATTTCCCGGCCGCGTTCCAGGTCGCCGGTTGCTTCCTTGATGCCGACAATATTGGCGATCGGCGCCAGCCGCTGCACGGTCTCGGGCAACATGTCGCAGGCCGTCCTGCCCGGTACGTTATACAGGATCTGGGGAATCGGCACGGCCTCGGCGACAGCCTTAAAGTGCTGGTAAAGCCCTTCCTGGGTCGGCTTGTTGTAATACGGCGTGACCAGCAGGCAGGCATCCGCGCCGGCCCGCATGCCGCAACGGGTCAGGTCGATGGCTTCCCGGGTGGAATTGGCGCCGGTGCCGGCAATAATCGGGATGCGCCCGGCCGCCATTTCGACAAAACGGCGCAACAGGTAGCAGTGCTCTTCTTCGTCGATGGTGGCCGACTCGCCGGTGGTGCCGATCGCTACCAGCGCATCGCTGCCCTCGGCGATGTGGAACTCGATGAGCTGCGCCAGGCTGTCCTCGTCGACCGTACCATCGGCACGCATCGGCGTCACCAGCGCCACCATACTACCGTGGAACATGAAAATCTCCGAACCGCAAACCAAAAAACCAATTGCGCATGGTACGATTCCGGCCCGCCGGTGACAAGCCGCGGAATTCACGGAAAACACGGGATTAGTTCCGGATTGTGCCCCGGTTTTCGACGAATTCCACGGCCGGTTTTGCCCGTTGCCAGGCGCAGATCCGCCGCAAATCCGGGCCGGCGCCCGGCGCGCCGGATTCCTCCGGATTTACCTGATTAAACCAGTTAATAGCGACTTCAAAAGCGTTTTGTGTCCTTTGTATCCTGTGTAGCGATAATTCGAGCCACCCTTATCGAATAAGCTGAACCCGCCATGACCGACCCGACAGAAGCCATCCGCGAAATCCGCATCAACCCCATTGTGCCGAGCGAGTCGGTGCTGGTCTCGACCGCCCGGGGCATGCGCCCCCGCAAGGAAGAGGCACCGGCACCACGCGACACCCGCAAGCATGTCGAACGCTGCCCTTTCTGTACCGGCAATGAACACATGACCCCGCCAACCGTCGCCAGTTCACCGGGCGACGAAAACTGGCAGGTCCGGGTGGTGGAAAACCTGTACCCGGTGCTGGGTGACGACAGCCAGTCGAGCAACCTGGTATTCGGCCTGCAACAGGCCATTGACGGTTATGGCCGCCACGAGGTCATTATCGACCACCCGGAACACGGCATCGCCATCCAGGATATGCCCGAAGACCACCTGTTCCGCCTGCTGGGTATGTACCGCGACCGTATCCAGGCACTCTACGAGGCCGACAGCCGTATCCAGTACGTACTGGTCTTCAAGAACTTCGGGCCGGCCGCCGGCGCCAGCATCCCGCACACCCACAGCCAGGTGATCGCCATGCCGGTGGTACCGGAAAACGTCTACAACGAGGTCGTGCACAGCCGCCAGTACCACGAGAAAAACCGTCAGTGCATCTTCTGCTCACTGATCGACGAGGCACTGACCTTCGAGGCCACCATCTATGACAGGGAGTCCGGCTCGGTACGCCGGCAGATCAGCGTCGGCCAGTACGTTATCGAACGCGGCAAGCATTTTGTCGCCATCAAGCCGTTCGCCAGCCGCTACGAGTGGGAAATTCACATCCTGCCACTCGAACACCAGAGTGATTTTATCGCCATCAGCGACGCGCAGCGCGAGGACATGGCGCAGGTACTGAAGCGCGCCATGGCACGCCTCGACGCGGTCATCGGCGGTGCCCAGTACAATTTCTTTCTGCACTCCCTGCCCCACAACAACACCTTCGCCGACTGCAACGACAGCTACCACTGGCACCTGGAGATTTGCCCGCGCACCAGCATCCCCACCGGTTTCGAACTGGGTTCCGGCCTGTTCGTCAGCACCATCAGCCCGGAGGAAGCGGCCGCACAGCTGCGTGCCGTGGAACTGGATTAATGATAGGCTTTGCGCCCCTTTTCGTAATCCAGCGGATAATCAGACCGGACCATGAGTAATCAGCTAGTAATTGCTGCCATCGGCGAAGACCGGCCGGGGCTCGTCGATGCACTGTCCGGCTGGATACTGGACAGCGGCTGCAATATCGCCGACAGCCGCATGACGGTGCTGGGGGGTGAGTTTGCCGTGCTGCTGCTGGCGGAAGGCCAGTGGAACAGCCTGGCCAAGCTGGAAGACCAGTTTACACAGACCCAGTCAAAACTGGGCATGACAATCACCCTCAAGCGCACCGAGGGAAAACAGGCCGAAGGTGCTTACCTCCCCTACGCGGTGGATGTCGTCGCCCTCGACCACCCCGGTATCGTGCACAACCTGGCGAGTTTCTTTTCCCAGCGCAACATCAATATCCAGGAACTGTCCACGGCCAGCTATGCCGCCGCCCATACCGGCACGCAGATGTTTTCCGTGCACATGTCCCTGGATGTTCCGGCCGACACGCACATCGCGGGACTGCGCGAGGAATTCCTGGATTTCTGCGACCGCCTCAACCTGGACGCGGTCATTGAACCCGTCAAGGGGTAACCGTCATGAGTCGCGTACAGCTCAATAAAAAAGTGCCTGCTTTCAGGGCCGAATCCACCGGCGGACAAACCTTCAGCCTGTCCGACGCCGGGGGAAGAAACCTGGTCATCTATTTTTATCCCAAGGACAGCACGCCCGGCTGTACGCGCGAAGGCCAGGATTTCCGCGATAACTACAACAGGTTCAGGCGCAATAAAACGCGGGTTATCGGCGTATCGCGCGACAGCCTGGCCTCGCACGAGAAGTTCAAGGCCAAACAGGAATTTCCCTTTGAGCTGCTGTCGGACAGGGATGAAACCCTGTGCCGGCTGTTCGATGTCATCAAGGAAAAAAACATGTATGGCAAAAAAGTGATGGGCATCGAACGCAGCACCTTTCTTATCGACGCCAATGGCAAGCTGCGCCGGGAGTGGCGCAAGGTCAAGGTAGACGGGCATGTCGACGAGGTGCTCGAAGCGGTGCGCGAGATAAACAAGGCCTGACATGAGTAACAGCAACGACACGCCCAGGCGGCTCTTTATTCTGGACACCAACGTGCTGATGCACGACCCGACCTCGCTGTTCCGCTTCAAGGAACACGACGTCTATTTACCCATGGTGGTGCTGGAGGAACTGGACGCGGGGAAGAAAGGTGTTTCCGAGGTTGCCCGCAATGTGCGCCAGGTGAGCCGTTTCCTCGACGAAATGATGCAGGCGGTCGCGACCGAAGACATCGAACACGGTATCCCGCTGAATCCGCGCGGCCTGGTCGAGGAACTGGATATCCAGGAATGCGGCCGGTTGTTTTTCCAGACGCACACCCTCAACACCGCCCTGCCGGACGCGCTGCCGGGCAACAAGCCGGATAACAATATCCTGGGCACCGCCCTGGCCCTGCAGAACGAACACCCGGACCTGACCGTCACGCTGGTTTCCAAGGATATCAACCTGCGCATCAAGGCCGCGGTACTCGGCATTCACGCCGAAGACTATTACAACGACCGGGTGCTGGAGGACGTCAATCTGCTGTTCTCGGGCGCCAGCGAACTGCCGGGGGATTTCTGGCAGGCCCACGGCGACACACTGGAATCGTGGCAGAAGGACGGCCGCAACTACTACCGGCTGAGCGGGCCGCTGCCGCAGTCCTGGAACCCCAACGAGTGCGTCTACCTGCCCGAGGAACACGGCTTCGAGGCGCTGGTGCGCGGGGTCGAGGGTGAAAGCGCGGTGCTGGAAACGGCCATCGACTACCGCGGCTCCAAGCACACGGTGTGGGGTATCAACGCCCGTAACCGCGAACAGAACTTCGCCCTCAACCTGTTGATGGATCCCGAGGTCGATTTCGTCAGCCTGGTGGGCAGCGCCGGCACGGGCAAGACCCTGCTGGCACTGGCCGCCGGCCTGATGCAGACGCTGGAAGAAAACCGTTACAAGGAAATCATTATGACCCGCGTCACGGTGCCTGTCGGTGAAGATATCGGTTTCCTGCCGGGTACCGAGGAAGAAAAAATGACCCCCTGGATGGGCGCCTTGATGGACAACCTGGAAGTTCTGACGCGTTCCGATGTCGGCGGCGACTGGGGCCGCGCGGCCACCAACGATCTGCTCAGCAACCGCATCAAGATCCGCTCCATGAACTTCATGCGTGGCCGTACCTTCCTGAACAAATACCTCATCCTGGACGAGGCGCAGAACCTGACGCCGAAACAGATGAAAACCCTGGTGACCCGCGCCGGGCCGGGCACCAAGGTCATTTGCCTGGGGAACGTGGGGCAGATCGACACC
Source organism: uncultured Thiogranum sp. (assembly GCA_965544455.1). Classification (GTDB taxonomy): domain Bacteria; phylum Pseudomonadota; class Gammaproteobacteria; order DSM-19610; family DSM-19610; genus Thiogranum. Next base: position 15,414 of record CBEUNK010000032.1, read on the forward strand.
CCCTACGTCACCGAAACCAGTTCCGGCCTGACCTACGTGGTCGACCGCTTCAAGAGCTGGAAGCACAGCGGCCATGTGATCCTGACGCGCGGCGAACGCTCGCGCCTGGCGGATTACGCCTCGGACGCGCTCTGACCCCGGCCTGCCGTCGGCGCCGGCAACGATTGCCCGGCGCGCGGCCAGGCGCGTAACACGGCCTGCACCAGGGTGGCGAGCGGGATGGCGAAGAATACCCCCCAGAACCCCCACAGGCCACCGAATACCAGCACGGCGATAATGATGGCCACCGGGTGCAGATTCACGACTTCCGAGAATAACAACGGCACCAGCACATTGCCGTCGATCGCCTGGATGACACCGTAGGCCACCAGCACATACCAGAAATCCGGACTCCAGCCCCACTGGAAGAAGGCGATGGCGGCTATCGGCAGGGTGACCGCGGCGGCACCGATATAGGGGATAACCACCGACAGGCCGACCAGTGTCGCCAGCAGCACCGCGTACTGCAGGTCCATGAACACGAAGGTGACATAGGTCGCTGCACCCACGACCAGGATTTCCCAGATCTTGCCACGCACATAATTGGCAATCTGGGCATTCACCTCGTGCCAGACGCGCGTGCTGAGCGCCCGGTCACGCGGCAGATAGACGCTTATCCATTGAATGATATGGTCCTTGTCCTTGAGAAAGAAAAATACCAGTACCGGAACCAGGATCAGGTAAACCAGCAGGGTAATGATTCCGACCACCGAGGCGACCGACATGGATACCATACGCTGCCCCAGGGTGCCGACTTCCGCGCGTATGGCGTTGATCAGATCCTGGACCTGTGCCTCGCTGAACAGATCCGGGTAGCGTGACGGCAGGCGCATAATGGCTTCCTGCCCCTTGCCGATAATACTGGGCAACTGGTTGACCAGTTGTGTCACCTGGTAGGACAGGCGGGGAAACAGCCCAAGCAGGGTGAACGCCAGAAACACCATGAACAACAGGAACACGGCCACCACGGCGGCCATACGGGGTACGCCCCGGTCCTGCAGGGTCTGTGCAACACCGTCCAGCAGGTAGGCCAGCACCAGCGCCGCCAGCACCGGCGTCAGCATCTGACCCATGGTGAGCACAACGAAAAAACCGACGACCAGCAGCAGCGCCAGGATGACGGCCTGACGATCGGAGAAAAAACGCTCGAACCAGCTGCGAATCAGGTTCATTGATCTTCCCCGCCCTGTTTCAGCCGGTGGTACTGCTGCCGGAAGAGGTCTTCCAGTTCGTCTATCACCTCGGCTGCATCACGGCCCTGCAGGACATGCTGGGTAACCAGGTCGGAGGTCACGCCGAGCATCTTTTTCTTGTCCAGCATGAAATAGGTCTTTGACAGGCGCTTGACGGCAGCGACGACTTTCTCGTCACCGGGACGCGGAATGGGCTCGGGGTCGGGCGTTTCAAGCGGTACCGATGCCGTTGCTGCAAGCGGCGGATTCGCGGCGGTGCCGGCAGGCTGACTCGACAGGAACTCGGCAAACCGGACAAGCGCCGCCTGGTCCACCGCCGACAGGCTTTCCACCAGGCCGATGAATGCGTCTTTCTGTTCCGGCGTCATGCCCCTTTTTATACAACGTCGGGATGGGATTTGCAGTAACTTCGTGCGAACTCCAGCAGCTCATCCATGGCCCGGTGGCGGAATTTCTGTTTCTGGTGGACGAATGAAAACGGCCGTTCCAGCGCCGGAACCAGGGTCAGCGACACCAGCGTACCCAGTTTCAGCTCTTTCTGGACCGTAGCATAGGATATGATGGAAACACCCATACCGGCCTCTACCGCGCCCTTGATGGATTCGGGGCTGCCCAGCTCCATGGTCAGATGCACCTGCCCGCCATTGACCCCCTGCGCGTGCATATACTCGGCGATCACTTCCCGGGTGCCGGAGCCTTCTTCACGGCAGATGTAGGGGTATTCGAACAGATCATTGATATTGACCGACTCCCGGTCGGCCAATGGATGCTGCGGCGAAACCACTGCCACCAGCTGGTCCATGCGGCACATCTCGACCACCAGGTTCTTGTTCATCACCGGCGATTCGACAACGCCCAGGTCGATAACGTTATTCTCCACCATGTGCACGATGCCATCGGAGTTCGACACCTTGAGCTGCACATTGACGTCCGGGTATTTCTTTTTGAAATCGCCCAGTAAGGCGGGCAGCATATACTCGGCAATGGTGGTACTGGCGCCGATCATGAGCACGCCACTGACATCACCCGTCATTTCACGCACCGCGTTTTCCATTTCCGAATAGAGTTCGAATATCCGGTCGGAATACTCGAAGACGCGACTACCCGCGTCGGTCAGGCTGATGCGGTTATGGGTACGATCAAAAAGACGGGTGTTGAAATGCTCTTCCAGCTGACGCACCTGGAAGGTGACCGCCGGCTGGGTCATGTGCAGCGTTTCGGCAGCCTTGGTAAAGCTCAGCAATCTTGCGACCGTGTGAAAAACCTGCAACCGACGATCTGCCATGGATTCAAACCTTTAACAATCTTGCCCGGCTGCCCATGGGCAGCCTTTCAGAAATTTTTAGATACAATAAAATTTTTTGATCAGGGCGGCAACCATACAGGAGTAAAAGGGAGTTTGCATGCTTTTTTAGCTGCCCGGAGGGGATAGAAAGTAAAAAAAAACCGGGTCACGAGACCCGGTTTACACACGTGAATTGGCCAGCCAGCAGGCTGGCAAAGACTACATTCTGAACTCGGCCATCAGTGCCTGTTGCTCCGCTGCCAGGCGCGCGAGTTCCTCGCTGGCCTGCGCGGTCTGCTGGGCCCCGTCGGCGGAACGATCGGCCACTTCACGGATGTTGTTCATGTTGCTCTGCATCTCGGCGGCCACCGCGCTCTGTTCCTCGGCGGCACTGGCGATCATGGTGTTCATATCGTTAATGGCCGACACCGAGCCGGCGATCATCCCCAGGGATTCGGCGGCTTTTTCCACCAGGTCCGAGCTTTCCTGGGCCTTGCCCTGGGCGCCCTCCATGACTTTCACGGCATTGCCGGCGCCGCTTTGCAGACGCAGGATCATGTCCTGAATTTCCTGGGTGGACTGCTGGGTGCGGCTTGCCAGGGTGCGCACCTCGTCCGCCACCACCGCAAAACCACGGCCCTGCTCACCGGCACGGGCAGCCTCGATGGCAGCGTTCAGCGCCAGCAGGTTGGTCTGTTCGGCGATGCCGCGGATGACATCCAGCACCGACCCGATATTTTCACTTTCCTGTTCAAGGTTGCGGATGACCTGTGCGGCAGAGTCCACTTCCGCCACCAGTGATTCGATACCGCCAATCGCCTCGGTGGCAACCAGCGCGCCGCTCTTGGCCTCGCTGTCGGCAGTCTGCGCGGCGCCGGAAGCATCCGCTGCATTGCGCGCCACTTCCTGGACCGTACTGGTCATTTCGTTCATGGCGGAGGCGATGCTGTCGATCTCGCTCTGCTGTTCCCGGACGCCGCGGCTGGTTTCGTCGGTAATCGTGGACGTCTCTTCAGCGGCGGCGGCCAGCTGGGTGGTGGCGCCGCTGATCTGCCCGATCATGTTACGCAGGTTGGCGGCCATCTGATTGAAAGCGTCGATGATCTCGCCGATCATGTCATGACTTTCCATGACACATTCGTGCGAAATGTCGTTCTGGCTGATGGCGTTGGCGATTTCGGAGATGCGCTTCAGCCGTTTCAGCAGCAGGACGTGGACCAGGCCGTAAATGGCACTGCCGCAGACGGCGCCCGCCGTCATACTGGCACCGAAAAACCAGCCATACATACCTTCCTTCCACTCCACGAAGAAGTCGGCGAACACGGGGAAAACCGCCCCCATCACCAGGCCGAAAGACACACATCCAATCAATAAATTACGCAAAATACTCGGTTTCATAATCGACTCGCTCAATCCTCGAACGTTTAAGACTCCGTTGGCCAGTAAACCGCCGGTATACCTGACAACTGTTACGGCCCGTTGTCGCGGAACTTAACTGCTAATAGCCTGAAAGGCCTCGGACAAATCCTCCAGTCGTCGCGCTGTATCGGACAGGCCGGATGCTTCCAGTTGCTGACGGCGCTCCTCGGCCGAATCCACCATCCCCTGCCCCAGGCGAGTCACGACGTCGTGCTGCTGGGAGGTGAACTGGTCAATCTGCGTATTGAGTTCGCTGATCGATACGATCTCCCCGGAAATCTGCGCCAGTGACACGCAGGCGGTCTCGATCAGCTCTTCGCAGACGCGGGCCTGGTTATCGCCCTCGACAACGACGTTAACGACGTCGCGCGCACCATTCTGCACCCGTTCGATCATTTCCTGGATTTCCTGGGTGGACTGCTGGGTACGCCCGGCAAGACTTCTGACTTCGTCGGCCACCACCGCAAAACCACGCCCCTGCTCGCCGGCACGCGCGGCTTCGATGGCGGCGTTCAGTGCCAGCATGTTGGTCTGCTCGGCGATACCGCGAATCACGTCCAGCACACCACCGATGCTTTCTATATGCCCGTCGAGCTGCTGCATGGCCTGGCGGGCATTACTCAGCTCGCCCGTGAGCAGATCCATTGAGCCCAGCGCCTCGGTCATGGCGACCTTGCCCTCGTCGGCGCCCTGGTTCGCCTGCCGGGATGATTCGGCCGCCCGGACCGAACTGCTCGCCACTTCCTCGACAGACTCTGTCAACTGCGAAACAGCCGTGCTGATCTTGCCGGTATCGGCCTCGGCCTGCTGCTGCGCCTCCTGCACATGGTCCGCCAGGCCGTGCGCCAGGTTGGTTACTTCGCCGGACAGGCTGGTCATGCGGGTACAGCGTTCCTCCAGCGACTCCGCCATGGCGTTGAATGCTGTTGCCAGCGCCGGGCCCGGCGAGCCGTCGGCGTCGAGCCGGGTACAGAAATGACCGGCAGCGATCTGCTGTAACGCGGCCTCCAGGCCGGGGTCCGTTACCAGGGATGCGCGGGATACCCACCAGCGGTGCGAGAAATAACCGGCAACCAGGCCGGCCGCCAGCGCGAGTAGCGGGGAATCGAATTCATAGGAGAAATACACGGCCGCCAGCATACCGGCGGCTGTCATCAGCAGCGGTACGGGCTTCCAGGCAGCCAGTCGTCCGGCCACGTTCCATTGTTGTCTAGCCATAGGTCCCTCGGTTAACCGGAAATATCCAGTTCGCTGGATAACCGGGGTAACGGCCGCCGCACCGCCGGACTTTATGCCAGACCGGCTCCTGGCCAAAAAAAACCCCGCCGAAGCGGGGCTTTTCCGGCAATCCGGCTGGATTCCGTCTACCGGGCTTTGCCTCCCGCCGCGGCGGTCAGCGCCTTGGCGATGGCATTGGGACTGGGCATGATATTCATGAAGCTGTTTTTACCCATCATTTTGAGGTCCGGGTAGTGTACGGCCATGCGGAAACGCATGTGCAAGGCGACCACCTTGCCGCCATCAACCAGGATTTCGTACGGCAGGTAGGCCGTTCCCTTCAGCTCACCGAAATCGACCACGCTCATGGTATGGGTCTCGTCCATGTCAATTTCGTCCTCACTGGGGGCTTTGCGGGCGACGCCGAACACGGTGACGTTACCCGGCAGGTCGAGGCGGTAAACCTTGGTGACACCGGCGACACCCGCCGCAAGGTTCTTTTCCAGGGTGGCAACCGCTTCCTTGTGACTGCCGTAGTCAGCCAGCTCGTAGACATCGTCAAAATATTCCATACCGAAGGTGTAGTGGTATTTACGCAGCTTGCGTGCCGTCAGGCCCTTTCTGGAACCGAAGGTCTCCTGGGCACCGAGGGCGGACTTGAGCGCCTCGGAAACACCGTTGAGATCCGCCTTGAGCCGGTAGGCCTTGGCGATATATTGCGGATTGGCATAGGCCACCTGGACTTCGCCACCCACCTGGGTCACGGCCACCCGCCAGGGCGCGGCAAAACCTCCGTACTTGGACATGCCCGCCGCCTTTTTAAGCTCATCATTGGTGACAATAATGACCTGCGCATTATCGACAAACGTATTCGAGTAGGGGCTGTATTCACCCACTACCTCGAATCCGGCGGATTTCAGCGCGTCGCGGGTTTCCTGCACCTTGGCCTCGAAATTCCCCGGCCCCTTGGACGCCAGCACGAACGGCTTGAAGCGCTCGGCCGCCTGGACGCTTCCTGCCAGGGGCAGCAACATGACCCCCGTCAGCATCATGACAGACATTATTCGTTTGATGATATTCATTCCTCTCTCCTTTAACCCTTGGGGACTGCCCACACGGGATTCTAGTCAAACGTTTTTTGAATTACGACAGGCTATTTGCTCCAAATAGCAAAAGGGCCACGCGAGCGCGGCCCTTTTGTCTATCGGCATATTAACGTTGATATACCTCGTCGGTCACTAGAACTTCAGTCCATAGCTGACTTCCAGGGCATTCTGGTACATGTCGTTCTTGGCGCTGTAGCTGAAGCCGGTGAAACCGCCGGTACCCACGTAGGTGTTCTCGACATCATTGCGGAACGCATGCATGTAGGTAACAGTAATTTCACTGTTCTGGTTCAGGCTGCGGGTGAAGCCGGCTGTCACGTGTTTTTCGACAACAGCGGGCGCCAGCACGTTGAACAGCGCCTGGTCGTCATCATAGGGGACCTCGGCGTAGTTGAAGCCGGCCCGGAACGTCCAGTTACCGTTATAGGCATAATTCACACCGATCTTGTATACCCAGACGTCATCCCAGCCGAAACCCCAGCCGTCATTGGTACCGAGAGGATTCGAAACAAGCGCAGGGTTACCGACCAGTGCGCCGGTAAAGGCATTGAAGAACTCGTTCGCCGTGGGGCCGTCATTGGCGATTGCATCCACCTGGCTGTACATGATGCGGGTAACGTCCGCCGCCACCGTCAGTTTGGGCGTCGCATGAACCGCTATACCCACACCGTACGTCGGCGGAATATCGAAATCGCCCTCCTCGGCAAACAGGCCGGCGTAGTCGTCGAATTCATCCATGTAGATCTTCGAGCGGGCCATCGCACCGACCGACACCATTCCGAAGGTGCCTTCGTAGCCAACCTG
>CBEUNK010000033.1:0-22237 GCA_965544455.1 uncultured Thiogranum sp.
CCGCGGCCTGTATACCGCCTTCGCGCCCTGCAATACCATGACGGTCACTTCCGCTTTGCCGGATGAATTTCGACCAGTCTTATCGCCGCACCGGGTTATGGGGAGAGTAACCGAGCAACGTCACATCAATGCCGCGGGGCAGTCGCGTCTCGATCCACTGCTTGATGTCGAGTTCCCAGTACCGGCCTGTTCCGCCGGTCGGGTCATCCGGTTCATTCTGATCCCACAGAATTCTTGTCTCACCGGTAAGTTGCAGGACCCGGCCGGTGTCGAAATCCGGGAAGACCAGTCCGGCGTGGGGATAGACCGTCAGGTTACCCAGGGTGTTAAACAGGCTGTTGCCGGCATAGTCCGGAATACGCAGACGCTGCCGGTCCAGCACCTGTACGAACCCCGGCTGACCGCCCCGGTGGGAGGCATCAAGACCATGGCCGGGATTCGCGCTGGCGACAAAAAAGGTATCTGCCTGCGCGATGAGCATTTTCTGTTCCTCTCCCAGAGCGACACCCTGATGAGTGCTTCCTGGTTGGGGATGCAGTGATGCAGCGTCCAGCGACACCTGGCGCTGTTGAATGTATTTGGGACAATTCGGGTACGCCTGCACAACAGCAATCTCGAACAGGCTATCGTCCAGTTGGCTGAAACGCCCGTTAATGCGCAATCGACGGCGCGTACCAAGGTCGATCACGAGAAGCCCCACGTCAACGCCAGGTTCGACATTGGCCCAGAAAGGATCGTCTCCTGCCGAGCGTGGTTGACGAACATCCAGCAGGACGGTCCGCTCATCGGGCGCCCGGATAAATCCGGGGTCACCGACCAGGACAGAAGCCCAGACCTTACCTCCCGGGTCCATGCTGCCGGACACGACCAGGGACTGTTGTTCAATAAAAGGCATTGTGCCCTTCGGCAGGCTGTCCGCTATCACCCTGGCATTGCGCTGGGCCGTCGTTGATGCTTTCGCCCGGTGCTGCACGCGCATCTCACCTGCATGGAACGGGTTGTCCGGATACATAAGCAATACTTCCTTTACAAGCGTGAGGCGGTCCAGGCGCGGCCATGGGGACGCGCCTGGACCTCACCGGTTCTCAGAAGGTCAGCACGGTATAACCGTCGGCGACCAGCGTTTGCAGGCTGGGCAAACCGCTGGTGCCGGGTACCTGGTTTTCACTGACCAGGCTGAATGCTGACTGCTTGACGTCTTCCGCGGCGCCGAAGACATCGGCACAGCCGCAGGAAGCACCGGCAACCGAGTCTTTTACAGCCTCGAACAGACCATGTACCGGGTTATCCGGTTTGCCGAGTTCCTTTAGCCAGCGGGTGCCGGCGCCCTGGAAAAGCATGCTGACTTCGTTACCGTTCTGCCGGAAGTCATAGGCTGCGGCCAGGGCGTTGAACACGCGACCGAGTGCTTCCTCGGAACCGGGGTTGGGGTCTGATAGAACCAGAATTGCTGCTTTCATGGTTTGCTCCTGGTGATGGATTAGGGATTGAAATACGGTCGACACCGTATGGAGCAAAGCATGTTAGTTACGATGACATAAATAAATGCGTGTTTATGTATTTATCTACTCCATTATTTGGAGTAATAATGCGCTATGGACAAACTCAACGCCATGAAAACCTTCGTCCAGATCATGGACAGCGGCAGCCTGACGGCGGCGGCCGAAGCACGCGGCACCTCGTTGCCGACGGTGGTCAGGACGCTGGCGACGCTGGAAGAATCACTGCGCGTCAGGCTGCTGAACCGCACCACCCGCCGCATAACGCTGACCAACGAGGGGCGGCACTACCTGGAACAGTGCCGCAGGATCCTGTCGGACATCGAAGAGGCGGAACTCGCGCTGACCGATCAACAGCGTGAACCGACAGGCAAACTCAACATCACGGCACCGGTGATGTTCGGCAAGATACACGTGCGGCCGATCGTTACCCGTTTCATGCAGCAGTTCGACCGGATCAACGTGGAATTGCTGCTGCTGGACCGCACCGTTAACCTGGTTGATGAAGGTATCGACGTGGCGATCCGGATTGGTCACCTGGGTGACTCGTCGCTGGTCGCACGACCGGTGGGAGAGATTCGCCAGGTGGTTTGTGCGAGTCCGGAATTACTTGGCCGGACGGGTGAATTGAAGCAGCCGCAAGACCTCGGCAAGCACGCTTGCATTCGTGTCACCGGGCTGGCTCCGGGACCGACATGGCATTTTTCCCACAAAGGGAAACCAGTCACGGTACCGGTCAATGACAGGTTGGTCTGCAACCAGATCGATGCGGCCATAGACGCCTGCGCGGAAGGCATCGGCTTTGGCGTATTCCTTTCCTACCAGGTTGAATCGCTGGTCAAAGCAGGCAAGCTGGTCTGCGTGCTGGCTGACTACGAACCACCCGCCATGCCCGTGAGCGTGGTGTACTCACACCCCCGGCTGATGTCGACCCGTGTCCGGGTCTTTGTGGACTGGATTACGCGTGACTTGCGGCAGGCGCTGCAGCATTGACCAACCGGAAGGCGAATAGTCGGAGTTCGGAAAGTCGCCGACAAGATCTAGCTTGTCAGCTTCATGGAGTATGGTCCAGGCTTGTTTGCCGAGAAGGTGGACCGGGTTGAACCAGCCAACAACCCGTTTCTACCGGAAAACTGTTAACCATGCTTCCGGTCTACACCTGTTTGATTTAGTGTTATTGCGTGGCTTTCCAAACAGCCAGGCATCTTAGTAAGCATCAGTCTTCGACAGACAAGTCTTCGCCGGCCAGATCCGGTTCACCACAATGGCGCAGGATGAATTCGCGGCAGCGATCGCGCAACGCGATCGCCATCCGCCAGTTATCGTCACCGGCCTGTTCGGCGAGCGCGACCGGCTCGCCGATCTCGATACTGATTGTCCCCCGGTGTGGAAACCAGGATCCGGACCGCAGGATGGAGCGTGTACCGCGGATGGCGACCGGGATCACCGGTGCACCGGCTTCGGCAGCGACACGGAAGGCGCCCAGATGAAACGGCCGCAGGCCGGGAACCCGGGTAAAAGTGCCTTCTGCAAAAAACATCAGGCTGTGTCCGTTTTTAAGGACGTCGGCCAGATGCTGCGTATCGCGAACCCCTTTGCCGGTATCGAAGCGTTCGACGAACTCGGCATGAATCCTTTGCAGGGGCAGGCGCACCGCAAATTGCTCCTGTAGTTCCGCCTTGGCAACAAACCGGAAATGCCCCGGCAGAGTTGCCACCAGCGCATAACTGTCAAGATAACTGGCGTGATTCGCCACCAAGACATATGGCCGTCCGGGCGTCGGGATATGCTCCAGACCGCTGACCTTCACCGGTGTGGCGGTTGCCTTTTGCAGAATGCGGGAGCAGGTGCGCATGGCTGCCCAGCGCCAGCCGATGTCAGGCAGCAGGATGACCGAGAACCACACTACAGGCGCCAACAGGAAATAAATCGTCCAGGACCAGCCGGCGAAGACCAAAGCCCCCGCATAACGCACCAGGCGTCGCAGCTGGGGTACGACGCCGGCCGCTGCCAGGCGTGCGACCTGCCAGGGAACGCTGCGCTGGCGCTTTCCGATAGCGCCTTTCTCGAAGACTTCACGGCTGGCGGCACGGCGGACCTTGCCGCTGGATGTTTTCAGCACGGTGCCGGGCGGCGCCAGCACGACGTCATCCGGTGGTGCACCGATCAGATCGGTTGCCAGAGTGTTGATGTCGGTGCGCAGCCGTTCCTGCTCGGCGTTGTCGGTGCTGCGAGTCTCGGCCAGTACCACCAGCCGTTCCGTGCCGCTGCGCTCGTCTTTGCTGCCGAACACGGCAACGCGGCCGGTCCGCACGCCATCAATATTTCCCACCGCCTCTTCAAGTTCGTGTGGATAGATGTTGCGGCCGGCGCGAATAATGATGTCCTTGATGCGACCGGTGATATAGATCTCACCGTTGTCCATGTAGGCCAGGTCGCCCGAATCCAGCCAGTGGTCATGGAACAGGTCCTGGGTCTTGCCGGCATCGCGGTAGTAGCCACTGGTGGACGAAGGCCCGCGGAATTCCAGGCGTCCTTCCTGGCGTTCCGGCAGTTCGTGCCTCGCCGGGTCCACCACCCGCAGCTGGTGTCCAGGCAGCGGCTTGCCACTGGAAACAAAGCGCAGTGCGTGCTCGTCATCGCCGCTCGCCGGCACGGCCTTGCCGGATTCCATAAAGGTGTCGCGTTCGATGCGGCTGATGAGCGGGCCGCGCTGCAGGGGTGGGAACGCCAGGCCCACCGACGATTCGGCCAGCCCGTACACCGGCATCATCGCATTGGCGTTGAACCCGAGGGGGGCAAAGCGCGCGGTAAACTGCTCCAGGGTGTCGGGACTCACCGCCTCGGCCCCGTTGAAGGCAGCACGCCAGCAGGTGAGGTCCAGGTCCTGCAGGTCTTCATCCGGCAGGCGCTTGAGGCAGTACTCATACCCGAAGTTGGGTGACGCGGACAGGGTGCCCTGGTAGCGATGGATCGCCCACAACCAGCGTTCCGGACGGGCCAGAAAACTCAGCGGCGACATCACCACGAACAGGGCGGCGTAATACAGGCTCCCCAGCCAGGCGCCGATCAGGCCCATGTCGTGATACAGCGGTAACCAGCTGACAAACACATCCTCGGAACCGGCCTGCACGACCTGGCCCATGGCGCGGATGTTGGCAATCAGGTTGGCGTGGGTGAGCACCACCCCCTTGGGGTTGCCGGTGCTGCCCGAGGTGTACTGGATGAATGCGGTGTCGTTGGCGCTGAGTGCCGGCAGCACCGGTGCGGCACCGGTTGCCGCCAGGTCAGCGGCCGAGATGATATGCTGCAGCCCGGGCACCTGCGAGCGCAGCAGATTGGCCACCCGCTTGGCTTCGGCAACGGTGATGAGTGTACGTGCGCCACAGTTATCGAGGATACGGGCATGCCGACGCATATGGTCTTCCAGCTGTGTAAGACGAGCCGGCGGATAAATCGGTACCGGGATACCGCCCGCCATGAGAATCCCGAAAAAACTGAAAAAATACTCCGGGCCACTGGGCAACATGATCGAAACGGGCTCGGCCGGCTGCAGGCCGCGTTGCTGCAGCCCGGCCGCGAAACCGAGCGCGCCGGTTTTCAATTGCTGGTAGCTGAGCGTTTCCCCCTCGCCCTCGTCCTGGTAGAGCTGGATATGCGGCCGGTCGGGATGTTCGGCGACGTGCCAGTCGAGCACATCGAGCAGCGTCTGGGCCGCGGCCGGTGCAACGCTGGCCGTACCCAGCTGCGCCGCACGTGTTCTGGCAAAGGCGACGGCTGCGGGCAGCGCCTGGGCACCGAGCAGCGCGCGCAACAGGTCTCGCAGGGTTTCAGCTTCGGCAAAGGTGCGTTCGGGCAGGGCCAGGTGGAATTGTTTCTCCACCCGGGAAATCAACTCCACGCGGGCCAGGCTATCCAGGCCCAGATCCTTTTCAAACATGCTGTCCAGCGTAATCGGCTCACCGGCGGGTCTATGCGGGTGGACTTCTGTGAGCAGCCGCCGCGTCACCCCTAGCAGCGCCTCCGCCATCTTTGTCGAGTCGCTGTCGGCCTGGGCAGGTTCCATATCGCTGTTCCGTGTAGTGTTACTGTCCTTGCGGACAACTCATACAATATTGCATTCTCGATCTTATTCCAAAGCGGCGTCAATCCGGGCGAAATGTATACACCTTCAGCCAGGCTATACGAGCCACCGCAGGAACTGGAATATCCATTCCACGACCGCACCGCCAGGGCGACCCGATGCGGGAGAATCTGCATCAAACAATGCAAAATCAACCTGAGTATTATGTTTGCAGGACAAACTGCGGGCATCCGGGAAGTCGCTGACAAGATCTGGCTTGTCAGCTTTATGGAATATGATCCAGGATTCTTTGATGAGGAGGTGGGCCGGGTTGAACCGGCCACCAATCCTTTTCTACCGGAAAAGTGTTACCTATGTGACCGGTAAGCACCCTCAATATATTGGCGTTCCGGAGAGAATTCGAACTCCCGACCGCCTGGTTCGCAGCCCGTTTACGCAGGTTATATTTGTATATTAATCAATCAGTTGTGGCGCTTGCCCAGCCCATACCGTAGTTGAGCTATCAATCACTCACAGTTCAGTGAGCTTGCAAGTCAGCACAAATCCAGCACAGTCCACATTCAGCCAATTCAGAGTTCCGCCTTTGCTTCCATGACGATTCGCCATGCCGAATGGATCACGACGGAGGCAATGAGCAGGCCAATCACGACGTCGGGGACCGGCGAGCCAAGCCACGTGACCAGTCCTGCCGCCAGCAACACACCGATGTTGCCGATCATGTCGTTGCGCGAACAGATCCAGGTCGCGCGCAGGTTGATATCCCCGTCCCGAAAGCGGGTGAGCAACACAAAACACAGTGTATTGGCCAGCAGGGCGATCACGCCGAACAGGCCCATCGTCGCAACATCCGGCAGGCCGTCGGCCACCGTCTTCCAGAGCGCTTCGACAGCCACGCCAAAGCCCAGCAGCAGCTGAAAGACTCCGCTCGTGAGCGCCGCCCGTGCGCGCCAGTGCGCCGCACGCCCGATGGCAAGCAGCCCCAGTGCATAGATGATCGCATCGGCCAGCATATCGAGGGAGTCGGCGAGCAGCGCCGTGGATCCACTGACCAGTCCGGCCGAAAACTCCGCGATGAACATGCCGGCATTGATCAGCAGGACAATGACCAGTATACGTCGCTCATGCCGGTTGACATGCGCCAGGTCAACCCCGCATTCGTCGCCACATCCTGCCATTACTACATCCTGTTATCCCTGATCACGCCCCCGGAGAAGACATTATACAACGAGGGCAGCACAAACAGTGTCAACAGCGTGGACGAGAACAGCCCGCCGACCACAACGGTCGCGAGCGGGCGTTGCACCTCCGAACCCACACCGCTGGACAGCAACATGGGTATCAACCCAAGCGCGGCGATGCTGGCTGTCATGAGGACCGGCCTGAGGCGCGAGAAGGCCCCGGCAAACACGGCCTCATCGGGTGACAACCCGCCGCGCAGTTGCTGGTTGATCGCACTCACCATCACCACACCATTCAGCACGGCCACCCCGAACAGGGCGATAAACCCGATGGATCCCGGTACCGACAGGTATTGGCCCGAGAAGAACAGGGCCGCGATACCCCCGATCAGCGCCAGCGGCACATTGAGCATGATCAGCAACGCCTGGCCCACCGAGTTAAAGGCAAAATACAGCAGCAGGAAGATCAGCCCAAGCGACAGCGGCACCACGATCATGAGCCGCGCCTGCGCGCGCTGCTGGTTCTCGAACTGCCCGCCGAACACCACGCTATATCCTGGCGGCAGATCGATCTCGCTGTCGATGCGCTCGCGCAGTTCACGCACCAGCCCGCCCATATCCCGCCCGTCGACGTTGGCCTGGATCACCACCCGGCGTTGCACGTCGTCCCGGCGAATCTGTGGTGGACCGGACTCGATGGCTACCTGTGCGATGTTGCCGAGCTTCAACCAGGAACCGTTGGGGGCCTGTAGTATCAGACTGCGGATCGCCTCGATACTGTCACGGTTGGATTCATCCAGACGCACGTAGATGTCATACCGCTCATTACCTCGGATAACCTGCCCGGCCTCGCGGCCACCGATCGCATCTGACACCAGATCCATAACCTGCGCCACCGGGATACCGTAACGTGCCAGCACGTCCCGGTCAGGCCGGACCGCCAGTTGTGCTTCGCCGGCCACCTGCTCCAGGGCAACCCCACGCGTACCCTCCACCCGTTTGACCAGCGACTCGATCTCGCCACCCTTGTCTGCCAGCACATCGAGATCCGGCCCGAACAGTTTGATTGCCAGCTGCGCCTTCACACCGGACAGCAGTTCGTCCACGCGCGTGGCAATGGGCTGCGAGAAGGAGAACAGCAGGCCCGGGTATACCGACATCTTCTCCTCCATTAACACCTGCAGGGCCTTGCGATCCGGGGCGCTGGTCCACTCCGACACCGGTTTCAGTCCCACAAAGAGTTCGATATTCGAAACCGGCTCGGGGTCACCGCCGATTTCGGCCCGGCCGATGCGACTGGAGACATACAGCACTTCCGGAAAGGTCATCAGCTGCGCCTCCAGTTTCTCGGACACCCGCAATGACGTATCCAGGCTGGAAGACGGGGCCAGGGTGACGCGGATATTGAGTGTGCCTTCTTCCAGCTCCGGCACGAACTCGGTACCCAGAAACGGTACCAGTACCATGGACGTTGCAAACAGCACCAACGCACCGGTAATTACCCGTTTTCTACTCACCAGCGCACCCTTAAGCGCCGTTTCGTAGGTTCTGGACAGTGGTCGCATGAGCAGGCTGTCCTTGTGTCTTACACCCCGCCGGAAGAAATAGGTCGCCAGCGCCGGTACAACGACCAGCGCCACCAGCAGGGAGGCCAGCATGGCCAGCACGATCGAGATGGCCATGGGCTGGAATAACTTGCCTTCGACACCCTCCAGGGTGAACAACGGCGCAAACACGATGATGATGATCATCACGGCGAAGAACACCGGCCGTCCAACCTCGCGGGCCGCCTCCTGAATACGCAAGTCTATGCCGTGATAGTCGTGCTCGGCGTCGAAAGGTGTGGGCGAACCGCCTGCAATCTCCTCCTTTATCTGCTCTCTGTGCTCGGCATCCGGGGTGGTCAGGTGGCTGAAAATATGCTCCATCATCACCACCGAGCCGTCGACCATCATGCCGATGGCGATAGCCAGCCCGCCGAGCGACATCAGGTTGGCCGAGATGCCCCACTGCGCCATGACCATCAGTGCCAGGCCGATCGAGATCGGCACCGAGATCAGTACCAGCAAACTCGCCCGCAGGTTCACGAGAAACAGCATCAGCACGATGATGATCAGCACGAAGGCCTCCAGCAAGGCCTTGCTGACCGTGTTGACCGCCTGGCTCACCAGGTCCGACTGGTCATACACCGGTTCCAGCCTGACGCCGTCCGGCAATGCCATCTGGATGGCGGGCAGGCGTTCCCTGACACCGTCAATCGCGGCCTTGGTGTTGGCGCCCATACGCTTGAGCACGATCCCGGCGACAACCTCGCCGAGCGGTTGCGGGTTACCTTCGGCATCCCGCCCCGTCATGGTCACCGCCCCCTGCCGGATCTCCGGTCCAAAGGTCACACGGGCAACATCCCGCACGCGCACCGGCACACCGTCCACGTCTTTCAGGGGTATGTTGCCAAGGTCGCGCAGGCCATCCTCACCACTGCGCAGCCAGCCGACGCCGCGAATCACCAGCTGTTCCTCGCCACGGTCCAGGTACCAGCCACCGGCATTGCGGTTGTTCGCCTCGATGGCTTGTGCGACTCCCTCCACGCCGAGGCCGTAGGCCAGCAATTGCTGCGGGTTCAGCTGCACCTGGTACTGGCGCACCTCGCCACCGAATGACAATACGTCGGTGACGCCACCCACCGGCATCAACAGCAGTTTGACCACCCAGTCATTGAGGCTGCGCAGGGTCAGTGCGTCAAAACGTTCGGGATCATCCGTGCGCAGGATGTACTGGTAGATCTGGCCCAGACCGGAGGTGTTGGGTCCCATTTCCGGCGTGCCGATACCTTCGGGGATCTGCTCGCGAGCCGCCTGCAGGCGTTCGAACACCAGCTGGCGGGCAAAGTAGATATCCGTACCTTCGGTGAAAGCTACCGTGATGACCGACAGGCCGGTTTTGGAAATGGAACGCACCTCCTCCACATCCGGCAACGCATACATGACAGCCTCGATGGGGAAAGTGATCAGTTGTTCGACCTCCTCCGCCGCCAGCCCGCGTGCCTCGGTATTGATCTGCACCTGCACATTGGTGACATCGGGGAAGGCATCCAGGTTGAGCTTGGGGAGGATGAGTGCACTCGCCACCAGGGTCGCAAGCAATGCCAGCACCACCAGAAGACGGTTGCGCACACCCAGATCGATCAGGTAATTCAACATGACGTGACCTCAGTGAGCGTGTATATCAAAGCCCGACTTGGCGAGCTCGGATTGCAGAAAGAACGCGCCTCGGATAACGACACGTGCGCCCGGCGCCACCCCTTCAATGACGGCCTGACCGGCGGAGGTACGGAGTACCTCGACCTCCCGGGCTTCGAACTCACCGGGTTCATGCTCGACGAATACCTGCCAGTCGCCGTCCGGACCGCGCAACACGGCATCCTCCGGTACGGCCAGGACTTCATCAGTCGTCCCACTGGCGATACGCACCTCGACAAACAGTCCAGGATGCAGCCGGTCGCCGGCATTCGGCACCTCGATGCGCACTCCCAGTGTCCGGGTGGCCTCGTCCAGCGCATGATGGACCTGGCTCACCCGGCCCGCTATCGCCTGATCGCCGACTAATACGGTCGCAGGCGCATCGGGCGTAACCCGGGCGGCTTCGTCCGGTGTCAGCCGCGCCTCAACCCAGAGCAGGGATTCGTCACTGATCTCGAACAGCACACGGCCCGGCTCGACCAGCTCGCCGACGATGAATTCATCACGGATCACCGTCCCCGCCTGCGGCGCCAGTAACTGAAAGCGCCCGTTGGCCAGTTCCGCCTTGCCGGTGTCTACCAGTTGCTTGATGTCATCTTCCGTCATGCCGAAGGCACTCACTCGGGCACGTGCCTGTTCGCGCGCGATATGCGCCTCGGTGTAACGCTGTTCCGCGACGACCTCCCGGCCCAGTTTGCTGACCCGTCGCCATTCGCGCTCGGCGACCAGCAGATCGCCCTGGGCCTGCGCCATCTCGACACTGGACAGCGTTACCAGTGGCGCCCCGTGTTCGACGGCATCACCCAGCTTTGCGTGCCGTTCGATGACCTGGGCGGCAATCCGTGGCGCCACACGGCTGGTCGCATAAGCATTCAGTTGAATTTCACCCGGCGCGCGTAACTCGCCCTTGATAGCGCGTGGCTGCAGCGTCTTGATCACAATGCCTGCCATGGCCTGCTGTTCGGCTGTCAACCTGATGCCCCCTTCTTCATGTTCTTCATGCACCTCGCCCGCTTCGGTTTCATGATCATCGTGATCTGCATGTTCGTCTTCCGCGGCCTGTAACCACAGTGGCGCCGCCACACCAAGCAAGCCCGCCACTATCCAGTGATTCATTCTTTTCATCGAGTCTCTCCTCCAAGATTCAGCCACTGCGCAATCCGGCCGGACGCCGCCAGCCAGTCTGCCCATGCCCGCCACATCCGGCCGTGCTGTTCCGTGGCGCTGACTTCGGTCTCCAGTGCCTGCTTCAGTTGCACCAGGTAGTCGGTAGTGTTGAGTTCGCCCGCCCGCCACAGGCGATCGAGCAGTTCGGTTCGCTGACTTAAGCGGGGCGCGCCGGATGCCTGCCAGTTGTCCCATGCTCGCCGGGCATTCCGGTAGACCTCTGCAGCCGCCATCAGATCAGCGCGCGTCTGCCGATACAAACCGGCCGCTTCGTGTTCCGCCTGGATCAGCCTGGCGTTGGCCACGTCGACTTCCGCGTTGAAGGTATTGCGTACGAACAGCGGCACGGACAGGGTGATCCCGGTCAGTGTGTCGGAATCCTCTTTGCCGGCACGGATGCCGAGCGTTGGGTCCGGCCGTTTTTCACGGATGCTCAACTGGACGGATGCACGCGCGGCTGCCACCCGGGCCTGGGCCGCCTGCTGTGTCGGCAGATCGATGAGCAGTCGATCCACGTCGATCTGCTCCGAATCCAGTTCCGGGAGCGCGCCGGTCAATGTGGGCCAGCTGGTATGATCATTTCCCGTCAGTACGGCTACCGCCTGTCGCGCCCGAATCAGGTTCTCCTGGGCATTGGACTGTTGAAAAGCGGCATCCGCCGACGCCAGGTGGGCCAGATCCAGTTCCACCTGATCCAGGTCGCCCGCCTGCCGGCGTTGCTCCGCGAGGCGAGTAAAGCGTGTCATTAATTCACTCTGTTTCTCGCTGACGCGAGTGATGGCATCACTAGCCTGCCAGTCAGCGAGTGCGCGCAACAGGTCCGTGGCCAGTGCCTGGCGCCGGGCCCGCAGCTCGGCAACCGCAGCAACTCGCCCGGATTGTGCAACACCCGTGCGCGCCTCCCGCTTACCGGCCCAGTCGATAGCCTGACTGATACCGCCTGTCGTCGTGTCGACATCGCTGCTTTCGTATTCAAACTCCAGTTCGGGGTTGAACAACGGCTGGTTGGCGGCACGCAGACGACCGCCGGCGGCATCAACGGCGGCCTGTGCCGCCTGCACCTCCGGGTTTTGCGATAACACGCCGTTGACCCAGTCTGACAACACTGGGTCTGCAACGGCGGAAGGTTCCGCCGACACCAAAGGCGCGACCAGACAGGCAGCCGCGACCACTGAAAACAAACTTTGTTTGGACATGGATTGAATCCTGTTTCAATACAAGACAACAGCGTAACCACACCAACGGGCACGCCGACTTGCCGGCATTCAGCCGGATGAATCAGGATTCAGCTTCGAGGGGGTCGATCAGGCGGGGTAGACGATTGAAAAAGAACGCTCTGTTGGTATGGCGTGGAACCAGTAGCAATATAGGCACGGAGCGAACCAATGGATGCAGGGCACAATGCCATAATGTGTGCCGAAGCATGACAGCAATGATCGCAGGTGGGATGCTCTTCATCGGCATCTGGTGCGCGGTCAACATCGCCGACTATATGCTCTCCCGCTCCATCGATATGGCTGTCAAACGCCCACACCGACCCGTAACCCAGTGTACAAGTGATTAGCCAAAGCATAAGAAATCGACGAAACATCATCCAATCATACCGCGTTGCCAGTTATATTAAAAACGGTCCGCATAGTTAAACAGTCGACTTTCTGTGTGACCAACCTTAAAAAGGGTGAATCATTGATTAGGCCCTCTGGTTAAAAACCAGATACTCTAGGTTACAAGCAACACGTTGTGTTAGTGAGAACAGGGAAAAAATAAAGGTTAAAGCAGCAAGTAGAAAAGACTTATCAAAATTCCTATAACTTGCTGTTTTATAAGATGGCGCGCCCGGAGAGATTCGAACTCCCAACAGCCTGGTTCCCGGGACGCTCGTTGCCAATTTTGACCCACAATGTATAACGACGCTGAACTGATCCCCGTAAAAGTCCCGCGTGCTATCCATCTATCAACTAACAGGTTTAAAAGCGGACGATTTCGATTCGACGCCTTACCATAATAATTTTATGAGAACCAGGCGATCAGCTGCTTCAGGAATCCTGGTTTTTCGCTTTCTGCAGGATTGTCCTCGCGATATGCCCATGCGAGGCAAATATTGTCACTTTTCCCCTGCCCCTGTTGGCTGGCTAATTGCACCAACTGTCCTGCATAGTCTTGGCCAATGGCAGTTCCGTCAGTTCTCGCAAATATTTCCTCTACGTCTACCTGATCCCAGAATCCGTCACTACAGAGCAGAAAGAAATCACCTGCCGAAACTTTCGATGCGTAAAATTCAGGTGATAGCTCGTTGTTTCCACCGAGGCACATATAGAGTTGATTCTGTGGTACTGACTGCCTGGTTTCATCCTTAAGATCGCTCTCATGCTCCTTCATTAATTGTGCAATAGAGTGGTCTGAGGTCTTATGGACGAGCCTGCCGCTATGGAACTGATAAAGTCGACTATCGCCTACGTGTACGCAGTAGGCTTGACTGGCCGTTAAATATGCAATCACACAGGTGCTACCTGGCGCGGACGTACGGTTCTCCGATAAAGTCAAGATGGCGTTATGTGCGTCCAGGCAGATATCTTCCAGAAACTTCCTGGGATCATCTATCTTATCTTGGTTAAATCGACTGGATGCAATGTCTATAACGGTTTGCGCTGCTGCCGCACCGTCTTTGTGACCACCCATGCCATCCGCCACTACGAGTAAGTGTGACTCTCTATCCTCCAGGTGGAGAATAGCGACACGATCCTGCTGTTCTTCTCGATCGCCAATAGTGAGCGCCGAGGCATATTGCCAGCTCATAGGAAGGAATTCTTTATATGAGAGGTCTTGGCGACCATATGCGCAATTCCTTATCGGTTGTCAATCACCCGGTGAAAGAATGTCATAGACAGATTCTTAACCCGTAGAGAGTCTCCATCCATGAGTTTGACGGGTTGTGTTAACGGCTCTTCATTTCTCATCACCCGACCCCACCTTTGCGGCAACAGGTAGTAGCCATCCGTGTTCCGCTGAATTTCCGCTGCCAGACCAAAAGACAACCATCCAGAGGTGCGAATATCACATTCCTTAGATCTGCCGATCTTGAAGTTCTGCTCCTTGAGCATGAATCTGGATTGATTGCCTTTAGCATCCAGTAATTCCACATACGCTGTTTTCTTTTTTTCTCTTAGCTCAAGAAGCTCTTTAACGTCAGATATATTCACTTCCATGGTGCCGGTCTGGGACTGATCTCCGTCCTGCGCAATATCCGGGTCGGCTATTCCGTGGAGTCCACGCGATGCCATATACTTCATAACATAGTTATATATCTGTATCTCATCCCGGTATTCGAGCCTGTGCCGGTCGATTTTATTGCCATTGACAAATACGCCATTACTACTATCGTTATCGGCTATGACGTATCCACCTGCCTCCTTTTGAATTCGTGCGTGATGCGAGGAGACGCCCGCATTATCAAGCACAATATCACTATCACTACTTCGTCCGATGGTCATTTGATCCTTATTCAGTTCAACCTGATCCATCAGCACATCGTTGAGGTATATTCGCATATAGGGCATGTCAGTTATCCACTGGTTACCTGGCTATTTCCGTGCAATGATTTGCAGTTATAAAGCTTTTGAGAAAGGTGATAAGATTTTTTTCCATATCCTTTTTGGTGCATCTCGAAATGCGTTTGTGTTTTTCTGCAACGCCTGTAATCTGGTATTCTCCGGCTGAATCGTCAGCCCACGCTGCACATACTCCTTGGCGGCTTTATATTCGAACTTATTTAATTTGCTTTCGGCAAGGTCTGCATAGGCATCAGCGATGCTAGTGATGCCATCAAGCGCTTTTTCGTGCCGCGGCTGCAATTCAAGGACCTGTTGGTAGTAGCCGTAGGCATTGTTATTCTTTGGTTTTGTAAGCCGGTATTCTTTAACTGCTGTGGCGGCCTGAGCTAAAATTCTCCCTATGTTTGCTTTTTTCTGCAGCCCCAGTAATCGGGTATTATCCGGCTGAATCGTCAGCCCACGCTGCACATACTTCTTGGCGGCTTTATATTCATACTGATCAAACTTCCTTTCGGCAAAGTCTGCATAGGCATCAGCGATGCTAGTGATGCCTTCAAGCGCTTTTTCGTGTCGCGGCTGTAATTCAAGGACCTGTTGGTAGTAGTCGTAGGCATTGTTATTCTTTGGTTTTGTAAGCCGGTATTCTTTAACTGCTGTGGCAGCCTGCGACAACAGTTTCTCAATGTTTTGTTCATTATTGCTGGATGGAACAGCTGTTTTCTTTACCAGATCACCGGGTTCCGCTGATGGCATTTCTAGAATATGCGGGGAGCTTTCGGGGATGGCTCCTTCGCTTGTCGTCATGCCTGGAGGAGTCTGATGCTCGTTGTCGACCGGAGTGGCAGCTGTTTCCCTTACTAAATTACCGGGTTCCTGTACCGGCGTTTCTATAATGTCCGGAGAGCTTTCAGTGACTGCTCCTTCGCTTATCGTCATGCCTGCAGTAGCTGGATGCTCATTGCGGTCCGAAATGATCGATTGCCATATAAATACGGTGCCACCGATTCCAAGGATTATCGCAACAGCTCCAGTGGATACCCATGTCATTCGCCGTGTATTCTTTACTGGTTTTCGCAATTTCTGGACAAAGTGCACCATTCCCGCGGCGATCGCAGCGGCACCCGTGGGTATCCATGTCATTCGCCGTGCCTTCTTTACCGGCTTTCGTAACTGGTGGACAAAGCGCACCATTTCCGCAGCGCTTGTGAAACGATCATCACGAGATTTCGCTATCATTTTTTTAATCAAGGTTTGATAGCGATGCAGCTCCGGCGGAAGGATGGGGAGAGGATCAGACATATGAGCGACGATAGTTTCAATAGGGGAGTCGCCTTTATAAGGTTTATTCCCGGTCAGCATTTCATACAGGACGATTCCAAGACTATAGATATCGGTGCGTCTATCCAGCTTTTTTGAGGCGGCCTGCTCCGGGCTGATATAGTAAGGACTGCCAAAGGCGCGACCATCCATTGTCAGCTTGGCGTCGGAATCCTGTTGTTTGGCGGTCCCGAAATCAGTAAGAATCGGTGTGCCGTCTTTGTGAAATAGAATATTGCCTGGCTTGATGTCCCTGTGGATGATGCCCTTTCGGTGGACGAAATCCAGGCAATTGCCAAGCGCTTCCAGCCATCGCAATGCATCCTCCGGGTCCACCTTTTTCGGATTCCGTGCGTCGAGATCTCCGCCCTCAAGATATTCCATGGAGATATATGGCCGCCCATCATCGGTAACACCGATATCGTGAATGTTGATGACATTACGATGATTTAATGAAGCAATTATCTGGCCTTCATTGAGGAAACGGGTTAACTGCTCTGGATTTTCGAATTTTCTCAGCAGTTTTATGGCGACATGCCGACGCAGGGATTCCTGTACAGCCAGGTAAACGGAGGCCGTACCGCCCTCGGCTATCAGGTGTTCGATCTTGTAACCCGGTATTGTAATTTTCACAGCTGCAGCGCTTCGATGGATACTGTTGATTCATAGTGTAATTGCCGTCCTTCCCAACGGAGGTTGTAAGCTGTCTCCGGCTCGAGAGAAACTATCGCTGCTAATCGTCAGTAAGCGCAGAACACTTGATGGTGTATTTGGTGTCGGTACCGATCACCTATGAAAAGTCGTTGAATACTCTTACGTTATCGTCATTAATCAGAGAAGCTTTATAGAGTTTTATCCAAATCGGATTCCTGTAACGTTTTGATATAAATTCAAAATAAAGGGATTTTGGAATGAAATCTGGCGCCAATGGCCGGTATTGGCACACGCCAGCCGATCACGCCATATTCACAGGCGACCGGAATAGAGGGGAAGACCTGCGTTGCCAGCAGCTAGTTGGCTAGCCGCTTAAGGTAATTGCGAATTGTATGGCGCGACCAGCCGGAAGGATTGTCGGCTGCGCCGACCTCTCGCCTTCCGGCTCGATTCGAACCTCCGACCGCCTGGTTCGTAGCCCGTTTAGGCGGGTTATAATTACTTACTAATCAGTCACTTGTGGCACTTGCCCAGCCCATACCGTAGTTGAGTTATCAATCACTTACGGTTCACTGTGCTTTCAAGTTAGCACAAATCCGGCACAGTCCAATATGTTCATTGCGACGACGCAGTGAGTCTTGCCTTGCACCGAGGCTTATGCGGCAACTCTGATAGACACATGCAATCCCAACCGATGGGCAAGGTCCACCAGCGTATCCAGACGGAACTCATCAATCTTGCCCTTCAACAACGCGCTGACGCGTGGTTGCGAGATGTGCAGCAAGTCAGCAGCCTCCTGCTGCCTGAGACCGCGCTCCTTGATGGTTTCCGAAATCGTGATCATTAATTCAGAGCGCAACTTCAGGTTCTCCTGGCGAACAGGATCATCTTCAAGTGCATCCCAGACACTTTCAAACTGTGTTTTCTCGCTCATGAGCGCTGCCTCTCTACTTCTTTAAATGCGCGTCTTGCGGCGTCCAGATCCTGCTTACTCGTTTTCGGCGTCTTCTTCTGAAACGCGTGTAACACGTATACCTTCTCTTCAAACGATGCCACATAAATTACGCGATACTGCCCTTCATGCTGGATACGGATCTCACGCACGCCCTGACCGACCGATTTCATCGGCTTCCAATCCATCGGATCCAGGCCATGCTGAACACGGTCAAGCTGGTAACCGGCTTCCCTTTTTGCCAGCGCCGGGAATTCCCGGACCGCTTTCAACGAGGTCCCCAGGAATTTGATTCCTTTCATTGGCTCATTATATCTCTACCTATATACTTATACAAGTAGATATATAATTGTCGTAGCAGCTTAAGCGGATGCTGTCGTGTCGCATCGGGAACAGTTCGCTCGCATCTGAAAGAAAGTTAGACCTCTTTTTCTTTCAAAAAATAGCGGCAACCAGGGAGCGTCTGGACCATCTGCGCGCAACTGCTGGGCTTCTGACCCCAAATTTAGAGATAGGAGACTTCGTGGCATCCATTACAGACAAACAGTGATCATTCTGTACGCGTATTACTACACTGCCTGTCACCCCCAGCCGGCGGTACAGTCGACGCATGCAGCTTGCGGTACAACAGCGGAATAACGAATACCGTGAAAAGCGCTGAACTCACAGAACCGAAGATCAGGCTGATCGCCAGACCGCCGAGCACCGCGTCGGGAATCATGATGGCGGTACCGACGACGATGGCGAGCGTGGTCAACAGTATTGGCCGCAGACGCAGTGCACCCGCCTCGCGCACGGCCTCTTCGATGGAATGTCCCTGCGCCCGGCAGGTCCGGGCAAAATCAATGATCAGCAGCGAATTACGAACCACAACCCCTGCCAGTGCAATGACCCCAATCATGGAGGCGGCCGAGAATGTCACCCCCAGTAACCAGTGGCCCGGGAAAACACCGATCATGGCCAGCGGGATGGAAACCATCGCCAGCAACGGGACACGAAAGGACTGGTAGTAACCGACCATTAACAGATAAATGGCGATCAGCGCCAGGACAAGCGCACCGCCCATGTCCCGGAAGGCATCCAGTGTCAGCCGCAGTTCTCCCTCCCAAAGGAGTTGATAACCACTGAGCGTATCCGGCCGCACGGCATTGAAACCCAGATTGGAGGTGTGCAGGATGGGTCCATCGTTGCGTTGTTTGCCATCGATGCGCTTGTCCAGATCCAGTACCGCATAGACCGGTGCGCTGTCGGTCAGTTCGCCACCGACATATTCGACCCGTTCGGTATCCTTATGCAATATGGGGTGGGCATGGATCGCAGGCTCAACACGAACCAGTTCAGACAGCGGTATGGCCTGACCGTAGTGATTGTTTATCCTGATGCGCGCCAGCTGATCCGGCTCGCCCCGCCATTCGCGCGGGACCTTCAGGCGGATCGGCAGCGGCCGACGTTCATCGCCGAGTCGCACGGTGTCGAGGACTTCACCCTGCAGCATTTGCTTCAGCAGCGTCTGCACCTGTGCAACATCGACACCGGACAGGGCAGCCTTCTCCCGATCCACCGAGAAACGGTATTCACGGACATCGATCGGTACTGAGGTGAATGCCTCCGCCATGTCGTAGGTGGATTTAAACTGCTGCTCGACAGTTTTTGCCAGCTGTTCGAGTTGGTGGTGATCAGCACCGTACAGTTCGGCCAGCACGGTGGCCCGCACCGGGGGACCGGGCGGATCCTCGACCAGTTGCACGACGGCATCGGGGGTACGACGAACGATGTTCTGCAGTATTGGCCGGAGTTGTTGAACGATCTCGATGGAACGGGTGTCGCGCTCATGCTTGTTGGTCAGGTTGACGCGAATCCCGGCGTATTGTGGGCCTACTTGTGCGGCGCTGCCACGCAGTTGTCCGTTGAAATCGATCACTGAGGGCACGCCGACATAGGCCTGGTAATTTTCGATCTCCGGCTGTTTTTCCAGTACCGCTTCCAGCTCGCGCACCACGCGGTCTGTCGTCTCCAGCGGCGTGGCCTCCGGCATATGCAGCGTAATCAGGAAGGTATTCTTGTCGGCCTTGGGCAGAAAAGCCAGCGGCACCCCACCCCAGGACACGGCGCCGGAAACGCCCTGCGGCCGGATGAACTGCCAGGCCGGCTGCAGCAGCGACAATATCAGCAAGACCCCGATGAACAGGTAAAACCAGTGGCGTTTGCGGGAACTCTCCAGCAGCGGGTTGAACAACTTGTGGTAGAGACGCTGCAAAGCGTCCCGCGGATCTCCTCCTTCCTGATGATTGCCGCCACAGGGCAACCAGCGCCGGATCATCCAGGGCGTAATGGTATAGGCGATAAACAATGAGGCCAGCATGGCCACCGGCAGGTTGAAGGTCATCGGCCGGAAATACTGGCCGAGCATGCCACTGACCAGGATCAGCGAGAGGAACACCAGTACAATGGTCAATGTCGCCAGTGTCGTCGGGTTACCGATTTCGTGGGTCGCCTGGACTACTGCACCGGCGCGTTGTTCGCGGCTGGCATCGACGGGCAGCCGGCGATAATGCCGGTGTGCATTCTCGATCACGACGATGGCATCATCGACGAGCATACCCAGTGCCAGAATCAGCGTGTACAGTGTAATGCGGTTTAGTGTGGGACCGGCCAGCAGGTCCGAACCCATGACAGTAAAGATCACCAGCGGGATTGCCAGCACCACGACCAGTGCAGCGCGCCAACCAAGGAACAACAACAGCACAACGGTCACCGACGCCACAGCGATGAAGATATGCTCGACCAGGTTACTGACAGTCTGGTCCGCCTTGCGGCCATCATCGCGCGTGACAACGGTCAACACATCAGGTGGCAACAACTCGTCACGGATAAGATCGAGGCGTTCTCGCAGGCTCAGGGTAAAAGGCACGGCATTGACGCCGGTCCGCTTGGCGATCGCAATAGTGACCGCCGCCATCTCGGAATTCTTTGTGCCCATATAACGCGGATCAGCGACACCGAAGGCAAATCGTGAATAGTGCGAGGGTTCAGCAGGTGGTCCGTCAACAATATGGGCAACATCCCGAAGGTGAATGGCGCGGTTATCATGTGTGCCAATGACCAGCGCACCCAGCTGCCCGGCAGTCCGCAAGCGACCTGCAAAGTGAATAGCCTGATTCTCTCCCTCAATCACCTGCACCCCCAGCGGCCCGGCTCGATTCGCCTGGCGGACCGCTTCGCCGATCTGATTGACCGACAGACCAAAGGCATGCAGACGTTCCGGGTCGACCTCGATACGCAGCTCACGCTGGCGACCACCGACAATGGTGTTCTCGCCAACGTCGGGCAGGTTACGCAAGCGCTCCAGCACCCGTTCCGCCATGCGGTGGAGTTCATAATCCGAGTAGCGGGCCGATGCCAGTGTCAGCGTGAATACCGGTACATCATCGACATCGATACTACGGATCTGCGGCTCCCCCGCCCCGGCCGGCAGCAACTGCCGGTTGCGCAACACATGGTCATAGACCCGCACCAGGGCGTCGTCCTTGTCCTCACCCACTTTGAACTCGACCTGAATCGTGGCCAGCCCGGCACTGGCGGTGCCGTAGGTGTGTTTGACACCGTCAATGGCGCCCAACAGGGTTTCCAGGGGTCGCAGTAATGTCTGTTCGACTTCCTCGGGCGTGGCGCCGGGCCACGCCACCCGGACCTCGGATGCCGGCACAATGATCTGCGGGTTCTCCTCGCGCGGCGTGTAGACCAGTCCCAGTGCACCGTACAACAGCAGACCCACAATCATGAGAATGACCAGTGGAGATTCCACGAAGGTCTGTGCCAGGCGACCGGGAAGATTCAGTCTGGGTTCTGAGGGATTCATGCCCGTTCAATCGAAAGGTGAGCGGGGTGGCTTTGCCAGGACGCGGTCCGATTCCCGCAGACCGGCCAGAATGACCCGTTGGTCTCCCACCTGCGCTCCCTTCCGGACACTGACAAACCGGGTGCCGCCATCGGCTTGCAGGAGATACACCCCCAGTACGCCGGCACGGGTCACTATGGCCGACTCGGGAATGGTGAGTTGCTCGCGATAACCGGTCACGAAGGCAACATGCCCGAACAGCCCCGGCATCAAGTCTTTATCCGTCGGAAGCGCAATCTTGACCTTGGCGGTTCGCGTGATCGGATCTGACGAGTTGACGATATGGGTAATCCTGCCTTCGACATTCCGCTGCAAGGCATCGAGCGTAATAGCCACCGGCGTCCCTTCTTCCAGATGACCCAGCACACTTTCCGGGACCCAGGTCTCGAACTCCCGCCTGGCCAGTGATTCCAGGCGCAGGATCGGTGTGCCGGGTGACGAAAGGTCACCGACACTTTTGAGACGCTCTACCACCAGCGCCTCGACCGGACTGCGTATAGTGGTGTAACCGAGATCGGACTGGTGCGCCTGCGAGCCGGCGCGTGCTTCCGCCAGGCTTGCACGGGCCTTTTTCTGCCGCAGGCGCGCCTTGCGCAGCCGTTCTTCAGAAATTGCATTTTCCTTGAGGAGTTCTCGATACTTTCGCACATCATCGTCGGCATCTTCAAGCTCGGCAGCGGCAGATCGGACCGCCGCCC
>CBEUNK010000034.1:0-21897 GCA_965544455.1 uncultured Thiogranum sp.
TGCCGGCAGTGACCAGCGATTACCTTCGAATTTACGATAGAGCTGCAGATCGAGAAATGCCACATAAGCGACCACGATCACCAGTAGGCTGATGACCAGCTTGGTCCAGGGAATTGATGAACGCTTTTTTGAACGGCGCCGCTTCCTGCTGCTGCGGCGCTTACTGGTACGTTTTTTAGGTGGCATGTAACACAACAACCCGGATCGGGATGCCGACCTGCGGGCGGCGTTTAAAACGCTAGTATACCCGCGTGGCGTTTTTTCTGAAGAGTTCGCCGGTCTGCGGTCTAATTGACCTTCTTTTCACCCGTCAGCGCAAGGTATTTGGATTCGAGTGTGTTGTACTGTTTTTCCAGTTCCTCGATGGCCGCGTCCTTGAACTCCACCAGCGCCTCCAGCTCCTGGACCTTGATCTCAAGTTCGCGTTTTTCGTCATCTGGCGACACTTCGCCAGCGCCTTCCTCCTCATCGGCCATAACCAGGTCCGGTTCGGCGTCGCCCGTTTCTGCCGCCGCTTCCTGGGCCTCGAGCTGGGCATTTACGGCTTCGAGCTCGGCCCGGAGCATGGCGTTTTCGTCTTCCAGTACGGCCACACAACTGTTGAGTTCCTGGTTGGCCTGCTGGACATTGGCGATCGCCGCGGCCAGTTCGGTCGCCTTGCTGGCTTCCGGTGCCAGTTCCTGGATCAGGTTCTGCAGGTTGGCGATGGTCTGCTGCTGGTTGCCGATCATGCTTTTCAGTCCGTTCAGCTGTGCCGGATCCATTTTCTCGATTGTTACGCTGCCGTCCCCTGCTTCACTTGCGGCCTTCAGCCGCTGGTTTTCCTGTTCCAGGACCTTCAGACACTGTTGCAGCTCGCTATCGTGTTGTTCGAACTCGTCAAGCTTGGCCAGAATGCTGTCAAGATCATCGATTTCCGCCTCGCGCGCTTTCAGTTCGGCACGCAGGGCCGACATCGCATCCTGCTGATTGTTGATAACCTGCTTGAGGCGATCGAATTCATCATCGTGGGTATCCAGCGTAGCGCGGCTCTCGGCCTCCGCCGCTTCGGCCTCGTTCGCCGGTCCCTCACCGGTTTCCGCTGCCGTGTCTTCCCCGACCGGTACCTCGACGGTCTCCGGCTCGGGCCGCAACTGCTCCATCAACTCGCTGAAACCGGCCGATAACCTGTCCTGGAATTGCACCGGGTTGTTGACCAGCGCCTGGGCTTCCAGTTCGAGTTCCAGGAACCGCGTGCGCAGGCCCAGCAGTTCGGCCGCCTTTTTTTCAGCATCGTCCTCCGAGGCGGCCGCCGCGTCGATCAGCGCCTGGTTGCGAATCACCTCGTCCCTGAGATACTGATCGAAGCCGACCGGTTCCGGCACTTCCTGCGCCGCCTGCAGTTGCGCCTGCAGACGACGTACGCGGCCGGCCATGACCTTGCCGCGAACAAAAAACGCCAGGGCCACTACCAGCAGCAGCACGGCCACTTCGGCGACAATGAAAAAGGTATAGATATCGACTTGCAGGACGTCCATAGGCGGCGTTCTTACCCCTGGCAGGGAGCGAGCGGCTTAGTCTTCGGTTTCCTCATCATTCTCTTCATCCTGCCCGGCAGCTTTCTGTTTGCGCTTTTTCAGGAACCACCAGACACCGAAGCCGATCAGGCCAAGCAACAGGTTCACACCCACAAACACACCAATGGCCAGGCCAAGATTGATACCCCCCTTCTTTTTCGGTGCCTCCCCGGCCGGCGGTGCTGCTTCTTCAGCAGCCACCTCTTCTTCCACCGCCGGGGTGCCTTCCGCTTCGGGCGTGGGTTCAGGCAGGACGTCAGGCCGGGATTCCGGTTCGGATTCCGGTTCGTTCACCACTTCGGCCACAGCGGGTTTCGCCGCGGCCTGCAGGTCAACCGGTGGTTGATCGACTTCAAAATGTACCGTCTTCTGGCGCTTGAATGTTTCGCTCTCGGCAATGATGTCTATCCGGTAGGAACCCGGGTTCTCATAGGCCAGCGTATTCGAGTAGATACCGTCGGCAACCTTCCGGTCGCCGTACTCGCCGTTATCGAACAGGTCGAAATCGGCGCTGGCGCCGTCAGGCGCCTGGATGCTCATTTTGAAACGGGTATTGGTCAGCACCGCTTCCCTGTCCAGCCGGTTACCGTCCTCCTCCAGCCAGGCCTCGAGCAGCATATCCTTGCCGATGCTCAACTTGGGTTCCTGCGGATTGTGATTCAGCGCCATGTTGGTGACGATGTACGCCCGGTTCTTGCCACCGGTGAACAGCAGTTTCCAGGTGCCCGGTTCCGGCTTATGCAGTGTAATCATGTCGAAGTGCTGGGCCATGAACCATTTCAGCTGCTCACCGGCGTCGTCCGAACCCAGTTTTTTGCCAGCCGGTGACTGCAGGTAGATACGTACGTCCTCGCGTTCCTTGGAAGCGACTATGGTGACTTCCTCGATCGAACTGTCGACGACAAATTCACCGCCTTCTATCGGCAGCATATCCGGCGATTTGGCGCTTTCAAAAATCGCGCTGAAAACTTCGTGCAGATCGGTATCGTTTTTCGCCAGTTTGAACAGCGCGTTGCTCCGGTGGGCGATATCCTTCAGCAGGTCAACATCCGATGCCTCGGTAAAGGCGATGGTATAGACCTTGATTTTTTGATCCTCGATGGTTTTAAGTAATTCGCCCTGGATTTTCTGTGTCAGTTGCCAGTCTTCGTCGGTATCACCGACGTCCATTTTCCCGTCCGACATCAGCACCAGCATTTTTTCCTGGCCGGGTTTCCCCTCCCGCTCCAGCATCTGGACACCCTTGAGCAGGGCCGCGTGCAGGTTGGTATAGACACCCCTGGAGGAAACCTTGTCCGCCGACGCGAGGATACGCGCATTACTGTCCGGCGCTGGTGCCGTGAGGTGGAGCACCGGGTAGCCGTTGTCGCTGAAGCTGATCAGGCCGATCCGGTCGTTCCGGCCCAGCAGGGACATGAACAACTTGGCGGCGGGGATGCGCAGTTTGTCGGGATCGTTCTTGGCCATACTGCCGGAACTGTCCATGATCAGGACTGCATCGACACCGCTGCTTTTTTCGGCGGCCTGGCCGGTGCCGGCGATCAGCACCAGTAGCGCCAGCGTCGCCAAGTAACCCGGGGAAACCGTGAATCGGCGCAGCGCGGCGCTAGCGAATGAGATCCTGTTCATGCTGCAACATCCTTATATCCTATTGAATACCCTGTACTTTCTCTGTATTTTCCACATCGAACGCCTTCACAGCCTGTAGCGGCAGGACAGAGAATTAATTTAGATTCAAAAGCTTAATAGGCAATTCTAGAATGTTGCGAGCAATATGCCAGTGTTTACTGTTTAACCAGCGAGTAAATATGCTCGGCCAGGCGGGTCAGGCCCCGCTCGCGAAAGCGGGGTTCCCGCTCCAGGATATCCTCGCGGTGCAGCGACTCGATGCGCCAGTCCGGCGCAAACAGGGTTGGAACCTCGGTAGCCTCGACGGAAAACGGCGGGCCGTCCATTCGCGACTGTTCATATTCCATGGTCACCAGCAGCATTGCCACGCCGGCGGGCAGCGCCCGGGTAAGTGCGTCGGCGTAAGCACGGCGCATCGCCGGAGGCAGGGCAATCAGCGCGGCACGATCGTACACGGCGGCCACGTCCTGCAACATGCCGGCCTGCAGGTCGAAGATATCACCGCAGTACAGTGTGACATTCCCGGCCTGGTAAACCGTGAACGGCCCTTCACGATGCAGGACTGCCTGCAACCCGTTTTCCGCGAAGAAATCCTCCACCGCCCTGGGGCTCAGTTCCACGCCTGTCACCGGGTGTTGCCCGGCGAGCCAGCACATATCCAGGCTCTTGCCGCACAAGGGAACAAACACCCGGGCACCGGGCCTGATGCCGAGAGCCGACCAGTAGGTTTTCAGGTGGGCATTGATTTCCGGCTGGTGAAAACCAATTAAATTATCCTGCCAGCGTTTATGCCAGAAATCGGGTTCCATCGCTTATACGTGGGGTGTTCCCCCGAATGGGCGGGGATTGGCGCCGGGCAGAGGCTCGAACCATTGCAGGGTTTCGTGCAATTCGACGACCCGGCCGACGATAATAATGGTGGGTGGCTTGAGCGCCTCGTCTTTTACGGTCTGTTCCAGTTTATCCAGGGTAGTAACCACCACGCGCTGATTCTGGGTGGTACCCTGCTGTATCAGCGCCACCGGCGTATCCGCCGGCAGGCCGTGCGCGATTAACTGTTCCGATACGACGCCGACACCGTGCAGGCCCATGTAGAAGACAATCGTCTGGTTGGCGTGTGCCAGCGCTTTCCAGTTCAGGTCGACAGTCCCGTCCTGCAGGTGGCCGGTGGCAAACACCACTGACTGGGCATAATCACGGTGGGTCAACGGAATACCGGCATACGTGGCGCAACCGGATGCCGCCGTGATCCCGGGTACCACCTGGAAGGTGACACCGTTCTCCATCAGCGTGGCGATTTCCTCGCCGCCGCGACCGAAGATAAACGGATCCCCCCCCTTCAGGCGCACCACACGTTTGCCTTCCTTTGCCAGCCGCACCAGCAACTGGTTGATATTTTCCTGTGACAGGGCGTGGTTATCGCGCTGCTTGCCCACGTAGATGCGCTGGGCCTCGCGGCGCGCCAGGTCCAGGATCGGCGGCGCCACCAGGCGGTCGTAGACCACCACGTCGGCCATCTGCAGCAGCCGCAGGGCACGGAAAGTCAGGAGGTCGGGGTCACCCGGACCGGCACCGATGAGATAGACCTCGCCGACCGGATTCGGATCGTCCTCGCTGTCGTCCAGGGCGCGCTGCAATTGCTCGCGCGCCATCTCCTCGCGACCGGCAAACAGCAACTCCGCGACCTCGCCCTGCATGGCGTTTTCCCAGAACTGGCGACGCTGCTCCATGCGGCTGAAACGCTGTTTCACCTGTTCGCGGAAACTCTCCACCAGCTTCGCCAGGCGGCCGTAGGCGGCCGGCACATAGCTTTCCAGCCGGGCGCGCAACAGCCGTGCCAGTACCGGCGAGCTGCCGCCGGTCGAAACGGCAACCTGCACCGGTGAACGATCGATAACCGAGGGCATGATGAAACTGCAGAGCTCGGGCTGGTCGACGACGTTGACCGGGATGTTTTCCCGTCTGGCGAGTTCCGATATCCGGCGGTTGACCACCTGCCGGTCGGTGGCCGCGATGACCAACGCCTTGTCATGCACGTCGGCTTCGTCAAATTCACGCAAACGACAGGTAATCCGCTGCTCTTCTCTCAATCGCTCGAGCTCATCGCACAATTCCGGGGCGACCACGAGTACCCTGGCGCCGGCGCGCAGCAATAAAGAGACCTTGCGGGCAGCAACCCGACCGCCACCGACAACCAGGCAGTCGCGGTTATGCAGGTCGAGGAAGATGGGAAAGAAATCCAATGTAATGCCCTCAGGCCTTGCCGGTGTTCAGCAGGGGCGCCAGTAACGGGTCGAGCTCACCGCGGCGATCCAGTGCGGCAAGATCATCATAGCCGCCGACATGGTAGTCACCGATAAAAATCTGCGGCACGGTATTGCGCCCCGTGAGCTGCTCCATTTTACGCCACATCTCCATATCGTTATCCACCGGTATTTTGTTGATCGCCACGCCCTTGTGAGTCAACAACCTGTCCGCACTGATACAGTAGGGACAAAACCGGGTGCAATACATAATCACTTCTGACATAGCTTACTGACCTGTATAAAAAGGGTGTCGACCACCAGCGCGGACGATACTACCAAAACATAAAATAAACTGTTAACCACGCTTGCCCCGCAACTGGTTGAGCTGTTGCTGAAGTGGCACGGTAATCGGCTCGATTTTTTTGCGCATCACCGAGCCGATAGCATCGGTTCGGGCAAATATCGGGTTGACCAGCGACTCGCCGAGCCACGCCAGTGCCATCATCGCCCTGACATCGTCACGACATTCGGGAGCCACCGCCAGGACTTCCTGCACCGCCGTAGTGGTCGCGCAGACGCCCGGCACGTCGAGTAATGCCTCGGCGTCACTGATGACCTGCTGCATGTCGGCCGCCGGATCGCTGTTCGGGCAGACCTGGGAAAAATAACGCTGCACGGAATTCAGGAGTTCGACCACCACATCCTGGTTGGTCGGCTTTTTCATGGCGATCCCGGTGGTCGTCAGAAACACCTGCCCCTGCACGCTCAGGCAGCGGCATAACTGCCTGGCGACCAGGTTGCCGTTTTCCAGCAGTCCGGCCAGCCGCTCGCGCACCGCCGTGTAATCCGCACGCGCCCTGCCGGGCTCCGGAAGCTGGTCCGGCACAGCATCCATGAAACCGACATAGTAGGTATTCTTGCGCTTCGCCTGGCGCCAGAGTTTGTCCCGCATGGTGTCGTCGATCAGGCCGGGCTGCAGCACCAGGCGCACCGTTTCGATCATGGCGCGGTGTTCGGTTTCGAACGGCAGAAATTCAACCAGGAATTCAGCCAGCTGCGGGCCCATCGAACCCTGCACCACGCACTCCCGTTCCAGCATGCGCCGCGCGTTATCGGCGACCGGCATGGCCCACCAGGCCCGCCGCGCAATTTCATCGGTCAGTCCCGTGGCGTGCACCACGGCAACCACCGCTTCCGGCTCACCGAGCATCAGCAGTTGCTCGAGGCTGTCGTCACGGGCCTGCCCCATACGCGTCCAGCGACGCAGGAACACCGGGTAACCACCGGGCGAACCCAGAATCTGGCTGGAGAGCAGTTCGCGCACCCGCTTGAGATACTGGTCGTCCCGGCCACGGGGGTTCAGCTTGACACTGGCCTCGCCCTGCTCGGACAGCGCATGCACGGTCATCGATGATTCATCGATCCGCACCGCCTGCAGGCTGTTGGCCAGCAGCACGTTCAGGCGCAGCGCGTCTTCGGCGGAGAGTTCCATCACAGACCGCGGTCGCTCACAGTGTCCTAGCGTTCGAACCCGGCGGCACGGTAAAGCGTGTTGGCCTTGTCGATATCCTGTTCCACCCCATTACCCTCTTCGTACATCATTGCCAGGGTCGTCATCGAACCCATCAGGCCCTGTTCGGCTGCTTTCTGGAACCATGCCACCGCCTGGGCCGGATCCTTCTCGACGCACTCGCCTTCCAGGTACATGAAGCCGAGCCCGTGCTGGGCCACGGCATAACCACCCTCCGCCGCGGCCTTCATCCAGCGCAGCGCCAGACCATCGTGTTGCGCCACCCCGAGGCCGTTCTGGTACATGATCGCCAGGCGGTGCTGCGCCTCGGCGTTGCCCTGCTCGGCAAACGGCGACAGTAATTGTGCGGCCCGGGAAAAGTGCTTGGCCTCAAACGCCGCCATGCCGCTGGCGAATTCAACGTCTTCATTCGTGGTATCGGACATAGGTCTCTCCCCGCAAAAACGCTACATTATATTGGAGTTACTCTTTCCTTACCAAATTAGTCAGGATTTAGCCCGCTGCACGGCGTCAATACCTTATTTCTTGTAATGTATTATCTCAGGGGGGATATATAGAGAAATACTGATACACCTGTATACTTGCGCGCCATTCAAGCGACCAAATCGCTTACCGGATTTGAAACCCTGTCGAAGGAGATCGCAATAATGGATCAAACGTACTACGACTTTACCACTAAGCTGGAAAAAGAAGGTATTAACGCCGATTACCTGGAAGGCTGGCAGAGCGGCTATGTGATGAACCCGCCGCGCGAAGAGCAGCGCTCCTCGGAGGCCTATGAAGCCGGTTACGAAGACGGCAAGGCACGCAACATGGATAATTTTTCAAACTGGAAGTAAATCTCCCGGTTTGAAGCGGAAAAAACGGGCCTTCAGGGCCCGTTTTTCTTGTCTTTCGCGGGCACCGCTAATCTCGCTGATGACCAGCCGGCATTCCACGCCTCGGTCACCACGACCTGGGCCCGGACCGCGGCCTGCTGCAGGGTCAATCGGACCGGCTGCCACCACAGGTCGCGCGTCATCCAGCCCGCCACACCGGCCACCATCAAAACCCCCAGCAACCATACCGTTCCTCCCCGCCGACGACCCGTGGCGGGCGGCTGCTCGGTCGCCACGACCAGCCTGTGCAGATCAACATCTTCCTTCGCCACCGGAGACGATGCTTCAACCACAGCATCGTGCGTTACCGGCGCCACCTCAACGGTGGGCACCGGTGAGTCCGGCGCCGCGGGCGGCGTGGATACAGGTGCCATGCCACGATCACAGGACGGCATTCCCCGGCACTGGGCGTCAGCGACCCGGTCGACCAGTCCGGCGTCGATCACCGCTTGTTCTTCGGAATAGCCGTAAACCAGGCACAGGTCACACAAGCGGTTGATCAGCCGGGGTACGCCGCCGGTATGTTCATATACGGCCCCTGATGCCGGGTCGGAAAAAATGTCGGCCCTGCCGCCGGCGTGCCGCAAACGGTGCCGGATATAGTCGCGCGTTTCCCCGGCATCGAGATTTTCCAGGTGGTAGTCGAAGGCGATGCGCTGGGCGAACTGTTTCAGTTGCGGGTCCATCAGCTTGTCGCGTAGTTCATTCTGGCCGACCAGAATGACCTGCAGGACGAAATCCTTCTCCGAGTTGACGTTCGACAGCATGCGCAGCTCTTCCAGCGCCTCGGGGGCAAGATTCTGCGCCTCGTCGATAATCAGCAGGGTGCGCCTGTTCCCGGCATACTGTTCGATGACGAAGTCAATAAAACGCTGGTGGCGTTCAAGCTTGTTGCCAGCCATATCCGGCAACCCGTAAGCCGCCAGGATCCACTGCAGCAGTTCGCCAAAGGAAGGGTGCGTGTTGGATACCAGGCCGACACGGATACGTTCGTCAAGCCGGTTGAGCAATTCACGAATGAGGGTGGTCTTGCCGGATCCGATCTCGCCGCTGATCACACAGAAACCGGCCTGGTTCAAAACAGCCAGTTCGAGCAGGTCCAGCGCGGCGCGGTGGTTACGGCCCGGGTACAGGAAATCGGGATCGGGTAACAGGCTGAAGGGGCGCTCGTGCAGCCCGTAGAATCGCTCGTACATTACGGCGCTCCCCCCTGTTCTTATTATTTGATCCCCTGCCCGTCCGCAAAATATAGCAGAAACGGTACGGCGGCGCAGCTCCAGCCCGTCATGGAGGCTTCAGGATGACTGTGCGGCGCTCTTTTTTTCAGCGTTACCAGGCTGTTCGGTGTTCCCCGAACCAAACAGATCCTTGAGCCCCTTGTTTAATGTTTTCAACATGGCGGGCACCTCGATTTCCATGACCTGGTCACTGATCCACTTGCGGTCCCGGGGCCCCATCGAGTTGGTAACGCACTCGCCCAGGTAACGTTTGAAGGCATAACCCGGCCCACCATCTTCGAACAGGAATTCGGCATAGTCCGCCATGCGCCGGTTGAGCACGTCAATGAATGGCTGGCGAAAATCCTCGCCCCGTCCCTCACTGTCCACCCGGTTATCGTGGTAGGTATCGGCGGTCTTCAGGGCCAGCGCGACAATAAAGCGCCGGCGTTCTTCGGCGTTCATGGTGTCGTGCACCAGGCGATCGGTGACATGTATCAGGAAAGCACATAACTCCTGCAGCACATCGAGCCGCTGCAGCTGGGTGTCCGTCTGGAATCCCTCGTTTTCGAGGTTGAGCAACGCCTTGCCGGCGATACGCCATTCGATAAACGCCAGCGCCCCCGCGACCTCTTCCAGGGAACGCTGTTTTTTCTTGTCGTTCCAACGACTTCTGATACGCATACTGATACTCCGCGCAGCCTCCGGCCGCTGTCCAACTGGCGCGCAAGCATAACCCATGCTAGCATTTAATTCCATACTATTTTAGTCGGGTATTAGCTTTGGCAATTAAAGCAGACAGGACGATGCTCCCTCCCCGCCTCCAGGCGCTGCAGGCCGGCGTGCAGCACAACTGCCATATTTCCGATGCGCGTTTTGCCAGCGACTTCACCTTGTGCGTCTACCTGCTGAAAATGCGCGAATACTACCGCTGGGAAATGGGCTACGGCTACGCCGAGAGCCTGCCGCAGGAGGCCATCGGCGAGTGGCTGACACAGCGCGAGCGTCACTGGGAAACCCTGGAAGAAAAGCCGTTTGTCACCCTGGATATCGACGGAACCCGTTATGATCCTTTCGACGCCCCGGCCATCAACAGGGCGCTGGCGAAACATGGCCTGGTGTACAGCGCCGGTTACGGCGCCAAGTCCAAGCCGCACTTTTACCTGGCCCGGCTGGAACGCCATCTTGAGCACGGCGGTTACCGTATCCATGTGTCCGCCGAAGAATA
The DNA here is from genome assembly GCA_965544455.1 of uncultured Thiogranum sp. GTDB lineage: Bacteria > Pseudomonadota > Gammaproteobacteria > DSM-19610 > DSM-19610 > Thiogranum. The sequence goes on from CBEUNK010000034.1 coordinate 10,286, forward strand.
CGCCCGCGACCTGTCGGCGCCGCCCGCCATGTCGCAGAACGGCGAGATTTTCATTCGCCGCGAATCACTGCGTCGCATGCTGTGGGAGCGGCTGGAGGAATGGCGCTGGCACCGCCTGGACAACGCCATGGGAAGGGCACTGCGCAGCTACGATTTTGACAGGGATCTGGACGGCGCCCTGGAACAAATGACCGACATCGAAATACAAACCCTGGTACTGCATGAAATCGGTGAAGTCCGGGCCGGCGAGAAACTGGGCGAGCGCTGGCGCGAAATGATCAACTCGTTTCCCCGCTCCCGTCTCGAACTCATGGCGCGCGCGGTGCGCGACCACCTGGCGGATGCCCTCTCCACCCTGCCGGCATTGCTCGAGCAGGCTCATCCCCCGTCGCTGCATTTCTACTTTGCCAACCTGTCCGGCATGCGCAAACAGATCTACCCCACGCTGATGGAGGCCTACCAGCTCTGGGCGGACCACGGCGATGCCGGCCGCCTGCAGGAACAGATCCGCACCGGCCGCGAACACTGGCTGCAGGTTGCGCGCGACCTGCTTGAACTACATGCCAGTCGCGTTAACACGGCATGGCAGGAGATGGAATCGCTGATCGAGGAAAAACAGTTATGAACCAGGGAATACCTTGTTTAGCCGTTAGCAAAACCTGACAATAGGCACATGCACCGAAACAAAACCGTTACCCCCTTACGCACCATTGTCGAGGTCAAACCCGACACCTTCATTTTTGAAAAACAGCACGCCTTGTCGGCCGAGCTCTGTAACACCGCCATCGAACGCTTCGAAAAAGCCGTCGACGAACAGTATGAAGGCCGTATCGGTCAGACGGTGGGCAAAGACCGCAGCGTCAAGAAAACCACCGACCTCGTGGTCAGCGGCAAACCCCACTGGAAAGATATTGACCAGGCACTGTTTCGCTCCCTGGGCCAGGCAATCCTGGAATTCCGGGAGACCTACCCCTACTTCAAGGGGCCTTTCAAGGATATGGGGTACGGCATTCAGCGCTATCAGCCGGGCGAGCATTACCACTGGCACATCGACGGCGGCAGCCACGAGTTCAGTCAACGGCAACTGGTGGCATTGTGGTATCTGAATGACGTACCGGGGCCCGGCGGTGAAACCGAGTTTCTGTTTCAGGACCTCCGCATCAAACCCGAACAGGGGAAACTGGTCCTGTTCCCGCCTTTCTGGACCCACGAACACCGTGCCGTCACCCTGCAGAAAGGCGTCAAATACATCGCCACGACCTGGGTGGTCTTTGCCTGAGTGGCTGATCTGGTCGAAACCCGCGCACCGCGCAGCGATGAGGAGTGGGATCGCTACTATGAACTGCGCTGGCGGATACTGCGAAAACCCTGGCAGCAGGACGGGCCGGATCGCGAGGAAACCGACGACAGCAGCACACATCGCATGGTCTGCAGCGAAACAGGCGGCGTTCTGGCGGTTGGCCGCATCCATAAAGTCGACGATACAACCGGCCAGATCCGTTTCATGGCGGTCGAATCCGGCCATGAACGCAAGGGCTATGGCTCGAAATTGCTGATAGCGCTGGAACAAGCTGCGCACGATATGCAGTTAAGCTCCGTGATCCTGCAGGCGCGCGAGAACGCCGTCCCTTTCTATCGACACCACGGCTATCGGGTCATTGAAAAATCTTTTGTGCTGTTCAACGAAATACAGCACTACCTGATGCAAAAACAGCTGGACGGCTAGATGGCCGATCTATTCAGCGTCACCGCACCACTGGCAATACGCTTCAAGGAAACCGGCGAGAAGCAGGTCATGGTGGAGCGCCTGCCATTCAGTGATGGCCTGCTGTTCCTGCCCACTTTCTGGACAGATGCCGAGCTGGCGGATGCTCTGCGTTATGTGCCGGGACCGATTACCGGTGACGGACCCTGGAAAGTCGGCAATGCGATTATCACCGTACTCGCCTGCCACGGAACAGACGCTGAACTGGCGAATGAATTCTCATGCTGGCAGACACGCTTGATGGAGCTGGGCGACTCATACCCTGATCAGCCGGACATTCATCAAGCCATGAAAACCCACGCCGCGGGCATCGCGGGACTGGACACCTGCCATCCCGACTTTCACAAACCCAACGGCTAGGACTTTAGGGCAAATCCCGGGAAAAAGGGGACGGGTTGGACGGCTAGTCAGGCGACGATTTCCGTCAGGGTGATATCGCCGGAGGTATCGACAACGACTTCCTGCACCTGCGGCAGCCGCTTGAGGATATAGCCGGCCATCAACAGTACCATACGCTTGTTTTCGGTATGGAAGGCACCGAGGATCTTGTCGGCGGCGATCTGGCAACGCTGATAGAGATCCGGCTTTTCCACCCAGAAGCGGCTCATCTGCCAGCCCTTGTCCATGTCCTGGTCCATCTTGACGTAAAATTCCTCCGCTTCCTGCATAATCTGTTCAGACACGTCGATGTCATAAGTTTGATCGTCGATAGTCAGTTTCAATATCATTTCGTTTACTCCGACTTACTCACTGCAGGGATACGCCATGCTGCTTGTTATTCCAAACGTCCTCGATGCCGGCAAACTCGAACAGGTACGCACACTGCTGGGTCAGGGACACTTTGTCGAGGGCCGCCTGTCGGCGGGTGCGACTGCCAGCCGCGTCAAGCACAACGAGGAACTGCAAACCAATGCCCGGCAGATGGAACAGTTGAATGGCCTGGTCATGGGTTCCCTGGTCCAGCACCCGGTGTACCAGGCCGCCGCCATGCCCTGCCGCGTAGCCACACCCTACTATGCCCGTTACACCCGGGGCATGTCCTACGGCGACCATGTCGATGACCCCGTCATGGGCCCGCCCGGCGGCCAGTACCGCTCCGATGTGTCGACCACGGTATTCCTCAACACACCGGACGAATACCAGGGCGGCGAGCTCGTTATCCGTACCGACTACGGCGAGGAACGGCTCAAGTGCGACGCGGGCGACGCGGTGATCTACCCGTCGTCCAGCCTGCACCATATCAACGAGGTGACCGGTGGCGAACGTCTCGTCGCCGTCACCTGGACACAGAGTATGCTGCGCGACCCGCGACAACGCGAATTGTTGTACCAGCTTTACCTGGCCCGTGAAAGTTTACGGCAATCCCAGCCCGGCTCGGAAACCGCCACCCGGGTCGATCACGCCTACGTCAACCTGGTGCGGATGTGGTCGGAGCTTTAGATCTGCACGAATGAATTGCAAAAAAAAAGGGCCGTAGCGTTATGCGCTCGGCCCTTTTTTCAGCGGTCAACCCGGTCTAGCGGTGCGAACCCTTTTCTTCGTGGGCCATATCGACCAGCTTGATAGCCATTTCATTGTACTGCTGGCGGTAATTGTGCAGCTCGTGGCTGTCGCCGGCAGCAAAGTATTCCTGCTGGCTCACACCATGCTTGTGTTCATAGTCGATGAACTTCTTCTGCATTTCCAGCATCTGTTTGATCAGCTCTTGCTTGTCGCTCATGGTTTGCCTCCAAAGCGTTCAATTCAACGGGCGTGCGCCACACAATGATTGGGGTGCACTATATTACGAGTATCTAATCCGAACTATATCCCCAATGGGAAGGGCCGGTGCGGCGTTCAATAGCCACCCTTGCGGGTGCTCTGCGGCAGGCCGGCGATCTTGCGGCCCTGCTTGCTGGGCATGCCCGGGAACATGTTGTACATGTCCTTGCTGCTGGGCTTGGTGCCCCATTTTTTACCCAGGTCTTTCATGATGGTACGTTCGTTCGGTTCGTTACCGCCATTATTGTAGTGTTCATCGCGCAGGTAGTTGACCACGTCCCAGTGTTTTTCAGTCATTTCCAGCTCGTCGGCTTTGGCGATTGCCGCGCCCACCGCTTCGGTCCAGTCTTCCGGGTTCACGAGGTAACCATTTTCTGTGGTTTCAATGGTTTTACCGTCGACTTCGATTGCCATATTATATCTCCATAATAATTAAATAGTTAACAATAATTATTAAACCTGATTATTAAAACTTTCCAACCAGGTTGAAACAGAAACCTATTGCTTCTTGTCCGCCGTCAGTTCATGCACGGCTTTAATGCCCTTGTGCGGGATAAACAGCCCGCATCCCAGCGCCCGGTGTTCACCGATACCGTGCTGCTGCAGGGTGATCGATTCTTCGACCTCCAGGTCCGCCAGCATGATGCTGCGGGTGTAGAGGTCGCCGTCGGGGTGGCGGATCGCGTGAGCCCTGCCGCACAACAGTTTGCGCACCTTGATATCCAGCGCCTTGATCTGCTCGACCGCGGCCGCCACAAAGGCCGCCTCGTCTTCATGGCTGATGCCTTCCGGCACCACCACGTAACGGGCGAACTGGGTCGGCAGCGTGCTGAACAGTTTCACTTTTGACTTGCCCACTTCCAGGGCATAACCCTCGACGTCCAGGCTCTGCCCGGTGAGCGCCTGCGCCGCCTCGACCCGGTGTCGGGGTACCCGCAGGGTCATGCGCGCGCGCCGCGAGAGATGCAGCAATTCCTTGCCGGTGTCTTCCGGGCGCAGCCAGCCGTTACCCGACTCGGCACCATGGATGAGGTGAATGCCCGCCTGTGCTTCGTCGTCGATCCACGGCAACACGGCGCGGACTGCCGCTGAAAAGCTGTAGGCGTGATCCAGCGGCAGACACTTGCAGCTGATGTTATAGACGATGTCCACCACGTCATCGGGTACAACGTACGGCGTGTTTTCGTTTTTTTCCTCTTCCCAGAACATCGCGATACTCCTGCGCTAACGCCTGCCCGCTGCTGCAAATGCCGCTTCCAGGCGGTCTTCCCAGTCTTCAGGGGTATCCGGGAACGGTGGCCGGACGTCCATCTGGAAAAACAGCTCGCCGCCGCGGGCCTTTTGCTCGACGGCACCGAGCAGGTCCTGGAATGACTGTAGCTCGTGCTGCTGTAACAGAATTTCACTCAGACATAACATGTCGATCATCCGCCCTGTTTAGCGTCGGTAATGCGGTCGAAATAGCGCGCGCGGTATAGCAAACGGCTGCGGCCACTGTCCGCGTCGTGACTGAATTCCGACCGGCAATGGAGCACATTATTGCTCAGCACGCCCTGACCGGCTTCCAGTCGGTGGCGAAATATATAGGGTGAATCCTGCTGAAACAAGTTCAGCAGGAATTCCGCCGCCGCATGTGTGGTTGCATCGTCTTTCCAGACAATATTGCGGCCGCGCGCCGAATAGCGCATGTGCAGGTGCCCCTGGCCGTCCACCGAAAACACCGGGCCGGCCTGTTCGGGGCGCAGTTCCTCGCCCTGCTGGATATTCGGCGGAATCGTCATGGCATCCGGCGCCATGAGCGCGCGGATGAAGTCCGGGTTTTCATCGCGCAGTTGTATATAGGCGATTTCGTGGTCCAGCAGCGCATTTTCGCCGCCGCTCTCGGCCGCCTGAACACAGTGCAGAATAACGCCGCGGATCTGCCGGGCCAGGCTGTTGTAATAGCCGTCGGTATGCCAGTTGAGCCGCTTGTTGGTATAGGGAATGTACTCGCCGACACGCCGTTTCCCGACCACCTGCAGCGAGGTGATCCCGTCCTCGTCGGCGCACAGGTTGTTATCCAGGCGTCGCAGGCCGAATTGCCGGCCCAGCGCGCGGACCACGTCCTTATCGGCGGCCGTCTCCGGCGGCAACTGGTAAATCGCCAGATTGGTCTTTCCCACGGTACGCAACAGCGCCGTGTGCTCTTCCGGCCGCAGGCGGAGACCATTCCCGACCGGCACCAGTAACGCAGCCGTCGATGCGGGGTAATCCGCCAGCTTCTGCGCCCGCCACGCCAGGTAGGCGCGGTCGCCGTCGAGGGCGAACGGGCCGTGGCCGGTGACCGCCTCCGAGTATTGAGATGACGTTATCGCCATACCGTTGCGTCCGTTGATCGTGTCAGGGGCAAAAACCCAGTTTACCAGATCCGGCAACCCTTAATTCACACAAAGCCGCTATTTTTTATGGGCTTACTCGCTCGCCCGCGGATTTTTATGCCCCGATCAGACAATAAGTTTCTGATAATATTCAAATATTCTTTGCGCATGGCATTTCTGCGCGGCGCGCCTTATAATCGCCCGCCGCACACAGCCCCGAAACGACTATCTCCAATGGGATAGTGTTGCTGCAGGCATACACCCCAAGGGTAGGGTTCTCGGACCCGCTTCAGGCTCCTAGACTTCATATCCGCCTGATGAGGGGTTCCACGTATCGGTTTTACCGGTATCGATACGGGAACTTCGGCTCATACATTCAATAGTTACGTAACGGCGGCTCTGAACGTACGCAGCAACCGCCACTCAAACAAACTGGAAGGAGACGGCCATGGCTGACAAGCACCATCCAACGCCCATGCTCGATGAACTGGAAAACGGCCCCTGGCCGAGTTTTATTTCCGGCATCAAGCGCCTGCGCGACGATCACCCCGATGAGCGTATTCGCGGTGTAACCAACTCTCTGCTCGGTCAGCTCGAGCACTCCTACGAAACCCGCAAGGGTTACTGGAAAGGCGGTACTGTATCCGTGTTCGGTTACGGCGGTGGCATCATTCCGCGTTTCTCCGAAGTCGGCGACGCCTTCCCCGAATCCAAGGAATTCCACACCCTGCGCGTGCAGCCCAGCCCGGGCAACTACTACACCACCGACATGCTGCGCAAGCTTGGCGACAGCTGGGAAAAATGGGGTTCCGGCCTGCAGACCTTCCACGGCCAGACCGGTAACATCATGTTCATCGGTACTACTACCGAGAACACCCAGCATTTCTTCGACGAAATCAACGAATACGGCTGGGACCTCGGTGGCGCCGGCCCCTGCGTGCGTACCGCCATGTCCTGCGTGGGTGCGGCCCGCTGCGAAATGTCCTGCGCCAACGAGCACGGTATTCACCGTCACCTGGTGAACAACTTCACCGACGACGTGCATCGTCCCGCCCTGCCCTACAAGTTCAAGTTCAAGGTCTCGGGTTGCCCGAACGACTGCCAGAACTCCATTGAACGTTCCGACTTCGCCGTCATCGGTACCTGGCGCGACGACATGAAGGTCGACCAGGAAGAGATCAAGGCCTACGTCGCCAAGAAGGGTCGTCAGTACATCATCGACAACGTTACCACGCGTTGCCCGACCCAGGCGCTGACCCTGAACGACGACGACACCCTCACGGTAGACAACCACAACTGTGTACGTTGCATGCACTGCCTGAACGTCATGCCGAAAGCGCTGCACCCCGGCGACGACAAGGGTGTCACCATCCTCATCGGCGGCAAGCGCACCCTGAAGATCGGCGACCTGATGGGCACCGTGGTGGTGCCGTTCAAGAAGCTGGAAACCGAGGAAGACTATGAATCCCTGGTTGAAATGGGCGAAGAGATCATCGATTTCTGGGCCGAGAACGGCCTGGAGCACGAGCGTTGCGGTGAAATGATCGAACGTATCGGCCTGGTGAACTTCCTCGAGGGCATCGGTATTGAAGTTGATCCGAACATGGTCAACAACCCGCGTCAGTCTTCCTACGTCCGCATGGACGGCTGGGACGAAGAAGCCGAGAAATGGTTCGAACGACAGGCTGAAAAAGCCAGCGCCTGAACCACCCCGGTCTTTCACCCGGTAAACACTTTTGGTACCGGGGCGGGTTCAGCCCGCTCCGGCCAACATTAGACAGCACTCAATTTTTAGGAGAGTAATATGTCAATGGCAGATATGAGGGAGCCGATCGAATCGGGTTGCCCTGACGGTTTCCAGTACATGCATCCGACGATGCGCAAGAATTTCGGCCAGTGGAAGTACCATGATGACCCGCAGCCGGGCGTATTGCGTCACGTGGCCTACAGCGGCGACCAGGTATTCACCATCAAGGCCGGTACCCAGCGTATCCTCGACATCTTCACCCTGCGCACCCTGTGTGATATCGGTGACAAGTACGCCGACGGCTACATCCGCTTCACCATCCGTTCCAACATCGAGTTCATCGTTACCGATGAAGCCAGGGTTCAGCCGCTGATCGACGCGCTGACCGAAGCCGGTTTCGTGGTTGGCGGCACCAAGAACTCCGTCACCTCACTGTCTCACACCCAGGGCTGGCTGCACTGCGACATCCCCGGCACCGACGCCTCCGGCGTGGTGAAATCCATGATGGATGAACTGATCGGCGAGTTCACCGCCTGGAACATGCCCAACCGTGTGCATATCACCACCTCCTGCTGCCAGATCAACTGCGGTGGACAGGGTGATATCGCCATTAACGTGCAGCACACCAAGCCGCCGAAGATCGACCACAACCTGGTTTCCAACGTCTGCGAACGGCCTTCGGTCGTTGCCCGCTGCCCGGTGGCCGCGATTCGTCCGGCCATGGTCAATGGCAAACCTTCGCTGGAAGTCGACGAAAAGAAATGCATCTGCTGCGGCGCCTGCTTCCCGCCCTGCCCGCCGATGCAGATCAACGATGCCGAGCACACCAAGCTGGCTGTCTGGATCGGTGGTAACCATTCCAATGCCCGTGGCAAGCCCACCTTCCAGAAACTGGTGGCATCCGGTATTCCTAACAATCCACCGCGCTGGCCGGAAGCTACCGCCATCGTCAAGCGCATCCTGAAAGAATACAAGGCGGGTGCGAAGGATTGGGAGCGTATCAACGAGTGGGTCGAGCGCATCGGCTGGCCGCGTTTCTTCGAAGTCACCGGGCTGCCGTTCACCAAGTACCATGTAGATAACTGGCGTGGCGCCCGCGCCAGCCTGAATGCATCTACTCACATCCGTTTCTAGGCCGGGAGCCGTTGCATGAAGTTATCTGTACTGGTTAACGAAGGGCCCTATCAGCACCAGTCTGCTGACTCGGCATTGATGTTCACCAAGGCGGCGCTGGAAAAAGGCCACGAGGTTTTCCGCGTGTTCTTTTACCACGACGGTGTGAACGTCGGTACGCGGCTTGCTATTCCGCCGCAGGACGACCGTAACATCACCGAGCAGTGGACAGCGCTGGCCCAGGAACATGATCTGGATCTGGTTATCTGCATCGCTGCCGCGCAGCGCCGCGGCATACTCGATGAAAACGAAGCCAAGCGTCAGGGTAAGGACGGTGACAACATCGCTCCCGGTTTCCGTATCTCCGGCCTTGGCCAGCTCATCGAAGCCGGCATCCAGTCTGATCGCCTGGTCATTTTTGGCGACTAAGTGAGGAATTAGAGTTATGGCAGAACCATGGGAAGACGACGAACTTGAGGGCCCGGTCCGCAAGTTCATGTATGTCAACCGTCGCGCACCCTACGGCACCATCTATGCCCTGGAGTCGCTGGAAGTCGTGCTGATCGCCGCCGCATTCGAGCAGGACGTTACACTCGTTTTCATGGACGACGGCGTGTATCAGATCAAGAAAGACCAGAACACCGAGGCCATCGGTGTGAAGAACTTTTCTCCGACTTATCGCGCCCTCGAAGGTTACGATGTCGAGAAGCTGTACGTGGAAAAAGAGTCGCTGGAATCCCGCGGCCTGACCACCGAGGACCTGGTTGTTCCTGTCCAGGTCGTCGACAAGGATCAGCTGGCCGAACTGATGGAAGAGCAGGAAGTCATTCTGAGCTTCTGAGACGGAGAAAAAGACTATGCCAATGTTACATACGGTAAACAAATCGCCTTTTGAGCGCCGCACGCTGGATACCGCATTGCGTCACGCCGTCAAGGGTGCCGCCATCCTGCTGATCGAAGACGGTGTCTATGCCGCCTTCGACGGCACGGTGGTTGCTGAAAAGGTCAAGGCCGCACTCGCAGATCACAAGATCTACGTACTCGGCCCGGACGTGACCGCACGCGGTATGTCCGAACACCACGTCATCGATGGCCTCGAGGTTGTCGATTACGGCGGATTCGTGGACCTTGTCACCGAGTACGACAAGGTGCAGTCCTGGTTATAAACCGCAATTGATTTGCACTACAGCTGCAAACGAGGAGAGCTATCATGGCGATCGAAGTAAATGGGAAATCACTGGAAGTTGATGAAGAAGGTTACCTGGCCAACCTGAATGAATGGGAGCCGGAAGTTGCTACCATCATGGCCAAGGAAGACGGTACCGAACTTACCGAAAATCACTGGGAAGTCATCAACTTCCTGCGCGAGTATTACGAAGAGTACCAGATTGCGCCGGCCGTTCGCGTTCTGACCAAGGCCATCGGCAAGAAACTGGGCAAGGACAAGGGCAACAGCAAGTACCTCTATGAGCTGTTCCCTTACGGTCCTGCCAAGCAGGCCTGTAAGTATGCCGGTCTGCCTAAGCCGACTGGTTGCGTCTAATCCCCCGGACGCTGCATACAACGGGGGGAGCCTGCCTCCCCCCCTGTTTTGTATAACCATAAATGGAAGGAGAGTGACGCGTGACGCTGGTTACGACACTGTATGTCGGACTGTTCTATATTGCGACGATTATCCTGGTAGTCGGTATCGCAATGCGTATTAAAAAATACGCGCAGACACCCGCTCCCCTGAAGATTCCGACCATGCCGGCTCCACGAACGGAAACCGGGGTGGTCATGCGCATGTTCCGCGAAGTGGTCTTCTTCGAGAGCCTGTTCCGCTCCAATAAATGGACCTGGATTTTTGGCTACCTGTTCCACTTCGGCATGCTGCTTGTGCTGCTGCGCCACCTGCGCTATTTCACCGAACCGGTGTGGTTCTGGGTAAACTGGGTGCAGCCTTTCGGCAAGTACGCGGCCTTCGCCATGCTTGCCGGCCTGCTCGGCCTGTGGGCACGCCGCTTCCTGGTGGACCGGGTCCGGTACATTTCCACGCCCTCGGATCACCTGATGCTGGCCCTGCTGGTCGGTATCGTCATGAGCGGCCTGGGCATGGGTTATCTTGCTCACACCGATATCGTTTCCGTTAAAGCGTTCTTCCTGGGGCTGATGCGCCTGTCACCGCAGCCCCTGCCCGGCGATCCTTTCCTGCTGGTTCACCTGGGTCTGGTCGCGACACTGATGATTGTTTTCCCGATCAGCAAACTGTTGCACGCACCGGGCGTCTTCTTCAGCCCGACCCGCAACCAGACTGATAGCTCCCGCGAGCAGCGGCATATCGCGCCCTGGGCCCGGGAGCTGGAAGCGGGCGAAAGGTAAACGGACCGGAGGATCAAGCGTGGCTGATTTTGACGTACCAGAATTAAACGAATACCCCATCGTTCCGAAGCTGAAGGAAGGGGTCATGGCGCACTCCTCGCCCTTTATCGCGGCGGAGAAGTTCCAGACGCCCCTGGGTTATCCCGGAGAGCTGCCGGAGAACTGGAAAGAAGTCGCTATCGACAAGATGGGTGAGCTGCTGGGCAAGTACCGCTCGCTGCAGGTGTTCCTCGATATCTGCGTGCACTGCGGAGCCTGCACGGACAAGTGCCATTACTTCCTGGGTACAACCGACGCCAAGAACATGCCGGTTGCCCGCCAGGAACTGCTGCGCAAGGTCTACCGCCGCTACTTCACGTTTGCCGGCAAATATTTTCCCAAGCTGGTCGGGGCGGTTGACCTGACCGAGGAAGTGCTCGACGACTGGTACAGCTATTTCCACCAGTGCTCACAGTGCCGCCGCTGCTCGGTGTTCTGCCCCTACGGCATCGATACCGCCGAGATTTCC
>CBEUNK010000035.1:0-21479 GCA_965544455.1 uncultured Thiogranum sp.
TCCCCTGTTTATACAGGCGACCAATAACGATATCCCGGTCCTCGATGGCAGCGGCAACCCGGTTCTGGTCCCCCTGCATGTACCGGCAACCGACGGTGCCGGCAACCCGATCATGGTGCAGGATACCGATATCAACAATAATCCCCTGTTCGACATGGGCGGCAACCCGATCCTGATACAGGCCTTCCGGGAAGGCACCGATATCAATGGCAACCCCTTGCTGATACGTGACTTCACGCCCGCCGGCAATCCACTGTTTGACGGCGGCGGCAATCCCATACCCCGGCAGGCGGTTGATGTCGCCGGCGCCCCGATGGTCGACGGTAGCGGCAACCCGGTATTCATACCGGACGTGATCCCCTATATGGAACCGGTGCTGATCACCGTTACCATTCCCCAGGTCATGTCGGTGAATGGCGCCCTGGCCAGCAATACCTTCTTCAGCATCTTTGAAGACCCCGGCAACGCCACTCACTTCGGCACACTCCTGCCTTCAGAACTGAAGATGATTGCCGAGTGGCTGGATATCGGTGCGCAATACTACAACAACCCGTTCGACGTACCACCGTAAGCGCAGCGAAAAAAATGGAATTGATGACTCTACAAAAAGGACGCCACAGCCCCGTGAACACGTTCGTGCACGCGACAGGATTCCTGTGCGCCCTGCTGCTGGCCGGCCTGGTACTGACTGTTCAGACGGCACGGGCTGACGTGTTCGGCAAGCTGTTCGGCGACGATACCCCCCTCGAGGTCCAGGTCGCCGATCCCTATATCGAACTGCACACCGGTGCCGGGCGCGGCTACCCGGTATTCCATGTCGAGGAACGCGGCGCCTGGATCGAGATCCTCAAGCGCAAGACCGACTGGTTCAAGGTGCGCACCGACAAGGGCAAGCAGGGCTGGGTCGCGCGCGAACAGCTGGAACGCACCCTGACACCAGCGGGCACAGAAATGGAAATCGCCGACGCCACGAAAAAGGAATTCGCTTTCCATCGCTGGGAAATGGGCGCCATGGGGGGTGACTTCGAAAACGCCGATGTCGTGACGGCGTACGGCGGTTTCTTCTTCACGCCCAAACTGTCGGTCGAGTTGTCGGCCTCCAAGATATTCCCCGAATTTTCCAGCGGCGAAATGGCCGATGTCAGTATCAATATCCACCCGTTCCCGGAGTGGCGTTTCTCGCCGTTTTTTGCCGTAGGCACCGGTCTCGTACACTCCGACCCGGACACCACCCTGGTACAGGAATCCGACCGCACGGACCAGTTGGCGCACGCCGGGCTGGGCGTACGCGTCTACCTGGCACGGCGCTTTATTTTTCGCGCCCAGTACAAGAATTACATTATTTTTCAGAGCACGGACGACAATCAGGAGATCAACGAATGGAAAGCAGGATTTGCCGTATTTTTCTGAGCAGCGGTGCACTTGCCGCCCTGCTGCTGAGCGCGCTGCCGCGTACAGTGCCGGCAGCCGAGCAGCCTGAACAGGTCGTGCAGCCGGAGATCGAGCGCCGTGATATCAAGGAAGCCGACATCGACACCGAGGATTTCGAAATTGGCGTTTTTTTCGGCGTGATGAACGTCGAAGACTTCGGCACCAACCCGGTTTACGGCGCGCGCGCCACCTATCACGTCACCGAGTACATCTTCACCGAGGCCGCCTACGGCCATACGGACACAGACGAAACCAGCTTCGAGCGCCTGAGCGGCTCGGCGCCATTACTCGATGACAATGACCGCAAGCTGGACTACTACAACCTGTCTTTCGGCCTCAACGTGCTGCCCGGTGAGTCGTTCATCGGCAGCAAATGGGCGTTTACGTCGGATTTCTTCCTGATCGGCGGTGCCGGCTGGACCAGCTTCGCCGGTGAAGACGAATTCACCTGGAACGTCGGTTTTGGTTACAAGTTTCTGGCCAACGACTGGCTGGCTGTGCGGCTGGATGCCCGCGACCATGTGTTCGACGTCGATCTGCTGGGTGACAAGCAGACCAACCATAACCTTGAGTTTACCGGTGGTCTGTCGATCTTCTTCTAAACTGTGAGCCGGTTCGCACTTTTACTCTGCCGGCCGGCCGATACACCGCAGGAAGCGGTGCGCTACAAGCGCACCTCGGAACCGGGGCAACAACTGGAGAATTTGTGATGCATTTACTGACACTGACAATGAAAAAAGGCCTGTACGCCATCGGCGTGGTAGCACTGCTCGCCAGCCTCGGCGCACGCGCCGATATCAGCGAGGGTGCAGCACCCGACTTCACCCTGAAAAGCAGTTCAGGTAAAAACCTGCGTCTCAGCGAATTCCGCGGTGAAGTTGTGATGATCAATTTCTGGGCTTCATGGTGCGGTCCCTGCCGCCAGGAAATGCCGCTACTGGAAGAACTCTACAACGAGTACCAGCCACTGGGCTTCACCATTCTCGGCGTCAACGTCGAAGAGGACTCGAGCCAGGCGAAGCAGATGCTCAAGGACATACCGGTCAATTTCCCGGTGCTGTTCGACAACGAGAGCGAGGTCAGCAAGCTGTACAAGGTCGTGGCCATGCCGAGCACTGTACTGGTCGACCGCGACGGTAACGTCCGCTACCTGCACCAGGGTTACAAGCCGGGATATGAAGAAGCCTACCAGCAACAGGTACGCGCACTGATCAGGGAATAAACCAACGTGAAATGTACAGGACGTCTTTTACCGGTATTGGTCTTACTGCTGCTCGGCGGATGCAGCAGCCTGGAACCGTGGGTCAAACCCTATGAACGGGCGCATCTTGCCGACCCGATCATGAGTTTCGGCCGCGACCCGGTTTCCGATGCCTATTACGGCCATGTCTACCAGGTCAGGGAAGGCGCCCGCGGAGCGGAAGGCGGACATGGAGGCGGTTGTGGCTGCAACTGATCGGCTTATTAGGTTTCTGACAACGTTGAGTTCAGATTTTTCGGTACGGGCGGCAGCCATCGTGCTGCCGGCATTGCTGCTGGCGGCGGTACCATTGTCAGCCGGGGTGCTGCCCGAAGACCGCGCCGATGCCCTGTATCACTCCTACGACGGCGGCGGCGTTGAAGTCACCGGACCGTCCTACCTGGTGCGCAAGGGTGACAGCAAGAATATTTCCGGCAGCGTCAACTACTACATTGACAGCATCAGCAGCGCCTCCGTCGACGTCCTCAGCCAGGGCAGCCCCTACAGCGAGCAACGCACGCAGTGGTCCGGCACGCTGGACTACCTGCACGCCGATACCAGCATGACGGCCAGCTACACGAACAGCGACGAGAGCGACTACAAGTCAGACACCTACAACTTCAGCATCAGCCAGAGCATGTTCGGCGACCTGACGACGGTGTCGATCGGTTACTCGCGCGGTTATGACGACATCTTCAGCAATATCGACTCGGCCTTCGCGGAAGATGCCGACCACCAGAACTACCACATCTCGCTGACACAGGTACTGACCAAGAACCTGGTGCTCAGCCTGAACTACGACGCCGTGACCGACGAGGGCTACCTGCAGAACCCCTACCGCAACGTACTGGTGCTGAATGATCCGAACGACCCGTCTGCAGGCGCCAATTTCAACACGCCGGAACGCTACCCCAACACCCGCACCAGTAATGCCGCGTCGGCCAGCTTCCTGTACTACCTGCCCTACCGGGCATCGGCGAAGCTGTTTTACCGTTATTACGATGATGACTGGGGCATCGGCGCTCACACCGCCGAGCTGGCCTACACCCATCCGCTGCGCGACCGCTGGATCTTTGACATGGCCTTCCGCTACTATCAGCAGACCGACGCCGACTTCTATGCTGACCTGTTCGACCGCCCCGACCAGCAGAATTTCATGGCGCGTGACAAGGAGCTCAGCGAGTTCAATGATTACAGTATCGGCCTGGGGGTGTCCTACAGTCTGCTCAAACACGGCTGGGGCTATATTGACAAGGCAACGCTCAACCTCAGGTACAACCATATCTGGTTCGAGTACGATAATTTCTCCAACGTCAACAGCGGACTTATTCCGCCGCAGGCGCCGAAATACGACTTCGATGCGGACATCATCCAGTTGTTCGGTTCCATCTGGTTCTGACGTCACCACGCCTTCCGCGAAGCGCTTGCGCGGCTGCCATTCCGGCCGGTCTTTCCGCCTCGCACTGACCCTGCTGGCACTGCTGTTGCCGGCACCTGCAGCCCTGGCAAAATGGCTGCACGAAGACGCCGACATCATGGGTACGCGGATTACCGTGGAGCTGTTCCACGAGGATACCGCTGTCGCCCGCCGGGGCGTGGATGCGGTACTCGCTGAAATGCGGCGCATTGACAGCGACATGAGCCCCTGGATCGAAAGCAGCGAACTGGCCCGTCTCAACCGCGAAGCCGCCACCCACCCGGTGGCAGTCAGCGCGGAAATGTTCGACCTGGTCAAGGCCTCACTGCGCTTTTCCGAACTCACCCACGGCGCGTTCGATGTCACCTTTGCCAGCGTCGGCTTTCTCTACGACTACCGCAAGGGCATCCATCCGGACGATCACCAGCGGCGAAGCGCCACCGAACTGATCAACTATCACAACCTGGTGCTCGACGCCGAGGCCCGCAGCATCGCCTACGGCAAACCCGGCGTGCGCATCGACCTGGGGGGTATCGCCAAGGGGCACGCGGTGGACCGCTGTATCGATCTGCTGCAGAAGCTCGGCATCAAACAGGCACTGGTCACTGCCGGCGGGGACAGCCGCATGATCGGCGACCGCTGGGGTCGGCCCTGGCATATCGGCGTACGCGATCCGCGCGACGAAAAGAAAGTGGTGGCGGTCATTCCGCTGCAGGATGTCGCGGTGTCGACTTCCGGCGACTACCAGCGCTATTTCGAGGAAAACGGGGTGCGCTATCACCACATCATCAATCCCGGCACCGGCGATTCCGCGCGCGAGCTGCGCAGTGTCACCATCATCGGCCCCGACGCCACCACCACCGACGCCCTGTCCACCAGCGTATTCGTCCTCGGTCTGGAGAAAGGGCTGGCGCTGGTGAACCGCCTGCCGGGCATCGACGCCATCCTGGTCGACGCCCACGGGCGCCTGCACTATTCCGACGAGCTGTTACCCGCCAAAAAAACCGGCGACGGTGTCAAATCATCGTCAGTCCCCACCGGCCGCTGAGCCCAAACGGTCGCACCGGGGCCGCCGCGCTCAACTCATAACCACCACCTGTCGCTATATCACCACAGTCTCGGCCTGTCTATCACCCCGATCCGGGGTCCGCCACACGCTAGCTACTTGATTGGCAAGGCATGGCATAGAGATTGCCTTGATTCTGGAAGTAAAAATGGAAAACCGGCACCCCGGCCAGTCGCGTCACCCGATTTGTGAAGTGCATCACGATCCCGCTGTGAACGGGATCCCGGAAGCAACACAGGTCTGCTGGCGATACTAGGCCGTGGCGCACTCAACCCCTAACGCCGCAGGAGAGCGTATGCGCAGGTTAATCACAGGATTGCTGGCCGGGCTGTTAGCCTGGCCGTTGTTGTTGTCAGCCGAAACGACCATCGGCAGCGGAAAAACCGGCATCAAGGACGACGTCCAGACACTCAAGAAACAGGTACTGGAACTCAACCGCGACCTGTTCACGCTGGAAGAGGAACTGCTGTTTCCGTCCAACACCCAGGTCTCGGTGTTTGTCTCCATGGATGTCGGCGACTTTTTCCAGCTTGACTCCGTACAACTCAAAATCGACGGCAAGGAAGTCGCCGACTACCTGTACACCGAACGCGAGATCGATGCCCTGGTGCGCGGCGGTGTGCAGCGTATACACATCGGCAACCTGCGTAACGGCGAACATGAACTGGTGGCTTTCTTTACCGGCAAGGGTCCGCACGGCCGGGACTACAAGCGTGGTGCCACCACGACCATCAAGAAGGGACTCGGCCCCAAGTACGTCGAACTCAAGATCGTCGACCAGACCAAGAACTACCAGCCCGAGTTTGATATCAAGGAATGGTAATGTCCCGGCGGAGCCTGCTGCTGATTCTGTCCTGGCTGACGCTCGTCACCGCCAACAGTTTCGCCGCGTCCGTCAAACCTCAACAGGTACAGGACCTGCACTACGGTGAAGTATTGTTCCACTTTTACCAGGAAGACTACTTTACCGCGATCACCCACCTGATGGTGGCCCGGCAGCAGGACCTGCTGCAACACCACCGTGACGAGTCGGAACTGCTGCTAGGGGGCCTGCAACTGTCCTACGGCATGCTCGACGAGGCCGAGTCACGCTTTCACCGCCTGCTCGACAGTCAGGCCGACAGCGCCCTGCACGACCGGGTGTGGTACTACCTGACCAAGATCAATTACCAGCGTGGCGACTACCGGAAAGCGTACGCCACCCTGCAGGATATAGGCAAACCCCGCGACAAGGCCCTGCGCGCCGAACTGGCCCTGCTCAACGCCAACATCAACATGGGGCTGGGTAACAATGCGAAAGCCGCCGAGGCACTGAAAGACGTCAGCGCACCGGCAGGCTGGGAAGAATACCTGGAAATCAACCGCGGTATCGCGCTGCTACGTGCCGGCGAGATCGAAGCCGGCCGCCGGGTGCTCGACAGGCTCGGCAAGGAACGTGCGTCCACCGAGGAACTGCGTTCCCTGCGTGACCGTGCCAACCTCGGGCTGGGTTACGAACTGCTGCGCGCTGGCGATCCGCAAAAGGCGCGCGAATACCTCAACCGCGTCCGCCTGCAGGGGCCGTTCGTGCAGGCGGCCCTGCTGGGCGCCGGCTGGGCCGATGCCGAACGTGGCGACTACGAAAGCGCGCTCACTCCCTGGATGCGGCTGTCCAAGGTAGCCGGCCACCAGCCGGCCGCGCAGGAAGCCCACCTCGCCGTACCCTACGCCCTGGCCGAAATGGGCGACGGCAAGCGTGCCGTGTACTACTACGAACAGGCGCTCGGCTATTACGACGATGAACAGCAGCAGATCGAGGAGGCCATCGACGCCGCCGGCAGTGGCACGCTGATAGCGCTGCTCAGCCAGGCCGACACCGGCACCTCCGGCGGCTGGCTGAACGACACGCCGACACTGGAAGGCGTACCCTCGGGCCGCTACCTGGTCGACGTGCTGTCCGGCAACACGTTCCAGGAATCGCTCAAGGACTATCGTGACCTCGGCTACCTGGCAACACTGCTGAACCAGTGGCTGGGCAATATTGATCTCTATTACGACATGGTAGACGCACGCCGTCTGGCCTACCAGGAGCGCGCTCCACGCATCCGCGAGCGCCTGCAAAAGCAGGAAGCCGCCGCCCTGCAGGCACGCTGGCAGCAGTACAAGGGTCTGCTGGACGCAGAACGCACTGACGGCGACCCACTGCATCTCGCCACCACCGAGGAAAAACAGCACTGGGCACGACTCGAGCGGGTACAAGCCAGGCTGGCGTCGCTTCCCGACGAACCCCGTTACAACAAGATGCGCGCCAAGGCTGCCTGGCTGCGTGGTGTGCTCTACTGGCAGATTCAGTCTGACTACAAGGCGCGCCTCTGGGAGATGCGCAAACAGCTCGCTGAACTCGAACCACCGCTGCAGGATACTGTCGACAAACACCAGCAGATCAACGCTGCCCTCGAAAGCGCCAGGTCCGGCTTCGATGGTTACGATCAGCGTATCGAGGCCCTGCGGGCACGCATCCTGGCCTTGCTGCCACGCATCGCGGCCGCCCGCAGCCAGAAGGGACAGGGCCTGCAGCGCCTCGCGCTGGAGGAACTCGAAACCCGCAAGCAGCGCCTGATCAGTTACCGCAGCCAGGCCCGTTACGCACTGGCGCGCGCCTATGACCAGCTGGCGCGCAGCGCCGAGGACCGTCCATGAGAACCGGCCCGCTGATACTGGCACTGGCGTTACCGCTGGCCGGCTGTATTCCGCCGATCACTCTCAACGACCATAACCAGCAGACCGTCGGTTCGCTGCGGCCGGCGGACCTGCCGCCGGTGGCGGCCTCGGAAACGGTGAAGAACCGCAACACCGCGATTCACCACTACGAGGCCTTCCTGAAGGAATCACCCGACAGCCGCTACGTCCCCCGGGCGCTGCGCCGGCTCGCCGACCTCGAGCTGGAGGTCGAGCAGGAAGCCCTGGTCGAAGGCAAAACGCCGCCCGGTGAATCCAGGGCGGCAAAACTGTATACCGAGCTGCTGCAGCGCTTCCCCGATTTACAGAACAACGACAGCGCCCTGTACCAGCTGGCCCGTGCTCACGAACAGAGTGGCGAGGTCGAACCCGCGATGAGCGCGCTGACCGATTACACCGGTAAATACCGTGACGGCGACAAGTACGACGAGGCCCAGTTCCGGCGTGGTGAATACCTGTTCGTGCGCCGCGACTATGCCGGGGCGGAGCAGGCCTACCAGGCGGTGCTCGGCCAGGGTGACGGCTCGACCTTTCACCAGCAGGCGCTGTACAAAATCGGCTGGGCCCGCTTCAAGCAGAACCACTACCGCGCTGCGCTCAATGCCTACATGCAGCTGCTCGACGAGAGCATCGGCCAGCTCGACAGTGCCGAGCTGCCTTCCAGCCTGCGGCGCACCGACCGCGAGCGCATCGAAGATACCCTGCGTGCGGTCAGCCTGAGTTTTTCCTACCTCGGCGACAACAGCGTAGTCCGTGACTACTATGCCAAACAGGGCAACCGCGCTTATGAGCCGCTGATTTACGCCAAGCTGGCAGCCCTGCACCTGGGCAAGGAACGCTACACCGACGCCGCCGAAATCTACGGCCTGTTTGCCGAGGTTCACCCGCAGCACCGCGAAGCGCCGCTGTTCCAGTCGCGCGTCATCGACGTCTACAAGAAAGCCGGTTTCAGCGAACGCGTGCTGGAAGAAAAGCAGGCGTTTATCGAACGCTACGAACCGGCGGCGGCTTACTGGCAGCAGCATGATCCGGCGCTGTCGCCCGACGTGCTCAGCCAGGTACAGCGCCACCTGCGCGACGTGGCGCGCCACTATCACGCCGTGGCACAGGCCCAGGACAAGCCGAAGGCATACGCCGACGCCGGGCACTGGTACCGGCTCTACCTGAAGTCCTTCCCGCAGGCGGACCTCGCGCCCTACATGAACTTCCTGTATGCCGAGCTGTTGACCAGCGCCGGCCAGCACGGCCTGGCAGCGGTGCAGTACGAGCGTACCGCCTATGACTACAAGCCGCACGACAAGGCCGCCGAGGCCGGCTATGCCGCCCTGCTGGCCTACGACAAACATGAACCGGCACTGCGTGGCCAGGAGAAAGCCAACTGGCACCGGGTCGGCATCGCCAGCGCGCTGCGCTTCAGCGAAACCTTCCCTGACCACAAGCAGGCCCTGCCGGTGCGTACCCGGGCAGCCCAGCAGCTGTATGCCCTGGGGGATTATCCCGCCGCCATCGCCGCCGCCCGACCGATTGTCGAGCAGGCGCAGGTGCCGCAGAAACTGCAGCTGTCCGCCTGGACGGTGATTGCCCACGCCGAGTTCGACCAGGGTGATTTCCAGCGGGCCGAACTGGCCTACCGCGAAGTGCTGGCCCGCACGGCGCGCAATGACAAGCAGCGCGTCAAGCTCGAGGAAAAACTCGCCGCCAGCATCTACAAGCAGGGTGAACAGGAAAAAGCCGCCGGCAACCTGGCCGGGGCAGCTGACCATTTTCTGCGCATCGCCAGCGCCGTCCCCGGTTCCAGCATCAACGTGACCGCTCAGTACGACGCCGCGGCGGCCTATATCGCCCTCAAACAATGGCCGAAAGCCATTCATATCCTGGAGAAATGGCGGCGCGACAATCCGCAGCACAAGCTGCAGGGCGACGTGACCCGCAAGCTGGCCGTACTGTATCGGGAAAACAACCAGCCTTTGCAGGCCGCGGGTGAATTCGCCCGTCTGTCCGACAGCGAGAAAGATCCGGTGCTGCGGCGCGAAGCCACGCTGACCACCGCCACCCTCTACCAGCAGGCCGGCCGCGATGCGCAGGCCATCGAAGCCTACAAGCGGTTCGTCAAGCGCTACCCGCAACCCGAGGAAGCCGCCATGGAGGCGCAGTTTCAACTGGTGCAGTTGTACGCCAAGGGCGGCCAGGCCGGCAAACAGCGTTACTGGCAGAAACAGCTGATCAAGACCGACGCCAGGGCCGGCGCCCGGCGCACCGACCGCACGCGCTACCTGGCGGCACACGCCCAGCTGGCGCTGGTCGCCGACGACTACGCGGCCTACCGCCAGGTGCAACTCAAGGAACCACTGAAGAAAAACCTGAAACGCAAGAAAAAATACCTGCAGGCCGCTATCAAGGGATACAAGACCGCCGCCGCTTACCAGGTAGCGGAGGTGACCACCGAATCGGCCTACCGCATCGGTGAAATCTACAGCGACTTCGGCCGTTCGCTGATGGCGTCGGAACGCCCGCGTAACCTGAACGCCGAGGAACTGGAACAGTACGACATTCTGCTGGAAGAACAGGCCTATCCCTTTGAGGAGAAAGCCATTGCCGTTCACGAGACCAATGCCCAGCGGATAACCGCCGGCGTCTATGACAGCTGGGTGCGCAAGAGCATGGACCGCCTGGCCGAACTGCTGCCAGTGCGCTATGCCAAACCGGAAAAAGGTGAAAACTTTGTTGCCGTACTGCAATAAGCCACTGCTGATCGGCCTGCTCGCCGCGCTGCTGCTCAACGGCTGCAGCGGCCTGCCGTCGCGCGGTGACAAAAGCGGCCAGCAGACCCTGCCGCAGGAATACGAACAGGCCCTGACGCTGATGCGCAGCGGCAACTACGATGCCGCCATCCCGGTATTGCGCGATTTCAGCGACAGGCACCCGAAGCTGGCCGGTCCCTACATCAACCTGGGCATCGCCTACCAGCAAGCCGGTGACAGCGAGGCTGCGATGGCCGCGCTGGACCGGGCCGTGGCACTGAACCCCGACAACGCCGCCGCTCACCTGCAGCGCGGCATCCTGCTGCGCGAACGGGGTGACTTCAACGCCGCGCTGGCTGCCTACAACCAGGCATTGAAGCTGCAGCCCGACTACACCCTGGCGCACCGCAACATCGGCATACTGTACGACCTCTACCTGCAGCAGCCCGGCCAGGCGCTGAGTCACTACCAGCGTTACCTGGAACTGCTCGGCGAACCGGACAAAACCGTGAACGGCTGGGTGGTCGACCTGCAACGGCGCACCGGCTCGGCCCAGGCGAGGGCCGGCCAATGAGTCATACACCCCACAAAAACATATTGAATTTACTGCTTTTATTGGTAGCCATAAGCCTGTCGGCGCTGGCCACTGCAGAGCAGAAAATGGACCTGGACGGCATGTCGGTCATCGGTAACCAGGAGCTGCCCAAGGCACTGTTCATCGTGCCCTGGAAAGACCCGGAAGCCAGCCTGGCACCGGACCGGCCGGTCAACAGCCTGCTCGACGAGGCCCTGCAGCCCGTCGATCCGGAAGTTTTTCGCCGAAAACTGGATTATTTCGACACAGTTCACAAAAAGGATTAAAGAACCGGGGCCTTATCCCCGAAAAACACCAGGAACTTCTAAGGAGTTAACCATGGATACCTACTCAACCCTCGTCAATTTCTTCCAGGCAGGCGGCCTGTTCATGTACCCCATCGTGGCGGTACTGGCGCTGGGCGTGGCCATCGCCGTGGAGCGCTATGTCTACCTGACAGCCGCGCGCGCCACCAACCAGCGCCTGTGGAAACAGGTCATGCCCATGCTGATGGACGGCAAATACGCCCAGGCGGTCGCCCTGACGGACAAATCCAAGGCTGCGCTGAGCCGCATCCTGCGCTACGGCCTCGACCGCACCGGCGAACACGTGCGCCGCGACGACATCGAAGTCGCCATGGAGGAAGGCCTGATGGAAACCGTGCCGCGGCTGGAGAAACGCACCCACTACCTGGCGACCTTCGCCAACATCGCCACCCTGCTGGGCCTGCTGGGCACCATCATGGGCCTGATCCAGGCGTTCACCGCGGTGGCCAATGCCAACCCGGCGGATAAAGCCGACATGCTGTCCGCCAGTATCTCGGTAGCCATGAACACCACGGCCTTCGGCCTGATGGCGGCGATCCCGCTGCTGCTCATCTACACCGTGCTGCAGACCAAGACCACGGAACTGGTCGACAGCCTGGAAATGGCCTCGGTCAAGTTCCTCAACATCATGTCCGAGCGTAACCGCGCGGCCGCCTGATGAAACGGCGCTGGCGCAAACAGCACCTCAGCCAGCCGGCCGAGGTGAACATCACGGCCTTCATGAACCTGATGGTCATCCTGGTGCCGTTCCTGCTGATCACGGCGGTGTTTTCGCGCATCACCATACTGGACCTGAACCTGCCGGTGCCGGGCAACCCCAACCAGGCCGCCAAGCAGGACGACAAGGAAAAGCTGGAACTGGAAGTCATCGTCCGCCACGACGTGGTCGAGATCGGTGACCGCAAGCGCGGCCGCCTGAAACTCATCGCCGTCAACGAGGACGGCAGCTATCTCACCGAGGTTTCGGAGATGCTGCAGCAGATCAAGGCGCGCTTCCCCGACAAAACCGATATTACTCTGCTGCTGGAAACCGACATCCCCTACCAGCGCCTGGTGGAAATGATGGACACGCTGCGCGTGGTCAAGGTCCAGCAGGGTGAAGAGAGCGTGAACGCCGAACTGTTCCCGGCCATCTCCATCGGTGATGCACCGCCGGGAAAGCTGCGCACCGCAAAAGGAAAAGCTGAATGAAGCAATCACGCCGCGCCAAGCGCATGGAGCGCCACCACAAGCGCCACAAGGGCGTACCCGGTTTCAACCTGGTGTCGCTGATGGATATTTTCACCATCCTGGTGTTCTTTCTGCTGGTCAACAGCGGTGAGGGTGAAGTCCTGCCCAGCACCAAGAGCGTGGAACTGCCCGAGTCGATTGCCGAACAGAAGCCGCGCGAGAACGTAGTGGTCATGGTTACGGCACGCGATATCCTGGTACAGGGCACCCGCGTCGCCACCGTCGCCGAACTGAAAGCCGGCGGCGGCCTGCAGATCGCTGCCCTGCGGCAGGCACTGGAAGCGCAGAACCAGCGCCGCGTGTTGCTGGATGCCGCTGGCAACAAGGTTGCGCCGGAAGTCACCATCATGGGCAGCAAGGACATCCCCTACCAGTTACTGAAAAAAGTCATGGCCAGTTGTACCGAGGCCGGCTACGGCAAGATCTCGCTTGCCGTGCTGCAGAAAACCGCGCAGGAGAGCTAGGACAACACCATGGTTTACTCGCACTCACTGTCACTGCCCTGGTCGATTTCGGCGGAAGACGAGCGTCGTTTCCGCAAGATCCTGACCATCATCATGGCCCTGACCATTGTCCTGGGTATCGCCATCCCTCTGTTGCCGGTATTTGAAAAGCCGCTGGAAAAAGAGGCGGAACTGCCGCCGCGGGTCGCCAAGCTGATTTTCGAGAAACACACCGCGCCCAAGCCGAAACCCAAACCGGTGGAGAAAAAGCCGGAACCGAAACCGGAAGCAAAGAAAAAGCCCAAGCCGAAACCGAAAAAACCGCCGAAGGTCGCCAAGAAACAGCCGCAGCCGAAGAAGCCGCCGGTTGACGCCCTGGAACAGGCGCGCAAAAAGGCGTCCACCGCCGGCCTGCTGGCACTGCAGGACTCGCTCGCCGACCTGCGCGACCAGTCGGTCGACGAACTCAATGGCGCCCGCCGCCTGAGCAGCAGCGGCGCCCAGGCGAAAAAGACCGAACGGTCACTGATCACGTCGAAGGTCGGTACCGGCAGCAAGGGCATTAATACCGCGGCCATGAGCCGCGACACGGGCTCCACTCACCTGTCGGCACGCACCGCCACGCAGGTGAAAAGCTCCATCGTAAAAACCTCGCTGAAGAAGAAATCGAAAACCGGCCGCAGTGCGGCCCGCAGCCAGGAGGACATCCAGATCGTGTTCGACCGCAACAAGGGCGCGATATTCAATATCTACAACCGCGCCCTGCGCAAGGACCCGAGCCTGGAAGGCAAGGTCGTGTTCCGCCTGACCATCGCGCCGTCGGGCAAGGTGACGGCGATCAGCATTGTCTCCAGTGAACTCGGTGACAAGGCCCTGGAACGCAAACTGCAGGCACGCATCAAGATGATCAACTTCGGCGCCAAGCCGGTTGATGCGGTCACCCTGACCTACCCGATCGACTTCCTGCCCGCCTAGGAGACACAGCCATGCCCGCCGAGCAAAAGTTCCGCCTGCCCGCCAGCGTCATTCTGCTCGACCTGGTCGGCACGCTGCTGATCCTGGCGGGCGCGTTCGACCTGGTGAAGGCACCACTGCCCGGGCCCGTCAGTCAACTGACCGCCGGGTATGGCTGGCCCCTGGTGATCGGCGGCGGCGTCGCGATGATGCTTGGAGCCGGCGTGCTGGTGAGCAGCCTGTTGGCCAGCCAGCGCACCCGAAGCACGACACCGTTAACGCCCACCATCCGGACCGTGGACCGCCGGGCCCGGTAAACACTTTCTCAGGTGTTGAGGCGCGCCAGGTAGTCCAGCGCAATACCGCCGAAGACCGCCGCCCCGAACCAGTTATTGTTCACAAACGCCTGGAAACAGGCCTGCGGCTCACGCTGCCGAATGAGGTATTGCTGGTAAAGCACCAGCACCGCCGCCAGCGACAGGCCGAAATAGTAATAGAGGCCCAGCGCCGCCACCGTCCCGGTAAACACCAGCGCCAGCAACAACAGCACCTGGATAATGGCGATAATCAGCCGGTCCGACTCGCCGAACAGGATGGCGGTGGACTTTACCCCGATTTTCAGGTCGTCTTCCCGGTCGACCATGCCGTACATGGTGTCGTAAGCGGTGGCCCACAGCACCGTCGCCACGAACAGCAGCCAGGCCTCCTTGGGCACGCCCCCGGTCTGCGCAGCAAAGGCCATCGGCACCGCCCAGGCGAAGGCGGCCCCCAGGTAGACCTGCGGCAGGTGGGTGTAGCGCTTCATGAAGGGATAAGTGGCGGCCAGCAGGCCGCCGCCCAGCGACAGCCAGATCGTCAGGCGGTTCATCAACAGCACCAGCCCGAAGGCCAGCAGGCACAGTACGGCGAACAGGACCAACGCCTCTTTGGGCGAGATCCGCCCGGCGGCAATCGGCCGCTCGCGGGTACGCGCCACGTGCGGGTCGAAATGCCGGTCGGCATAATCGTTGATCACACAGCCGGCCGAGCGCATCAACACGACCCCGGCCACGAACACCATCACCACCAGCGGGTTGGGCGCACCCTCCCCGGCAATCCACAACGCCCACAGCGTCGGCCACAGCAGCAGGAAAATGCCGATCGGCTTGTGCAGCCGCATCAGGTGGGCGTATTGAAGCAGTCGCTGTTTCATAAATTCCGTGAGGCCTGGCACTCCGGCCCGAATTTCTCTATGTTGGTCTCATGTGGAACGCCCGAACCGTCACCCTGCGGATACTGCATTTTACCTGCTTGTCACTGGCAGCGGTAACCGTCACCGCAGCGCCGCCGCCCTTTTTCAGCTGCACCGACTATCACTGCGACGAGGGCCGGAGCGTGCAGCTCAGCGAGGCGCAGTGGCAGTCGGTCCGCGATCTGTTCAGCGATGTGTCATCGGCCGTCGGGGAGCGGCAACAACTGCGCCGCGCCATCGCCCGGCTGGAACAGACGATCGGCGCCATCACCGGCACCTGGCGCGACCTGGCGGAAAATGTCGCCGGCGCCGGGGAACCGGGGCAACTCGACTGTATCGCCGAATCAAAAAACACCACCACCTACCTGCAGCTGTTGCACGACGACGGCCTGCTGAGATGGCACGGTGTCGAGGCGCGCGCCATGCGCCACCCTCTGATCTTCAACGTGCACTGGGCGGCCGTCATCCGCGACACCCAAACCGGTCAGCGCTACGCCGTGGATTCCTGGTTCCTGGACAATGGCCAGCCGCCCTATATACAACCGCTGAACGACTGGCAGGCAGGTAAACGGTTCAAGCGGTAATACTACCAATAACCCTGTGACCTGCCACACAGATTGGCGAAGTCGGTCTCCTTCTGCCAACCGGTTCACACCTCGCGCGCCCCGCACTGTGAAGCGAGTCGCTGATCCTCCCGGCGTGTGGCGACATACTGCGAGTCAATTCGATATGGCCGGAGGATTGCCATGCACATTGCCAACATTGACACGCACCTGGTTCGCCGGCTGCAGCCGGCCCGTAAACAGCTGCAGCAACTGCTGCACCACTCAACCGGCTTTCGGACAGTCAGCCTGCTGTTGGTCAACCTGGCAGGCTGCGCGTTGATGCTGTCAGCACCGCTCACCCTGGCATTCACCACCGGCAGCGTCCTGTCGATGCTCGGTCGCATCCAGGGACCGCTGGACTGGTTCCTGGTGGAAGTGCTCGGCTCGCTCGCGGTTTTCAGCGGCTTCCTCAGCTACCAGCTCGTCGGTACCCGGCCGGCACAGCCGCGAGGCGTACCTGTCGGCGGCTCCCACGCCCCCGTGCTGCACGACATGGTGGCCCGGCGTGCCGCGCACTTCAAACTGCGCCCGATCAGGACCATCCTGCTGACCACCGAAGCCGAGCTGCACATGGTGGCCACCCCGGTACTGCCGCTGCCGTTCTTCCACCGCCACACCCTGTGCGCCGGTGCGCCACTGCTGTTGTTCCTCAATCGCAGCCAGTTTCGCCTGGCCCTGGCCGGTGCGGTTGCCGCCGCGGCAACAAACCGGAAACAGCTGGGCGGGTGGATCAACCAGGCAGCCAGCGACTGGCAGCTGATCGTCGATGCGCTCGCGGCACGCGACACACTGCTGGGACGAGTGTTCACACGGCCATTACGGCTGATCGCGGCTGCATGCGTGGCACTGTCACGGCCGCAGGATACCGACTGGCGGCAACGACAGGGCCGCTGGTTACTCGAAAACAGCAACGAGACCAATACCGCCGATTTTCTCGCCAACCAGATCGTTGCCGCGGCCTTCCTGCGCAAGCAGTACTGGCCCATGGTCCTGAAGGCCGCGGAACGCTCTCCCGCACCCGTGGTCAAGGCATTCAGCCACCTGCCCCTGCTGCTGGACAAGACACTCAACCGCGCACTGGCCGAACGCTGGCTGATGCAGGCGCAAACCGCCGGCGAACAGCAGCAGACCGGCGTTCGTGATCTGCTGGCCGAACTGCGGATCGACCAGCTCAGCTGGTCCGGCCTGCCACAACCGAATGTCTTTGACGAGCTGTTTACCTCCAGCCATATCCTTAAACAGCTGGATACTTTCTGGCAGCGCGACGTTGAACCGGAATGGCGTCGGCGCCACGCCCTCTTTCAGAACGACCAGTTGCGCTTCAGGCAACTACAAAAGCGCGCCGCCGAATCCGGCCTGCGCGGCGAGTCGGCCCTGCGTTACATCAAACTGGCGCCTCATTTCCTGGAACTGGCGGACACCCTGTCAGTCTACCGCGACGTCTTCAACAACAATCGTGACGATGCCAGGGTGTGTTTCGCGGCAGGACTGGCGCAACTGCGCGCGGGCGCCATCGCGGAGGGCAGCAGCACCCTGCAGCGTGCCGGGGAACTGGACCCTGCGCTCGCACGACGCGCGCGGTCGCTCATCAGTGAACATCGGCAGGCCCGGCTGAGCGAGGAGATCGGCGGTGGCGCCGTACCTAGCCAGGGGATTTGCGCTTGATGTCCCTGGCCATCACGATGAATTTCTCATCGTAGTGATAGCGGGTATAAAAACGACGCGCCCCGGTGTTATCGGCCGCCACCCGCAACGCCAGTTGACCGACACCCATGTCCCGTGCCAGGTCCTCTACACGCTCGACCAGCATTTTCCCGACACCATGGCGACGCGCTGCCTCGCGCACGTACAGGTCCGACATAAAGGCATAAGGTTCGCCGGCAGTGTCCTGTTCCGGTGCGACCGGCCCCAGCAGACAGACAAAACCCAGTAACTGACCATCTTCTTCGGCGACGAGTAAGCGACCTTTGCCGCTGCCCGGAATACTGACGATATGTTCGAAATAGGCCGTTACCGGCCCGCTATCGACCGGCGTTTCGCTCCGCGCGATCCCGGTGTAGTTCTCCCGGGCCAGCTCGAACAACCGTTCCCGGTCATTGTCGCAGTAGTCACGTACCTGGGTCATAAGCGGATACCGGCCGGGTCAGCAGTGCAATCTCACCCCGGTGGGGATGGCAGGGATGCGGAATCACCGAATCCGATAACCTGAATGACATGCCACGCAGGCGGACGTAATTTCTGAGAGAGCAGCATAAGCTGGCAATACCTCGCCTTCCTGGGCTTTCAGTGCGAAGCGGCTTGCCGCCCTGTGCATGGCTGTACCAGCCTGGCGCATACCTTTTGGCATGAACCCGGCCATATGACTTGCCCCATGCAATTCCAGCGAACTCATTCCCAACCGGGACTCTGCAATATCTGCTGCCTGGTCCAGTTGGCCGTTTGCCATGTTTACCAGTATTTCATTCATGACCACTAAATGATCGCGCATGTTTGACAGCATATGCTGCTGCATCATCTCTGGCAATTCAACCAACTGCCTTGAATCCTGTTCAGCAATCGTGAACTTGCTCGCAAGGCCCAGTATGATCGCTGCAATGATATGGGCTTTTGTGCTCATCATATATCTTCGCTCTGCGCCCCGCACGAGCGCATTATCATGCATTTTTTCGCAAGTAAGTTAACACGGCTTTCCAATCCGGGAATCGCTCGGTGCCAAAATGAATATGCTCACCTGCGAAGGCATCAGCACCATTTTTCATTCTGTCATCGACCAAATATGCACCATCGTTCAAATTCTTGTGATGAGAAAGGATTAATCTCTTATAGGCAGGTTTGCCGAGATGATTTTTAACCCACAGCAATTTGTCGCTCCATGCAGAGGGATTTTCCCACGGAGCAGTTGACAGTATGTATGTGTCGTAAAGATCAGCCAACTCCCTAAATGCAGCAATGGCATTCGGCATCGGCGACATGAGTGAAAACACTCCAGGGACTTCATCGAGCCTTCCGGCATACTCCTGTTGCACAGATTCATCAAGCTGGGCTACACCGGAAGGAAAGTCGACCAGCACATTATCCATGTCAACATATAAAACCTTCTTCAACTATTCCTTCCACCCTTGAATTCACAACGATTGAATTGAACCGCGCAGATTTCTGCGTCAGCTCGAATGATTGGTTATGTGGCTTTTACCTTCTGAAAGTATTTAACATCTGGTAATGCTTTGAAATCGGCATCCTGAGTCCAGATTACGGCACTGAACTTTTTTGCTGTTGCATAAATGATGCTATCAGCCAGTGGCAATTTATGCTTTAAACCATATACTGCTGCATCAATAGCCAAAGTGCTATCAAGAAAAACTACCTTTCCCTGCTCCATATGTGCAATTGCTTCTAACGCCACATCTTCGTCTCTTTGACGCATAATGCATTTAAATACTTCCGTAAGCGTAATACTGGGGACCAGTAGCTCATCAATAGCTTCTATTGGTTTTGCAAATCCAGCGGCATTCTTGTCACCCGCGAAATAGGATAACCACGCAGATGAATCTACGACATTCATACTCTGTCCTTGTCTCTTTTTACACTGGTATCTATCCCCTTCAGGAAGCCTCTCATCTTTTTCATAGGACGGATAGGTATTAGTTCAATACGATTCTGATAAGTCAGAATTTGTATCTTCTGACCAGAGACAATACCCATGGATTCACGCACTTCTTTTGGGATAACTACCTGATATTTCGGAGAAACAGTTACTGACGTCATGGCAAACTCCATCGATTCGATATTCGTAATACGCTATACGTATCGATGCACCCTGTCAAGCCACATAACGTCTGCACTGAGGTTTTGCGCGCGTAGCAAGCAATAACCTCCAGTGCTTTGTTAAGCACTCCCGTACAATTCAGATACATCAGCAAAGATGAGATACTCGCTGACACGATTATTTTCTCTCCTGAGGATGTTTGCAAACGGGACTGTCAGAGTACTTGAATCATACTTGGTGTATGTGACCATACCGTGAGAGACTGAAGTATCGCCTAGATCCCATGATGCACGCACATCGTGATGAAGCGTCTTGACGCTGCCAAAGATGCTATCCACAACGCCACGGATGGAATGTTTGCCTTTGACCGGCTCTGCATTCCCAAATCTGAATATCGCGTCATCTGAGAGGAGCGCGAGGAATGCTTCAGTATCCTTATGGTCTATGCTTTCGAATAATCGCGTTAGCCAATCTGGCATCTCCATCTTAAATCCTTTCTCATTGTTTGCTTAACGTCTTGCATAAAGGGCCGCGCGCTGCTTGAGCGGTCTCAGCCCGTGCGTTTCACGGGCGGTTTTGATGCAGTTGTTATGTGTTAAACCAAAATTCGATTTCGTAAGTCGCAACCTCAAACTTGGCTGCATGCTCTTTATTAGCTGGAATGTGATACCAGCTTCCCGCAGCAATTCTTTCTGTCTCCCCATCCATTGTTAAAATAAGCTCCCCTTGTGTGATTACCCCAATATTCTTCGTTTCGTGAGAGTGGGAATCGATCACCGTACCTGCAGGATACGAAGCAAAGAGAACATCGCAATCCTCAGCCGTTAATTTGAAAGCATCGAATGGACCCTCGAATCTAGGAAGTGCGCGTATTTTCTCTGGATAGTATTCACTCATTGCAGCGCTCTCCACAGAACACATAACTACTATTATGTGGCATTAAGTACGTCAGCATCTCCTTAATCACGAATCAACTTTTTAGCTAATGGGTATGTTACAATTGCTAATATAATCCAAGCCCATGCTAAATATTTCATAATTCCCTCCGGGGCTTGCACATTCAGCGAGATCATCATCAAGACTGCTACAAAAAGAATGCCAAAGCTTATGATTAAAGAGCCCATTATATATTTCATATTAACTTCCACGGTCGATTAAATCTGGCATTAATCACATAACGTCCTGCCTAAGTCGACGCCGGAGGAGCGCCAGCGACGTAGGTGGTCGGCTTGAGGCAATGGTTATGTGTTTTACTCACTGACCTGCTACTTCGCCTTTCTCTGAGACTGCTATTTTCTGGATATCTTTAATTTTATCTTCGATGTCGTAGTAAATAATTATCCTGGACGCATCTTCTTTCCCGGCGCCCATTTCCATCGGCGTACCAACTACCTCCCACAATCCTAAGGTAACCACATCTAATGCCCCATGAGCTACAGCGCGCCCAGTACTTGGAGCATTGCCTTTCACGATAAGGTAGCTATCTGTATAGCTTCCATCATCCGATTTAGTTGAAGTCTCAGGTGGACCAAGCTTCGCTATTACAACCGCTCTGGGTGAGCCAGGAAATAGGATGGAGGTATCTTTCTGTTCTTCGCCGCTCATAGCCATCCCAACAGAGCAGCCGGTTAATAGTGAAGAGTAATAGGCCAAGACCACTAATAGAAATATTTTTCTCATTACAACTTCTCCTTATTAAGCACATAACTATAATTGTACGGCCTTTGCATATCTGCA